>NZ_PPEL01000011.1 GCF_002899695.1 Rubneribacter badeniensis
GTACCGGGAGGGGAGGCTGAAGGCGTTCGACGAGGGAGGGCGCAAGGTGTACGATACGATAGCCGGCCGCAGGAGGCGGCTGGGGCTGGCCGCCTAGGCCGTCCGGAAAAACGTCCGCACCCCCCGATGACAAAAATATTCGAAAAAAATTACCATGCTCGGCATCGCGGCCGATGCGTGCCTCGCGGGGGCGCTCTAATTCTCTGCGCGCGCCTCTTCGATCTCCTGCGTGCCCTTGTTCAGCAGCGCAATGCCGCCCACCACGAGCGCGATGCCGCAGGCGGTGGCCCAGCCGAAGGGGTCGCCCCAGGCTACGATGCCGATGGCCGCCGTGCCCACCGTGCCCACGCCGCCCCAGATGCCGTAGGCCAGCCCCAGCGGGACCTTTTTCAGCACGATGGTGAACAGGCTGAACGCCAGCGCGTACGCACAGATGGTGAGGGCGGTGAACAAGGGATCGGAAAACCCGTGCGACACCTTCATCGACGTGGTGCCGCACAACTCGGCGGCGATCGAGATGCTCAGCAGCAAGAACGGGTTCGCGCGCTCCAGCAGGTCTTTCAGGTTTCCCATGCCTCACACCCCCAGTTTCAGAAGCACGACGCCCGCGATGATGGCGACGATGCCGAGCGCTTTCTTCGCGTTGAACCCTTCATGCCAAAACGCCGCGCCGATGAGGGCGGTGAGCGCCACGCCCGCGCCTGTCCACACGGCGTACACGAATCCGAGCGGCAGGTCGTTCAAGGTCTGCGCCATCAGGTAGAACGCCACCAAGTACCCGGCGATGATGCCGATGATGGGCTTTTTGTTCTCGAAGCCGTTCGACAGCTTCATCATGGCCTCGGCGAACACCTCCGACGCGATGGCGATGCCGAGCAGCACGTAGGGCGTCATGGGCCTCCTTCCGGCAAACGATGCGGGACGTCTCCGCGCCGTCCGGCCCGGAGGCGTCCCTGGAATGTCGCGAGCAGGTATCCTAAACTATGCCCCAAGGGTAGAGTCAATGGCAAGCTTCTGATGATCTGCGTTTCCCAATATGTCAAAAGTAGTACAAATACGCTATACTTTTGACATGGCAAAGATCGATGACATATACGATGCGGTGGATGATTTCGGGCTGATCACCTCCACCGAAGCAAGGGAGATCGGCGTATCGAATGCGGAATTGGTCCAGCTTGCTCGAAGGGGGAAGCTCCGGCGCGTCGCACGGGGCGTCTACCGGATGCCCGTTTGGCCCTATCAGGAAGCTGCCCCTTACGCGATCGCCGTGAAGTCCGTCGGCGCGGACGCGTATCTTTATGGGGAATCGGTCGTGGCCCTTCTAAGGCTTGCCCCTATCGACCCCGCGCGCATGTGGATTGCGTCCTCCGGCAGGGTGAGGAGGCGCCTCGGCGAGGGCACGCTTGTGATGGAGCGCCAACCGAAGACGCAGATCGCGCATTACGAAGGGGTGCCGTCCCAGCCTGTGGCGGATGCCATCAGAGCTGCTGCCGAGACGATGGGGGCGTCTCGGGCTCGACAGGCGGTCGAGGAGGCTTCGCGCTTAGGGTACTTGACGCCAAGCGAGCGGGATAGACTTGTGGAGGAGCTTGGGGCATGACGAAAAGGCCGAGCAGCATGCGGCATCTGGACAATGCCATCCGGAGGGCGAGCGACGGATCGCCCGAGGGGTATGTGAGGACGCGCACCCTCGTGGCGAACGCCGTCGTGGCGCAGATGCTTCCTGATGGCGTGGTGAAAGGGGGTAGCGCCCTCAAGATGCGCTTCGGCAACGCGGCGACCAGGTTCACCACCGATCTGGACACCGCTACGGCAACCGATCCGGAAATCTACGCCCAAAAGCTCGCGGAAGCGCTCGCGCAAGGCTGGGAAGGGTTCACCGGGCGCATCGTTGCGCGTGAGCCGGCGCAACCCCAAGGGGTTCCGCAGGAATACGTGATGCGGCCCTTTGACGTGAAGCTGTCGTACAACGGCAAGCCTTGGTGCACGGTGCCCTTGGAGGTCGGACACAACGAGATAGGCGATGCCGAGGCTATCGACTGGGTCGAGCTGGAGGATGCCGCCGAAACGCTTGCGGAGATGGGTTTTCCCGCACCCGGCAAGGTGCCGCTCATGCCCCTTTCCCATCAAATCGCCCAGAAGATCCATGCCGTCACAGGAGGCGGTGATCGCGCCCGCGACCTGGTGGATTTGCAGCTTATCGCGGCTAATGCGCACGTGGACTTGGCCGAAGTCCGAAGAACGTGCGTAAGGCTGTTCGCCTACCGCAAGGCGCAGACGTGGCCTCCAGCTGTTGCGAAGGGCGAAGGTTGGGAGGCGTTGTACGCGGCGCAGGCGGCGGGTCTTCCCGTCGAGCCGAGCGTAGACGACGCAGTGGTTTGGGCAAACGGCTTTGTTGGAAGAATAGAGAACGCAGGGCGCTAGACCTTTCGCTTCCGTTTTCGTGTCGGCATCTTCCAGCAAACGATGCGGGACGCCTCCGCGCCGTCCGGCCCGGAGGCGTCCCTGGAATGTCGCGAGCAGGTATCCTAAACTATGCCCCAAGGGTAGAGTCAACGGTGGATCGGGGGAGGGCCATGCGAAACGACCTGCTGTCCATCGGCGAAGTGGCGAATCTCAAAGGCGTGAGCGTGAAGGCGCTGCGTTATTACGAGCGCGTGGGCGTGCTGCGCCCCGCCTACGTGAACCCCGAGACGGGGTACCGCTATTACACGATGCGCCAGATGGGCGAGCTGGATGTTATCGTGTCGTGCGTGCAGCTGGGCGTTCCCTTGCGCGAACTGTCCGGTTACGTGTCGGATCAGGGCGTCATGGACGTGTCGGCGCTGCTCGATCGGGCGCGCGACTTGGCTGCGAAGAAGCTGCGCGAAACCGAGGCCATCCTCATGACGTTGGACGAGTACCGAGAAGGATCCGCAGCCCAAAACGCATGCAGGTTGCTCCCTGCGCCGTATGAGAGGATCCTTGGCGCGCGGACGTTCCTTTCGTCCCCGTGGTCGGAGGACGGCTTCGACGCGAGACGCTATGCGAAAGCTGCGACCGGGCTGTACGTTCGGGCGAGGGAAGTCGGGCTCGTGCCGTTGTTCCTGCAGGGGATGATGTGGCGCGCGGACGGCCAGACGGGGGAGCGCTCGTGGCAGGTGGTGCTCGAGGCGCGCCCGCTTCCCGGCGAGGCGAGCCGCGTTCCGCTTGTCGAACTGCCCGATGGCCGCGTGTATGCGGGGCATCGCATCGAAGGGGAGACGCTTGAGCAATGCTTCCGCGCCGCGTTCGACGAGGCGCGGAAGCCTGTTGGGGACGAAGTGCTGCTGGCGTTCGAGGTGTGGGATGCGGAACTGCGCTTCGGGCGCACGACCCTCGAAGTGCTGCGCGGATAGCCTCGCGGACGTCAGCGCAGGTCGAGGACCGTCGCGCCGACGCTTCCGGCCTCGTCGTCCTTGATGCCCGCAAGCGGCACGCGCGAGCGCAGAAGCGCGATCCAGCCGAGGATGCCGACGCCCATCGACGCCACGATGATGATGCCGATGCCCGTCACGAAGTTCGGCCACGGCAGCACCGCGACGAGCATGCCCACGCAGCCGATGGCCGTGTGGGCGAAGTTGATGAGTGACGAGGCCGCTCCCGTGTCGCCCTCTTGCTGGGACAGCAAGATGTTCGTGCTGTAGGGGCGCACGGCCGCTTCGGCGAGGGCGAACGCGAGAAACGTCAGGCAGAAGAGCACGGGCGACAGCTCGCCTACGGCCAGCATGGCCAGGCCGGACGCAAGCCCGACGCCGAGAAGGATGCCCGTGAAGCGCCGCGCCGACACGAATCGCGAGGCCGCAAGCCACGCGAACGGCCCGAGCACCGTCAGCAGCGCTGCGACGGCGAAGTACAGACTGTACTCCAGCTCGGAAAGCCCGAAAAACGTGATGTAGACATACGATCCCACGGCGATGTAGGCCATGAACGGCAGGTTGTACAACCCCACGATGCCGAGGAACGCCGAGAACCCCTTGTTGCGCGCGACCACGCCGAGCTGCTTCAGACTGCCCGTCACCGAACCTTCGTAGCGCTCGTCGGCGGGCAGCGTTTCGTCGAACAGCAGGGCCAGCGCGCTGCAGACCGCGCCGATGCCGGCGAGCACCCAAAACGTCATGCGCCAGTCGGCCACCTGCAAAACGAGCGCGCCCACCACCGGCGCCAGCACCGGCCCCACCACGAACATCACTTGCACGAGCGACAGCAGCGTCTCGCGCCGCTCGGGCACGACGGCGTCCTTCACCACCGCGGTGGACACCGCGCTCACCGCGCCCGCGCCCAGCGCTTGAAGCACGCGCATCGCGATGAGCATGCCGATGGAGGTCGAGAGCGCGCATGCGGCGCTGGCCAGCGCGTAGGCGAGGATGCCCGCCACGAGCACCGGTTTGCGCCCGTAGCGGTCGCTCACAGGACCGAAAATCAGCAGCCCCACGGCGAAGAACAGGAAGTATCCCACGAGCGTGAGGTTCACCATGGCCTCGGACGTGCCGAAGAACTCGGTCATGTGCGGGACGGCCGGCGTGTACATGTCGAGCGAGAGGGGCGTGACAAGCGCTCCTACGACGAGCAGCACGACAAGCCCGAACGGCCCCAGGCGTCGTTGCGGGCGCGCAAGCCAAGAATGCAGAGCCATATTCCAATCTCCTTGGGAACCAAGATGCCGCGTCATGCGCGGATGGCTGCATAGTGTAGTGGAGCCATTCTCAAAGTGGTGAAGATGCTGTGGTTTATCGCCGAGCGGGCGACGAGGTGTCGGAAGCCTTTCGCCTCTTTGCGCTCGCTTGCGAAGGGCTGATCGCAGCCTCGTTCTCGGCGCTTTTCGCCAGGTCGCGTTGCGAAGGGACGCTTCTTGGGGAAGCGCTCTCTTGGCGAGGCGTTTTCCGCACGAGGCCGAGACGGAGCGGGCGTACGCCCTCGGTTTTCGAGTGCGGAAAGGGCCTTTCGCCTCGCCGTCGCAAGGCTTGGGGCCTTGGCTCGGCGGTGATGATCGCGAAGGGAGCGCTGAGTGCAAGAGAGGCGGTGCGCTCCGGAGGTCGAAGAGCTTCGCTTGCGACGCGACTGCGATGGTGCGCCCCGCTGTATTTTGCGCTCAGCCGAGACGCGACGCAAAGCGAACGTCGAACGGCTGGGTTGTGCGTCGCGACCCCCTTTCCGCGCTCGCGCTCTGTCGTTTCGCGGATGCGGAAGGCGCTTCGGCCTCTCCTTTCTGTCGCTTTCGTCGAAAAAGCGACACTTCGCCGGAAACGCTCGTGCGCTTTAGCCTATTGGAGTACAATGAGCGAACGCGTCACATAGGAAACCGCACGTCAGGGGCCAGCGAGAAGGGACGGATCAATGGCAGACATCACGGAAGTCGACTACATCTGGAAAAACGGCGAACTCATCCCGTGGGCAGAGGCCACCACGCATGTGTTGTCCCACTCGCTGCATTACGGTTCCGGCGTCTTCGAGGGCATTCGCTGCTATCAGAACCCAACGACGAAGAAAAGCTACGTCTTCCGCTTGCGCGATCACATGGAGCGCCTTCATCGCAGCTGCAAGATCGCCTGCATCGATCTGCCTTACACGGTGGACGAGCTGTGCGACGCCACGGTGGAGGTCATCCGCGCGAACAAGCTGCCGTCGTGCTACATTCGTCCCATCGTGTACCGCGGTTACGGCGTGATGGGCGTCGACCCCACGGGCGCGCCGACGGACGTGGCCATCGCCGTGTGGCCGTGGGACTCGTATCTGGGGGCCGATGCGCTTGAGAGGGGCGTGTCCGTGGGCGTGTCATCGTGGCGCCAGCGCACGAACAACTCCATTCCTCCCGCGGTGAAGGCCACGGCGTCGTATATGAACTCCATCTTGGCGAAGCTCGAGGCCAAGGAGCACGGCTATGCCGAGGCCATCATGCTCAACGAGCAGGGCCTTGTGTGCGAGGGCACCGGGGAGAACCTGTTCGTCGTGCGCGACGGCGTGCTGTCCACGCCGCCTTTGTCCGACGGCCTTTTGGAGGGCATCACGCGCGACACGGTGCTGTGCCTGGCCGACGATCTGGAGATTCCCGCGATCGAGGAGAGCTTGACGCGCGCCGACCTCTACATCGCCGACGAGGTGTTCATGACCGGCTCGGCTGCCGAGCTCACGCCCATCGGCAGCGTGGACGGCCGCGAGATCGGCAAACCCGGCGAGGTCACCCGCGCGCTGCAAGAGCGCTTCTTCGACGTGGCGTACGGCAACATCGAAGAGTACGCGGAATGGCTGACTGAAGTTCCGACGGCGTAACAGCCGTCGGAACCCGCCGACGCTCGGAGATTCCGTCGTTCTGTCGAACGACGGAGCCCGCCGACGCTGCGGGGCGCCGAGGCACGCCGCCTTCGCGCGATCCCGCAGGCTCGCGTACCGAAGTACGCGTCGCCTGCGCGATCCCACGAATTCGACGCACCTCGGCGCCCCTCGCTGACACACTGCGCCAACCTGCGCGGTTGTTTTCGCGCTCCGCGCGAATCGGCGTCGGCCTGGGAGTTTGCGTTCGCGCCTTCGGCGCGAATCGTCTGCCCGGAGCGTTTCCGCTCGCGTCACGCCTCTTCCACCGAAGCAAAGGAGCATTCGTGGATCGCATCCTCACCTACGACAGCACGTTGCGCGACGGAGAGCAGTGCGAGGGCATCACGCTGTCGCTTGAGGACAAGCTGCGCATCGTCGAGCGACTCGATGCGTTCGGCATCGACTTCATCGAGGGCGGCTTTCCCGCGTCGAACCCGAAGGACATCGCGTTTTTCCAGCGCGTGCAGGCCATGCCGCTTCGGCATGCGCGCATCGCGGCGTTCGGCTCCACGTGCAAGAAGGGCGTGGCGGCCGAGGAGGACCAGGGCCTTGCGGATCTCGTCGCCAGCGGGGCGCCGGTGGCCACCATCGTGGGAAAGACGTGGGACGCGCAGGTCACGCGCGCGCTTCTCACCACGCTCGACGAGAACCTGCGCATGATCCGCGACTCGGTGTCCTTTCTCAAACGCCAAGGGCTGACGGTGGTGTTCGACGCCGAGCACTTCTTCGACGGCTACAAGGCCAACCCCGACTACGCGCTTTCCTGCGTGCGCGCGGCCAGCGAAGCCGGTGCCGACTCCATCGACTTGTGCGAGACGAACGGCGGCGCGCTGCCGTTCGAGGTGGGCGAGATCGCAGCCGCCGTGGCCGCCGCGCTGCCGGGTCAGCAGCTGGGCATCCACTGCCACAACGATTCGGGGTGCGCCGTGGCGAACACGCTGGCGGCCGTGCGCGCCGGGGTGACCCAGGTGCAGGGCACGGTGAACGGTTTCGGCGAGCGCGTGGGCAACACCGACCTGCTCACCGTCATCGCCGACCTCGAATTGAAGATGGGGCGCGTCACCGTCGGGCCTGAGAACCTGCGCGAGCTGACGAGCGTGTCCCAGTTCGTAGCAGAGGCGTGCAACGTGTCGGTGCCGGCGCACCATCCGTACACGGGCGCGTCGGCGTTCGCCCACAAGGGCGGCTTGCACGCTAGCGCCATCGCGCGCTTCCCCGAGGCGTACGAGCACACGCCCCCGGAAAGCGTGGGCAACACGCAGCGCATGCTGGTGAGCGAACTGGCCGGCAAGGCGTCGCTTGTGGCGAAGGCGCGCGGCCTCGGCGTCGATTTGAGCGCGCACGCCGAGAAGGTTCAGGCCATCCTCGATAACATCAAGGAGCGCGAAGCGGCCGGATACTCCTACGAGACGGCAGACGGCTCGCTCGCGCTGCTGCTCAAGCGCCACCTGGGCGCGTATCGGCCGCACTTCACGCTGGAGAGCTTCCGCGTCATCGTGGACGACCGCGAGGACACCGGCGCGCTTGCGAAGGACGCCATGAGCGAGGCCACCATCAAGATCCACGTGGGCGGCGAGCGCTTCGTGGCGACAGGGGAGGGCGCGGGCCCCGTCGGCGCGCTCGACACCGCGCTGCGCATGGCCATCGGCGCGTTCTATCCCCAGGTGGCCGACATGGAGTTGGTGGACTACAAGGTGCGCATCCTCGACGAGAACGTGGGCACCGACGCCATCACGCGCGTCGTCATCACCACGCGCGACGGCCGCGACAGCTGGGGCACCGTGGGCGTGTCCGAGAACATCATCGAGGCGTCGTGGAACGCGCTGGTGGATTCCATCGAGTACGGGCTTATGAGGATCGAGGAGGGGTGCCGATGAGCGAGTTGCGCACGTCCGAAGTGGAGGACCTTCTGCGGGTGCTGGCCGCGCTCGACGACGAGGATGTGATCTTCTCGCTGCTGGAGGACTTGTTCACCATCCGCGAGATCAAAGAGACGTCGCAGCGGTTGGCCGTGGCGCGCCAGCTGGATGCCGGCAAGTCCTACGCGGCCATCGAGGAGGCCACGGGCGCGTCGGCCACCACCATCGCCCGCGTGTCGAAGTGCCTCTCCTATGGCGCCGGCGGCTACAACGCCGCCCTCAACGTGCTCGACGATGCGGGCGCGCCGCGCTGCTGAACTGGTTGTTCCTCCAGAAAGGTCGCCGAGTTGGCCGTCCCTGCCGGGCCGGCCATTCGCCCCGGCCCCTCTACCGAGCCAACTGCTGCGATTCCGCTTCTTGCTCCCTCCTCGTTGTCGCTCGGATCGGTCGATTTTCACGGCTAAACCGCTCGCTCCGAGCGACAACGCCCTCCGTCGCTTCGCCCCGACGACGCAAAGGGAAGGGGCGTGTTTTGCAGGGCCGTTTTCATTCGTACTGATCCTGCAAAACACGGCGCGATCGGGCGAACTTGATCCAGAAACAAGCTATTCACCTGGTAATACGAACGAAGCATGAAGATGTGCCAGGGTTTTGGCGGGCTGTTGCGTGTTCGTGATATAGTCGTGGTGCGATTGCAACCGAACGGTCGCAAGAACGCAAGGAGGTATCGCACATGACACAATCTGCGCGCGGCGTGGATCGCCGCACGTTTCTTCTGGGGGCAGCCGCACTTGGCGCAGCAGCGGTGCTGCGGCCAGGGCTTGCCTTCGCCGATCCCACGTCTGCCGACAAGATGGCCGAGGCCGAGGCCGTTCGCGCACGCATCTTGGCGATGCAGGACGAGTTGGAAGTGGTGTCGGACTCCTATTACAAGGCGCTCGACGAGCACGAGGCCGCCGTCCAGGCGGTCGCCGACGCGCAGCTTCGCATCGACGAGGCCAATGCGAAGATCGCCGATCTGCAGGAGCGGTTGGGCGAGCGGGCGCGCGGCATGTACCGCACGGGCCAGTCCACGCTGCTCGATTTCGTGCTGGGCGCCACGTCGTTCGAGGAGTTCGTCACGAACTGGGACCTGCTCAAGAACATCAACGACAACGATGCCGCCATGGTGCAGGAAACCAAGGACCTGCGCGCCGAAGTGGAGGCTGCGAAAGTCGAGCTTGAGGAGCAGGAGCGCATCGCCGCCGAGAAGGCTGACGAGGCGGCGCGCGTCAAGCAGGAGGCCGAAGCCACCATTGCGTCGCTCGAAGAGCTGGTGGCGCAGCTTGACGCCGAGGCGCAGCAACTGCTCGAGCAGGAGCAGGAGGCTGAGCGCGCAGCCGCGGCGGCTGCAGCCGAAGCCGAGGCCCGCCGCACGTACGCGTACAGTTCGGGATCGGCGGTGTCGAGCATTCCGTCGCAAGGCTCCGTGGTGGATTACGCGCTCTCGCGCATTGGCTGCCCGTACGTGTGGGGTGCGGAGGGCCCCGACGCCTTCGACTGCTCGGGTTTGGTGACGTGGGCGTATCGGCAGGTGGGAATCTCGGTGCCGCACCAGACCGAGGCGCAGTACTATGCCGCCGCCGCACGGGTGCCCGTCTCGGAGGCGCGCCCGGGCGACGTGCTGTGGATCAGCTACGGCGACGGCTACAACGGGCACGTGGGCATCGCTTGCAACGAGGGCGGCACGCATTATGTCCACGCGCCGACGTTCGGCGCCTTCGTGCGCGACACCGACCCCCTCAGCTGGGCCGGCTTCACCCACGCGCTTCGCTTCGCCTAGCCGTGCGCCGCGTTCGCCGTATTCGCCGCGTCGGACGATCGTCCGACGCGGTATCATGCTGCGTGCATGTTTGAATCGAGTCTCGGGCGAAGGAGACGCTATGACCATCTTGTTCGTGAACGCCTGTCTGCGTGGCGAGGACTCGCGCACGCTCGTCCTGTGTCGGGAATACCTGGCCTCGCGCGGCGACGACGTTGCGGAGGTGAACCTGGCGAGCCTCGATCTGCGTCCCTTCGATGCCGAGATGGTGGCGCGCCGCATGGCTCAGCAGACCGCTGGCGCATGGGACGACCCCTTGTTCGCGTTGTCGCGCCAATTCGCGGAGGCCGAGGACATCGTCATCGGCGCGCCGTACTGGGATCTGTCGTTTCCGGCGGCGCTCAAGGTGTACTTCGAGCATGTGAGCGTGTGCGACCTCACGTTCCACTACACCGAGGACGCTCGGTGCGAGGGCATCTGCCGCGCGCGCCGCATCACGTACATCACGACGTGCGGCGGCTTCGTGGAAGGGGCGAACTTCGGCTACGAGTACGTGTGCGGCATCGCGAAGATGTTCGGTATCCCCGAGACGAGGTTCGTGGCGGCCGAGGGCCTCGACATCGTGGGGGTCGACGTCGAAGCACAGCTGGACAAGGCGCGCGCTCAGTTGGCGCGGCTCGACTAAGACGACAGGGGATGGCATGAAACGGCTGCTCGTGGTGGTGGACTTCCAGAACGATTTCGTGGACGGGGCGCTGGGCTTCTCGGGAGCGGAGCGCCTCGAAGGGCCCATCGCGGAGAAGATCCGCGCATATTACGATGCGTACGACGAGGTGGTGTTCACCTTCGACACTCACAGGCGCGATTACCTGAATACGCAGGAGGGGCGCAACCTGCCCGTTGAGCATTGCATCGACGGCACGCCCGGTCATGACCTGCACGGATCGGTTGCGGGGTTGCTCGACCGCGCGACGGCGGTGTTCGACAAGCCCACGTTCGGTTCGGAAGGGCTGTTCGACTGGCTGCGTACGGCCCAGAAGGCCGCCGAAGAGCTGGGCCGCGCGCCGTTTGAGAGCATCGAGCTCGTGGGGCTCGTGTCGAACATCTGCGTGATCGCGAACGCCGTCCTGGCGAAGACGGCGTGTCCCGAGGTGCCCGTCATCGTGGACGCCGCGTGCACGGCTTCGTTCGACCCCTCCCTCAACGAGAAGGCCCTCGATGTGATGGAGGGCCTGCAGATCCAGGTGATCAATCGACGTTAGGCGCATGCTCGACGGTCCTGTTGCGTCGCGAGATGCGACAGGACCGTCGTCGGGCGCATGCGATCCGGACGAAACGATGCAGGCCGCATGCGCCCGAAAAG
Source organism: Rubneribacter badeniensis (assembly GCF_002899695.1). GTDB lineage: Bacteria > Actinomycetota > Coriobacteriia > Coriobacteriales > Eggerthellaceae > Rubneribacter > Rubneribacter badeniensis. Next base: position 11,354 of record NZ_PPEL01000011.1, read on the forward strand.
GACCAACGCAGAGAGGTGCGTTTAGGAAATCGCTTCCACGTCGGCTTCAGTGACGGGGTGGGCAGACTCGAGGTTGCCGCCTGTTGCGGCTTGGATTCCGCAGATACGGCCCGTCATGATGCAATGACCGGCTGACATGCCTCCTTGATACATGGACCAGTCGGGGCTGCCGCACAACTGTCCGGCGCTGAACCCCGTCACCCAGAGGTTGGGGATGACCGTGCCGTCGGTGCGCAGCGCCTGATAATTCTCGTTGACGGTGACGCCGGCGCACAGAGCCGACACGCGCACATGCTTGTGGATGCCCCAAAACGGCGCCTTTTCGATCTTTTTCAGGTACTTGGCCTGCTTGCCGAAGTCCGCATCGAACCCGGCTTCACACAACTCGTTGTATCGTTCGACCGATTTTTTGAGTGCGTCGGCGGGGATGCCCAACTTGTCTGCCAGCTCGTCCAAAGTGTCGCAGCAGTGCGTGTCGATGAAGCCTTCGAGGACGTTCGCGCCGCTTTCAGCCGAGCGGTCCATTTCCACATCGGGCATGTACACGCGGATGGCCTCCTGGTCGGTGGGCTTGCCGCCCCACTCGGTGACCTGGGCGACGTAGTCGTCGTCGAAGATCTGCGAGTACCAACCGGGTTTTGGCTGGTTGCGCAGCACGCAGTTCACCTCTTCGAATACGCAGTCCTCGTTCATGAAGCGCTCGCCGTTCTCGTTGACTGCCAAAAACGGCTCGTTGTACATGGGGCCGGAGTCAAAGTCGTGCATCATGTGGGCGTGTCCGACGGGAACGAGGCCTGCGCCAATGGCCATGGACATGAGGATGCCGTCTCCGGTCTTGTTGCTCTGCTTGCGGTCGAACTCCTTCACGTCGGGGCAGTAGCGCTCCACGAGGCTTTGGTTGTTCTGGTAGTCGCCGGTGGAGAGGACGACGCCCTTCGTGGCGTTGAACTTGATGTACGAGGAGCCGTTCTTGCCGACGACCCCCGTCGCCGCTCCGTTTTCGTCGGTGATTAGCTGTACGCCCGGGGTGGAGTAAAAGAATTCGACGCCCTTGCTTGCGGCCAACTCGGCCAAATGCTCCACCATCGTGCCGTTGTTGTACGGCTTCGGCCCGAACATGATGCTGCGGCGGGCGCACTTCGAGCCGTCGTCGTATTCGGTCACGGCCGTGGGGCGCACCGTGTAGGGAGGGAAGCCCGCTTCGGCGGTGCGCACCTGCGTCCAGCGGATGGCCTCGCCTGAGTACTTGCAGTACGTTTCGGCGAGTTTGCGGTCGGCGCGCCAGCGGCAATCTTCCAGATAGCCTTGCAGATAGTTCATCACGCCTTGCTCGTCGCTTTGGTCGAGCAGCACGCCTGTGCACGTGCCTCCTTGCGCGATGGGCTTCGATTCCTTTTGGAGTACGGCGACGCTCGCTCCCTCCTCGAGCGCTGACAGTGCGGCCGGCACGCCGCCTGTGCCTGCGCCGACCACCACCACGTCGTAAGTCTTTTCTTCGGCGAACTCGGTGATGGGAGCCAGTTCGACAGGCGATTCTTCGAAATCGCTGGCCTGAAGTCCTGCGGGGTAGGCGGCTTCGTCGGTTTGCGCGGGGCTGTCGGGCGCAGATGGCGCGCACCCGGCCAATCCCGCTCCTGTGGCCACGATGCCGGTGGCAAACGCTCCCTTGAGGAAGTCTCGGCGGTTCAGTTCCATATCCCTCTCCTTTTCTGTCGGTGTGCCGTCTTGAGCAAAGGGCATCCGTTTTGCGCGGTTCTGCCCTGCCCGCCCTTCGAAAACCTATCAGGATCGGCTCGTCCGCTCTTCCTACAAACGGTATGAACTTGCTGATGGACGTGCGATTCATCCCGGTTTTCTGATATAAACGTGTCTTGGGGAAGGAGCGGAGATGCTGCGTTCTGTTCATCGGTTTTTTCGGGAAACTCCCGGTGTCGTTCTCGCCATCGTGGGGCTTGCGTGCGCGTTCATGGTGCTGGAGATCCAGCGCATGCCGGTGGCGCGTTACGTGAGCTTCTCCATGTTCGCCCCGCTGCCGTACATCGTGGAAGCGACGGTGATGCTGGCGATTGTCGCTTGGCAATGGGCGCGGCCCGCGTTGCGCCTGGGGGACAGCCGTGCGGTGCGGACGATCGTGGCGCTTTTGGTGCTGGCTTCCACGGGATTGCTTCTTTATGCGCCGCTGGAGGACGATGGCGTGACGCTCGGCGTGCTCATGACGTATCGAGCGAGCACCGGCATGCTCGTGGTGCTCTGGGGCGAACGGCTCGTTTCGCTGGGCGCCCGTCGCGCTGGGTTTGCGGTCGCGCTTTCCTGCATGCTGTCGGGCGCAGCGACTTCGGGTTTGGCGTTTTTCTCAAGTGGGGTGGCTCGTGCGTTGCTGGGCATGTTGCCCTTGCTTGCCGGAGGGCTTTTTGTTGCGTATCGGCCTCGGGTTGTCGAAGAGGGGGCGAAAAGCGGTGCGGACGCGGATGGGTTGCGGCGATCGCTTCCGCGGTTTGCATGTTCGTCAACGAAAGACCGCGCAGTCGCTGTCGGCCTGGTGACTCTGCCTTTGGTGTGCCGCGGGCCCATGGTGATGTCCCAGTCGTCGTGGATGGGGTTGCAAGGGGATGCCGCCATGTCCTCTCTCATCCAGGCTTCCATAGGGTGCGGGATCGTTTTGGCGGGGTTGATCGCGTTGTTGGTGGTCAGACACGTGTGGAGCCAGAGCTTTGTTTTGGTGTACGAGCTGTTCGTGCTTCCGGTGACGTTCGTGTCGTTCTACACAGCGCAAACTTCGGACGACCTGTGGTTTCTGCACATGCTCATCGTGGATTCCACGTACAAGGTCACCCTGTTCTACATCATGATGACTCCGTTTCTGTTTCCCGAAAGGCCTCGCGGGAGCAGCGCCTCGGTGTATCTCCTCGCCTCCTTTGCGTTCATGATTGCGATGCGGGCTTTGTTCGTTGGCCTTGAGGGGGCTCTTCAGAAATCTGCGTATGCGGCCCTGACTGCTGTTGTGGTACTTGCGTCGTTTGTTGGCGGGGGTCTTTTGTCCTTCATGATTCTGCAGCGGCAGTCGGGACGACGCGAGGCCGTGCGCGCTGCGGCGGCCGAGGCGATGCGGGCCAGCCTCGAAAAGCGCTGCAAAACAGTGGCCGACCGATTCGACTGCACGCCTCGCGAGCGGGAGATTCTCGTTCTGCTCGCGCAAAACTATCGTGCGCCCTACATAGCCGAAAAGCTGGTCGTGAGCCAATCGACGGTGAAGACGCACATGCGCAACCTCTACGGCAAGCTCGGCGTGCACTCGCAAGCCGAGCTGCTTTTGCGGTTGGAAGAAGAGGCCGAGAACATCACGGCAGATTAAGGATTCACATGCGCTTGACGGCTCCTCCTTGCGCTGCGCGAGCGTCGTGCGTCGGAGCGGCTAGCGGCGGCGGGCGAAGGTTTCGAGCACGAGCTGGGCGCGGGTGCCGATGGGGGTTCGGTTCTCGGCGAGGAAGCGGGGGACGTCCTCGATGGCCAGAAGGAACGGCTCGATGAACTCGTTGGGTTCGGGCTGCGCGGTGGACACCCGTTCCACCTGGGCGAATACGACATGCACCGTTTCGTCGGTGAGGCCGGTGGACGAGTAGCCCGCCTGCGGCAGCGGTTCAAGCGCTGGTGCGTTCGCGCAGTCGGCTTCCGCGCGCAGGGCGTAGCCCGTCTCCTCGCGCAGCTCGCGATCGACGCAAGCGGCCAAGCTTTCGCCCGGTTCTTTGAGCCCGGCGGGAAACGCGATGCACCAGCTGTTGAGAGGGTACCGAAACTCGCGAATGAGCAGCAGGTTTCCGTCAGGCGTCTGCGGCACGATGCAGACGGCGTCCGCGATGGGCCGCTCTCCGCGCGCGTTTCCTTCGAGTTCGGCACGGTAGGCGTCGATGCTCTTGCGCGAGGCGCTTTCGTACTCGTATGTCGAACCGTCGGGCATGGCGTAGGCGAGGACGTACTTCTTGATCCATCCGTCGGACACCTGGCGAATGCCGACGAGCCGGGGAATGGCGGTTTCTGACGTGTTGGATGTGCGAGGCATGTTGGCTCCTGTTCTCAAGCGGGGGGCGGTGCGGCGTTGAGGGCGGGCGGGGACGGATGCCGTCCTATCGGAAATCGAGCACGTCGCCGACGTTCGCGGCGATGCAGAGATCGGCGTGGCGGTCGCGCGGCGTGGGCGTGCGGTTGACGATGACGAGGCGGCTTCCTTGGAAGACATCGATGAGCCCGGCGGCCGGGTAGACCGAAAGCGACGTCCCCGCGATCACGAGCAGATCGGCCTGCGCGATTGCGGTTATCGCCTCGTGAAGCGTGCGCTCGTCGAGGGGTTCTTCGTACAGCACGACTGCGGGCTTCACGATGCGCCCGCATGCGGGGCAACGCGGCACGCCGTCGGGGTTCGCGGCGCGCAGGTCGAGCAGCCGTTCGACCGAGTAGGGAGCGCCGCAGCCCATGCAGGCGTTGCGCAGCACGCTGCCGTGCAGTTCAAGCACGTTTCGACTGCCGGCTTTTTGGTGGAGCCCGTCGATGTTCTGGGTGATCACGGCGCGCAGCGTGCCGTCGTGTTCGAGTTCGGCGAGTGCGCGGTGCGCGCGGTTCGGCTCGGCATCGAGCGCGAGCATGCGTTCGCAGTAGAAGTCGAAGAACTCGCTAGGGTGCGCGTCGAAGAAGCTGCGGCTGACCATCTGTTCGGGCGGGTACCGATGCTTTTGCGCGTAGAGGCCGTCCGGGCTGCGGAAGTCGGGGATGCCGCTTTCGGTGGACACGCCCGCGCCGCCGAAGAACACCATGCCGCCGGGAGGGGTGTCGGCTATCCATGCGCGAAGCGTTTCCGCTGCGCGTCTCGTCGCATCGTCCATGCTCCTCCTTTCGCGTTCGGCTCGTCTGCGCCATCATACAGCAGGAACAGATGTTTCACGTGAAACATCCGACGAGGGGCGTGCGCGCACATGCGAGCGATTGGTGGGACGGGCATTCGCGCCGCAGGGCGCATGCGCGAAGGCGCGCGATGGCGGTGGGCGTGGCAACGACGGTGAGTGCGGCACGCTCAGGCGGGGATGGCAAGCGGCACGCTGGGCGCGCCGCGCGCGGGCGGGTGACGAAAGGCGCGGGTGCGACGTGCCCGCACGGGCGACGGGCGTGCGAACCCTCTTGAGTGGGCTGCTTGAGGTGTGACGTGCTTGGACGGCAGAGTGGAAGGGGCCCCATGGCGCACCGGGATGTTTGCACCGGACGAAGAGGAAAGGAATGCGGCGCGCAGCCTTGCAGGTGTGCGATGGCAGGCGGCCACGCGGTTCGTCTTGCGCGGCGCTTGGCAGCCGCATTTCGGAAGCGCGGCCGGTGCGCGATAGGCGTGCGATCGACGTGCGACCAGCGTGCGACGACGTGTTGCCAGCGCGACGGCGGCGTGCGGATGGACACGGGTGCGAGGAGGACCCGAAAGGCCACGCCGCAGCGCGGGGGAGGGGATGCGCTGCGGCGTGCAGAGGAGGGGTGGTTAACAGGGAAGGCGCATCGCGCCTCTGAGGGCTAGCCCTCGATGGCGATGGTCTTCTTCTCTTCGAGCTTGGGCTGCTCCTGCTTCTTCGGAACGGCGATCTTCAGCACGCCGTCCTCGAACTTCGCGCGGATGTCGTCCTCTTCGATGTCGTCGCCCACGTAGAACGTGCGGCTGCACTTGCCGCTGAAACGCTCCTTGCGGACGTACGTGCCCTTCTCGTCCTTGTCCTCGCTTTCGCTTTGCGTCTGCGCGGCGATGGTGAGGTAGCCGTCCTTGAGTTCGGCTTGGACGTCGTCTTTCTTGAAGCCCGGCAGGTCGATAGTCAGCTCGAATCCGGCATCGGTTTCCTTGATGTCGGTGCGCATGAGCGAGGGCGACATCTTCTGCATCGCCTGCACGGGCGCGGTGGCGGCATCGAAGAACGCGTCGAACGGGTCGGACATAAGCTCGCTCAGCAGGTTGCGGTTCCTCCGCATGGGCATCAACATGGCCATACCAATCATCTCCTCAACGTGTGCGGGACATATAAAATCTAAGTCCCAATCTGTGCGGTTTTCTGTACGCTTTCATTATAAATCGTTTGATTAGCACTGTCAAGCTGAGAGTGCCAACGTTACGGTTTCGTCAACTTCGGCGTACGTTTTGCGTGCGGCCGATGATACGCTGGCGACGCGGCGATCCGCCTCCAGCTCGTCGTCGGCTGCGAAAGCGAAACATTCCCGGCACGCGCGCGTCATGCGGGCTGCGCGCGTCGAGGAGGGCTCGGAGGGGTCGGGTTGCGTTTCGGAATCGATTTCCACGACGGGCCGCGCATTCGTTTTCGCGCGAGCGTCGATGTTGCGAAGACGGTCTTTGCCCAAGGCGTGTCACAGTGCGTGGCGTGGGTATTCGATGCAAGGCTGGCTTTTGCGCAGGTGGAACACGGGAGAGACGGGGGCGGCAAGCGACGCTTGGCGGTGCCGACGCCAGAGGCAGGACGGCAGCGCGGCGAACGGCAAGGCGGCACGGAAGCGGGTGGCGAACTACGGGCTTTCAGGGTGCGGGACGGCTTGCGATGGGCGCCTGGATGGTGGCGCGGCTTGCGGAAGTCGGCATTCGGCAAGGTGGTCGCGGCTTTGCGTCTTGCGACGGCGTGGCAGGTAGGATGCGACAGGCGCGTCATGCGCTCTGCGCGGCCCCTTCGCATCGTGGGGCGTCTCAACTGCGGCCTCTTTCCTTGCGTGATGCCCTATACTGAACGCGAGGAAAAGCGAACGCGGGCGAAAGGGCGCACCATGACCACCATCGGCCTTATCTCGGACACGCATGGACGGCTGCCGGACGAGGCGCTTGCGGCTATGGCCGACGTCGATCACATTATTCACGCGGGCGACATCGGTGGCCCCGAGATCCTTCACGAGCTTGAGGCGTTGGCACCGACGACGGCGGTGCTGGGCAACAACGACTTCGACGAGTACGGCGCGCGGGTGGGGCGGTTCGCGCATCCCGTCATCGACGGCGTGCGCTTCCTCGTGGCGCACTATCCGCGCGACGTGCGGATCGGTTTCAACGGTTGCGCGGGGCTTGCGGCGGGCGATCCCATTCCGCAGGTGTGCGTCCACGGGCACACGCACGTTCCCGAGTTGCTGACCGGCGCGGAGGCGCGTCCGGCATCGTTCTTCCTCTGCCCCGGCGCGCCATTTCGCCCGCGCGGTGGGTTTCCGAAGTGCACGGGCCGCATGGAGGTGGAGGGCGGGCGCGTGCTGGGCGTGCGCATCGCGTCGTTCGACGGCCAAACGGTGTTCGCGGTGGGCTGCTTCGACGAATCTGCGCCCGCACGCTAGGCACAGAGAGAGGGAGGGCGCTCGCGAAGGCCGCAAAAGCAAATAGCAGTCAAATGAAAATCAAGTGAGACGGCGTGGGCGACTGCCATTGTTTTCCCAGTTCATCTGGGTGTCGGATGCGCAGCCTTCCCAAGGAGCCCCCGAAAAGGCGCCCGCAAAGGCCCCGAAAAGCAAATAGCGGTCAAATGAAACACGCGAGCCCTCTGCCATCCCGCTGCGTCGACAACGGGGTGGCGACGAGGGCGCTCGCTTTCCCTTCGGCTAAGCCCAATCGGGCAAGTACTCCCTGTATCGGGGGGAGGTGTCGGGATTGACCGGTTTGATGAGGTGCGCTTCGATTGCTTCTTTGATGAGGCGGGATATCTGGGCTGCGTTGGAGCTTTTCACATCGAAGCGCTCGCGAAGGCTTTGGTTCGTGACGTGCGACCCTTGCGCATAGCAGATGCAAGCGTGCCAATAGCATGCGTCGAGTCGTTCTTGGGGGGTGAGGTGCTTGAACGGCGTGGTCTGGCGCAGTGTCACCCGCATGCTTCGCTCCTGCTGGATCTCTATGGCGGGCGCGGGCATGTGAAAATGCTCGCATGCGGCTATGATCTTGTCCCAGCCGCTGCCGGCCTCTTCGCAAAAACCAAGGCGTCGAAGGAGGGAGGCCGTCCTTTCGTTTCGCGAGCGCGGTGGATCGTTGACGATGCGGTCCACGTCGACAAGCGGGCTGCCGGGGTTGGTGATCTCGATGCGGTTGTCGAACAGCTCGACGATCGGCCCGGTTCCGGTCATGTTGAAGTCCTGGTGCGTGAGCGCGTTTGCCACGAGCTCGCGGATGGCGATGCTTGGATACGCCCCTCTGGTCACCCTCGTTGCGCCTTGGATCACATCGCGCGACGGGATGATCGCGTCGATGTAATCGATTGCCGAGTCCAGGGTGAGGGCGTATCCTTGCGAGAACTCTCGCTCGCGCAGGGCTCCGATGCGTCCGTTTCCATCGTATTGGAGCACGCGCAGTTTCTTGCGACGGACGGTGGGAATCTTCGAGAGGTCGCGGGCGAACAGGAGGGCTCCAAGGTTCGTGATGGAGATCAGCCCGTTGTCTTGGGCTGCGGCCATGCCCTCTTCAAGGAAGAAATGGGCTACGGTCTCAGGCGATTGGGGCCGGGGCGCGTCGAGCAGGTCGAAGTAGGCATTGCAGTCGAGGATGTCTGCAAGCTCGGTGGGCGCCACATCTTCAAGGGCCACTTGGTCTTCGAAAACTTCCTTTTGGATTTTCTTCCAGAGCTCCGTTTCCCGGCTTGAGCCAGTCTCGAGTTTTTGGGTGCTGCTTCCTGTGCGGATGTAAACGATATTGTCGTACTTGACGGGCTGGTTGAAAGCTGGCCATATCTTGAGGACGACAAGAGGTAAGCCGTTGCGAACGATTTCGTGAAATTCGAAATAGCAGTTGCTGCTTACATGCTGTCGAAGCCACAATTCGAGTTCTTGATTGCCTTTCTTTTTCGTTTTGGGATTGAAGTTCGTGCCGACTATCTTGTGAGAGGAGTCTTCGATTCCCCATATCTTGTAAGCGGCAGGCGCATCGTGAAACGCTGCGGAGTTGGCGAGTGCGCAGATGTCCTTCGCCTCTTCTTCTGCTTGGGAGAAGTTGTGCTTGAATTCGACGTATTCGGTTTCGGCGGGAAGGGAAACAAGGTTGTCTATCAGCAGATCGAGGTTTTGCACGACCTTCTCCTTCGCTTTGTCCTGCATCAGAGCGGCATTGTAGCGAAAAAGCAAGTGAAAAGCAAATAACAGTCAAATGAAAATCAAGTGAAAGGGCGTGGGCGGTTGCCGTTGTTTTCCCAGTTCATCTGGGTGTCGGATGCGCAGCCTTCCCAAGGAGCCCCCGAAAAGGCGCCCGCAGAGGCCCCGAAAAGCAAATAGCGGTCAAATGAAACGCGCGAGCCCTCTGCCATCCCGCTGCGTTGACAATGGGATGGCGGCGAGGGCTTGATTGGCGGATGGCGCATCGGCGACGTGATCGGAGCGCTCAATGTGGGCTGCGGTCGCTACTGCATTCGCGCCGTTCGAATCGTCGGTTGTGCTGCGGGCATAGCGTCGATATCGCGGCGCGCCTTGTTTTTGCCAGGGCGAACACCGTGCTTGTTGAGGCGCTCGCCGTGGTTCCTGCCGCATTTCCATTCTTGTCGCCAAAGGGGGGTCCAGGAGGGTTTTATCTGGGGTGATGCGCAACATACTCCAAGATGGGTGACGGTTTTCCTGCCGAAAACGGGGGTTTCCGCACTATTGGGGGATGGATGAAAAGCCTGCGGGGCTTAGCATCGGGGGCGTTGCCGCCCTTGCCGGAGCGAGCGTCGTCTTCTGCTCCCTCCCTCCTTGAAGGCTTTTCCTCTCCAGGAGTTCGCTTCGGCAGGGGCGGCAATGGGAAGACGGCTGGCCGTGAGGCCTCGAAAGGAAGGGGACGAATATGGGATCCTTTGAGATGAATCGACGCGCGTTTCTTGGGCTTGGGGCCACGGCGGCGGTGGCCGCGGGCATGGGGCTGGCAGGCTGCTCGCCCAGAGCCGCGAGCGAAGAGGCGGCGTCGGGCGCTGCGGTCGAAGCGGTCGAGCTTCCCGTGGGCGCGCCGAAGGGGACGCCTACAACAGCCGCCTGGTGCGCTGTGCCTGAAGCCATAGCCGATATCTCCGAGGAGAAGTCGTTCGATGTGGTGGTGGTCGGTGCCGGCATCGCGGGTTTGTCCGCTGCGGCGACGGCTGCTGAGCTGGGCGCATCGGTGGCCGTGATCGAAACGCTCAGCACGTACCAGACGCGCGGCCAGGATATCGGCACGGTCAACTCGTCGTTCCAGAAAGCGAACGGCTTGGAGGCCAGCGAAGAGGATATCAACCAGATGTGCCTTGCATTGCAGCGCTACGCAGGCAACCGCACCGATCAGCGAATCTACCGCGTGTGGGGTCAGCGCTCCGGTGCCGATTTCGACTGGTGGTACAACACCATGCTCGAGCCGAAGGGCTACGGCATCGAAATCCCGCGCTGGCCGATGGAAGTGGAGTACGATCCGGTGGACGGCGAGTGGTTCCCGCAGTTCTGCAACCAACAGGAGTTCACCGCGCCCGAAGGCGAAGAGGCGGGGATGAACGGCGGCTTCCCCGGCGCTATCGGCGAGCTTGAAGCGTATGCGAAAGATCATGGAGCGGAGTTCTTCTACGAGCATCGCGGTCGGCAGCTTGTGCGCGGTGGGCAACCGAACGGAACCGAAGGGCGCGTGACGGGCGTGATCGCAGAGACGTCGGATGGGTCGCATATCCAATTCAACGCGACGAAGGGCGTGATTTTGGCCACGGGCGATTACGGCCACAACGTTGATATGATGCAGGCATGGTGCCCGTCGCAGTTGGAGCTGTCGCAAGAGAACAACGTCTATCCGAGCACGGGCAACGTGGGCGATGGCCATCTCATGGGCTTGTGGGTGGGCGGTATGATGCAGGCCATTCCGCACGCCTACATGGCGCACGGCACTCCTGGCATGCTTGGCTCCGATCCGTTCCTCATCGTCGACATGAACGGTCGGCGCTTCACGAACGAGGACATTCCCGGCCAGTCGTTTTCCGATTTGGCCGAGGAGCAGCCTGGCGTTGTGTTTTGGCAGATAGCCGATGCGAAGTACCCTGAGCAGATGAAATGGTCCTCGCCGACGCATGGCGCGCAAATGAGCTTCACCGGCGACATCGATGCTTGGAATGCCGCTATGGAGACGGGCGATAAGGACGCTATCGAATCCATGCTGACCGAGCAAGGGGTGAACCTCCAGCACGCTTGGACGGTCGAGGAGTTGGCCGAGGGCATCCACGTGGACGCGGCCACGCTGCAGGAGACGCTTGACCGCTACAACGGATTCTGCCACGACGGCTACGATGCCGATTTCGGCAAGCAGGCCAAACGTCTGTGGCCGGTGGAGAACCCGCCGTACTTCTACAGCACGAGCGGTCAATGGGCGTTCATGCTCACGATGGGCGGCCTCAAGGGCACCGAGAAGGCCGAGGCCATCGACCAATGGGGAAACCCCATTCCCGGTTTGTGGATGGCGGGCAACGTGCAGGGCATGCGTTTCGCCATCGACTACCCCACCATCGTGTGCGGCCTTTCGCATTCGCTGTGCCTGACGTTTGGACGCGTGGCGGCCGAGCAAGCGGTTGCGGCCGATCCGGACGTTACGGAGCACGAATCGGTGTACCGGGAGTGGAAGGAAGCGAACCCGGATGCCGACGCCGCTGGTGGTGCGGCGGGTGCAGGTGGAGCGCCGGCGGGTGGCGGCGCTCCTGCAGGAGGGGAAGCTGCAGGTGGCACCCCGGCAGATGGTGAGGCTCCCGTTGCGGGCGGCTCGACGGAATAGAAACTTCGGCGTTATTTGCCTGATGGGACGCAGGGCCTGGCCGCATGGCTGGGCCCTGCGCTGCGATGGGGGAGGGATGGGCATGTGGGTTGTCACGCGCATGATGCTCTTCTGCTATACTCTCGGCCAAGAAGGCCGAAAGAGGTTCGGGCGGGTTTACGCCCGATCGGGCTTTATGCGGAGGGGCTTGATGGACGCGGTGAAGATGATAGGGGATCAGCGGTTTCTGCGTGCGGCGGCGGGGTTGGCTGCGTGCCTTGTGTTGTTCGGCGAGGGGTCAAGCATCAGCAGTCGGGCGGGCATTGAGACATTCGCAGTGATGACCGGAACGAATCCGCTTTCCGGCGGCATCACCATCATGGCGGCTTTCTTTGCGGTGGCTGTGTTCTCCCAAGCGGCGGGGAGGCTGCTGGCCACGAAGTCGTTCCTCGTAGGGGACGGTGTTGCGAATGCAGCGGGGGCGGTTCTGGTGCTTTCGGGGGCGATCGGGATTCCCGGTTCGGAGGTGCTTGCTCCTGCGGGCGGTCTGGCAATCGGGTTCAGCTCGACGCTTTTGCTCGTGCGTTGGGCCGATGTGCTCGTGCCGCGAGGCGCACGGGAGTCCTCTTTGTGCTTGGCATGCGCCATGCTCATGGTGGTGGCGTACGACGTGCTGGCAAAGGCGCTTGTTGACATCGCGTTCGCGGTGTCGGTGGTGGTGCTGTGCGCGTTTTCTCCCTGGCTGCTGGCACTGGCGGCGAGCGAGGGGCGCGGCGAGGAGGAGGCGCGCGCGATCGCGGAGTATCGCGGCGTCGTGCCCGTGTGGTTGTCGTTCGCGACGGTGGCGCTGTACGCCGTGGCTATGGGCGGCGTTCAAGTGGGCGGCGCGGGGCAGAACACGCTGTTCGAGGGCATCGCCGAGCTGTTGGCGTCTGCGGGCATCGCCATCGATGCGGGTATCGTGATAGCGGCGGTCGCTATCCTGCTTGGCGCGCGGTTCTTGCACGGGAATAATATGAGTTTCTTTCGCTTGACCATCCTTGCCTTGCTCTCCGTCGCGCTGTATCTGTCGGCGGCGCTTGCGGCGAATTGGGGTGTGGTCAACCTTGTCATCATGACCGTTGCCCGCATGCTTATTTTCGCTTACGTCTGGGCTTTGTTCTCGACGCCGGCGCGAACGATGTCGCCGATGCGGCTGTTCTCGGTCGGCTGGCTGCTGTTTTTGGTGCCTAATATGCTCATCACGCGCTTGGGGCTTGTCGTATCCGGTGGACAAGGCTCTTCGGCGGCTTTCGAGCTGGCGCTTGCGGTGGCGTTGCTGCTGTTGTTCGTGTTTGAGTTCACGCCGTTGCTCACTAGCCGTTACGCCAATGAGGATGGCGCGGAGAGTCCGGGTGCGGCCGCCGAGCCGAAAGACGCGTTCGCTGCGCGTATTGCGGCGCTCGTCGATCATGGAAGGCTTACGCCGCGCGAGCAGGATGTTCTTGTGGCTTTGGCGCGCGGTCGATCAGCCCAGTACATAGCCGACACGTTCGTGGTGAGCAAAGAGACGGCGCGCGCCCATATCCGTCATATTTATCAAAAGCTCGCCGTCCATTCCCGTGAGGAGCTCATGGATTTGGTCGAAGAGGGGATGCCGCGCCCCGATCAGCGCACGGCGGTCAACTCTCCGGTGTCGGAATCCATCACGTAGCCGCCGACGCGCACGTGCGGGGGCATGACGGGATGGTTGCGCACCATGTCGACGCTTCTGCGCACGGCCTCTTCGGTGTCGCCGAACCCGGCGAGCCAGCGGTCGAAGTCGATGCCGCAGTGGCGCGCGAACTCGATGCGCTCCTGCGACACGCCAAGACGCTCCATGTCGGTCACCATCGCCGCTCCGCTCATGTGCTGTGCGCCGCAGTTCGTGTGGGCAACGATCATGATGTCCTCCACGCCCAGCTCGCATATGGCGATCAAAAGCGAGCGCATCACGCTGCCGAACGGGTGTGCCACTTCGGCACCGGCCACTTTGATGATCTTCGCATCGCCGTTCTTCAGCCCGAGCGCCGCGGAGAGGAGTTCGGTGAGCCGGGTGTCCATGCACGACACGATGGCCAGTTTCTTGTCGGGATACTTGTCGGTTGCATAGCGCTCGTAGGCACGGCGCTCCACGAACGCGCGGTTGTGCGCGAGGATGCCGTCGATGGTGGGCGAGGCGCTTGCTTCGTCGATGGCGCCGCTGTTCGGATTCTGATCCATGGGGTACCTTCTTTCGCGTGAGGCATCATGATAGCGCACTTTGTTCGCGCCCGTTCATATGGTGCGCGGGGTACTTGCGTTTGCGCGATGATCGGAGAGGGGCGAGAGCTCTTCTGCGAGGCGGGAGTATGCTTTGCGCGCAGTTGATCAAGGTTGGGATGCATGAGAGGTCGGGGGCTCCAAGAGAGAGACGAGGAATTCCGGGGCGAATGATCGGAACAGGCTCGCCATTTGCTGCGGAGGCTCCACCATGCCTCCTTGCACCCATGTGCGCGTCATGTACTGCGCGCCGGCTACGAAGAAGTCGATTTCCAAAAGCTCTTGCTCGGTGAAAGATCGACCGGCATTCGCTGTTGCGTTCTCAAGAATGTGCTCCTTCACTGCGCGGCCGCCATGCTCGCATACGGAGTTGTATCCGACGCACCTGAAAGCGTGCACGAAGAAATCCTTGTTCTCCACCAGCAGATTGAACTTTTTGAGGTGCGCTTCGAACAGCCCCTGATCGATGCCCATCCGGTAGAGCGACTTGTTCATGAGGTGATCCCAATACCAGGTGGGAACGTCGAAGATGTCTTGGAAATACAGGTAGAACGTAGCACGTGAAACACCCAACCGCTCGCAAAGATGCGACACCTTCACCTTCTCGAGCGGGCATTCGTGCATGACTTCGGATAGTGCGCCGACAAACCGCAAGCGCGTTTCGATCTGCTTGTGCATGAGAGCCCCTTCCCTCTGGCCACATTGTAGGGCATTGAGCGCATCGTGGGGAGGGGGATGCGCTCGGCTCTCATCCGTGTCGATCGTGTCGAGCCTGGTCGAACTCGGACGAGCAGGTTTGACAAAATGCGGAGAGTGTCAATTGACATCCTTGCTTTCTCGACAGAGCGGATCGAGTGTCGATTGCGCAGCGATGTGCGCCGATCGTAGACTCGCGGATGGGGCAACATCGGTCCCGCAGTTTCGATCGAGGAGGTTTGAGATGAAGGGAACGGATCGGATTTCGAGGCGCGGCTTTTTAACGGGTGCGGCGGCCACTGGCGCGCTTGCGGCTATGGGTGCGCTTGCAGGATGCAGCCCGAAAGCGGCAGACGAGATGGCGCAAGAGGGCGGTGCGGAATCGACATCGTCAAGCGAGGGGACGAAAACCCCGTCGGTATTCGATAAGCCAGAGTCGGTAGCGGATCAGGTGAAGGAGACGAAGGACTACGATGTCGTGGTGGTGGGCGGCGGCAACTCAGGCGTGGTAGGCGCGTTGGAGTTGGCGCAGCTTGGTGCCAAGGTTCTGCTGATCGAGCAGTCCACGGCATGTACGAAATACGCGGGCGACATTGACGCGCTCGACAGCCAGATCCAGAAAGATTTGGGTATCGAGATCGACAAAGAGTGGGTCATCAAGGATCTCGTGCGGTACGGCCAGGGCAAAGTTGACGAGAACCTCATTCGCCAGTGGGCGTACAACGCCGGTGCCTTCATCGATTGGTATCAGGCGAACATGCAGAAGAAGGGCCTCGACGTCATGGTGGACACCGTGTGCAAGAAGTTCGAGCCCGAAGGCATCTGGTATTCGCCCGCGTCGGTTCACACGGCCTACCAACCTCCGCTCAAGGAGACGGCGAACTCCATGGGGTCGGAGATCGCGATTCCCGCCATGCTCGAACTGTTCGAGGAGGCGGGCGGCGAAGTGATGTACGAGACGACCGCGGTCGAGCTCGTTCAAGATGATTCGGGCAAGGTGACGGGCGTGATTGCGGAGCGCGATGGCGAATACGTGCAATTCAACACCGCGAAAGCTGTCATGCTGGCAACAGGAGGTTTCGGCGGGAACAAGGATATGATGGACGAACTGGGAGTCATGTCCCATAAATTCTGCTCGTGCCACATCGGCACAGAGAACGCCCACGGTGATGGGATCCGCATGGCGGTATGGGCGGGCGCCGACCTCGATTATGCATGTGAGGGAACGTGCAACATCTTCGACAGAGGGTGCATCACGGGAAACGACGAGAACGGGGACATCGGCCTCCAAGGGCAGGGCGGGGCTGACGCTCGGCTTTGGTGGCCGGGATCTCAGCCGTTTTTGCGTGTGAACGCGTTCGGCAAGCGCTTCTGCAACGAGGATGGGCCTTACGATATCGTGTTCAACCAGGCGTGCATGCAGCCGGGTCACTACTGGTGGCAGGTGTTCGACGCAAGCAGCTGGGAAGACGTCGTGGCGTTCGGCACCACCATCTGCTCTCGCGTGGTGGCGGAGGAGGGCGCGAAGAACTGCCTTCTGCTCGGCCAGTACTACCCGTGCACGAGTGCCGAGGAGTGGCAGAGCGTGTTCATCGATCCGAACGTCGAAAGCGGCATTCTGCTCAAAGCCGACACGATTGAGGAGCTTGTGGATATGATGGGCCTTCCGAAAGAGCAGACGCTGGCGACCATCGAACGTTACAACGAGCTTGCGGCGAAAGGGGTCGACGAGGACTTCCACAAGGCGTCATTCCGTTTGACCGCCATCGACGAAGGACCGTTCTACGCTTGCAAGCTGGCCGGTTGGCTGCTGTCCACCATGAGCGGCGTGCGCGTCGACTACACTTACACGCCGTTGACTTCCGAGGGCGATCGCATCGAGGGCTTGAAATGCGTGGGGCTGGACCACGGCGGTTTCTTCAATGGCATGTATGCGCAGTACTATGGCGGTTTGAACATGAGCCACAACGTGGTGTCGTCGTGGCTGGCGGCAATGGATATCATGGGGCAGGAATATCCGGTGCCCGTGACGAGCGCCGCCAACGCGTACAAAGCGTAGCGACTGGCAGAAGGCGCCGGCCTCGGGCAATGCCGAAGCCGTGGCCGATGCGGTCGCCGACATGACAGGCAGTGCGGTCGGCGCGGGCGCGATCGCGCGATGCGTTGCCGCCTAACGCCTTGCGTTCCGCACATCCTGATTGTCCGCGAATAAAGCGAGGCCGCCCCCATGCGGGAGCGGCCTCGTCGGTCGTTTTTCGACGTGTACGCTTAGAACTGCTTGAAGGAAGCCTTCGGGCAGAAGCAGATGGGGCACTTCTCGAAGTCGTCGCCCTTGTGGATGTAGCCGCAGACGGGGCACAGGTAGAACGCGTCGTCATCGGCGGCGTCGATGTCGTTGTAGGCGGCCAGGTAGCGCTCGGCGTGCACGGACTCGGCCAGCTTGGCGCGGGTGAACACCTGCACGGCCTTCACGTTGCCCTCCTCCTGAGCCTTCTTGATGAACGCCGGGTACATGTCGGACGTCTCGAAGATCTCGCCCTGGGCGCCCATGATGAGGTTGAGGTCGGTCTGCACGGCCTCGGCTTCCGGCGCGGCCGGCTTCTCGTAACCGGGCTCCATCTCGGACACGAGCTTGTACTCGAGGCCGATGTGGATCTGCTCGGCGGCCGAGGTGGCCTCGAACAGGCGGGCGATCTGGTCGTAGCCCTGCTCCTTGGCGGCCTTGGCGAACGCGGCGTACTTCGCGGACGCGCCCGTCTCGCCGGCGATGGCGGCCTTCAGGTTCTCAAGCGTCGTGCCGACTTCGCAGGTGCCGAAGCCGTTCATGTTGGTGCTGTTCTCGGCGGTGGGGATCTGGTCGCGAACCTTCATGGGTCTTGCTCCTTCTCGTCTGAATTCGATCTCCTCTTATTGAGAATGAATCTCAATAAGTATGATACGCGTCTCCGCATCGCCATGCAAGGGGGTAACCGATCCCCTCCCCGCGATTCGCACAATGTCCACACTCCGTCTTTCTCCCCGCTCGCCTATCGCGTGCCTACACGAGATTGCGCAAGGGGGCAAGAGCGAGGATAAAAGCTGTCCCTTTCGTCCATTCTCCTCGATAGCGTGTGCGCATGCGCATCGGAACGAGGCAAAATGATCTTGAAAAGACGTTCGTCAGTTCATTTTGCGATCGTCTTCCAAACATTGGGCGACGGCGTTGAACACCTCGAGGCGAGAGTGGGCATCTAGTTTCGTGTAGATATGCTGCGTGTGGGTCTTCACGGTTTCGGTTGACACGCATAGACTGTGCGCGATGAATGCGCGATTGTATCCTTTCACAAGGTAGATCAAGATTTCCGATTCCCGGGGCGTGAGGCCGAAACGGGAAGCGGCTTGCTTGCAGGCTCGCGTTATGGAGGCCTCGTTCGCCATGCTCTCTCTCGCTTTGGGGATGGAGCTCAAGCGGGCTAGCAGGACGATGGTCGCAAAAAGAAGCAGGTAGATCATCGCATTCGACGCTGGCGACACGGTGAATTCCTGTCCGAGGGTCAAACGCAGCCAGCCCCCTGCAAGCACTCCTACGATTTGTCCAATCTGGTTCGCCAGAAAGCCGCCGACGAACACGCGTGTGGAGTCGGCATGGTGGTGGGTGTAGACAACGCAGAACACCCATAACAGCCCATAGAAGTACATGAACCCGACAGTATGAAGCGCAAGAGCCGGCGAGGCGAACTCCCCCGTTTGCGGAACGGCGAGAGCCAGCACGATGAAAGCCACGGCGATGAACGCGATAGCTCGATAGAACAGAGCGAATGACTCTCCGTCATCGGGGATTTTCGAGAGGACGAGCATGGCTGATGCGCAGAGCGTGGCCGCTACGAACACCCAAGCGCTCTGGCTTGCTTGGCCGTCTACTTCGGTGAGATTGCGCAGAAGGCCGGCCGACATACCCAAGATGACCACCAACCCCATGAACACCGTCAAATGAGATGATCGGAATTTCGAGGAGGGTTTTCCCGCATTAAAGGGGCGTGCGCCTCTCTCGTCAACTCCGCTTGAGAGTCCGATCGCTCGCCAAAACGCATATGCCGCAGCGCACGGGATGGCCATCATGCAGACGAACGCGATCTGCGGAGGGACTAGGGAGATGAAGAGCGTGATGAAGGCGCTCATGACGAGGGAGAACGTGGTGAATTGCAGAACCACGCCCGAGTCGTAGCGGGAAATGAGCGTTCCCCAGTATGCCGTCATGATTCCGCTGCCAATGCCCGATGCGACTCCTCCAGCCCAAAAGAAACTCGCTTCGAACGTTGGCAGCGCATGGGTGAGCCCAATAAACGCTGCGCTTGCGGCCATCGAGCACGCGCTTATCGTCAAACCTGCCAAGGAAGCCTTGCGACGAAGGACCGGGATCAGGAAAAACAGGCTCAGCACAAGCGTGCATACCGCAAGAGAGACGAGCCAGAACGTGTGCTCGGCGAAATCAGCGCTTCTCGTCGTGAAGGGAACGTTGAACACGCCGCTCCAGCTCATGGCGAATACCCATCCGTTGAACAGGGAGAGCGAAGCTGCAAGGAAGCGATGGCTTGACAGCATGGATACGAATTGGGTAAAAGCCGTTTTTGCAGGTGGTGAGCTTGTGTTTTGATATCCCATATCCCCTCCTGGTTTGTAGCCAGTATAGTGAAGTCGAGGGCTTTTTCCATCTTGGACGGCGAGGTTGGTCGTTGCGGCATCGAGCCATTGATCCCTTGTCGCCGCTTGCTCTTTCGACGCACGTGCGCGCCGAGAGCGTCGATTATCTGGAGGGGTGTGACGCTCTCGGCATTGGGCGGTCAGGACGGCGCGGCGCGCTTGTTGCGCTCCTATTCGTTCTCGACGATGAACTTGCCTGCTAGGTAGCTGAGGGTGAGGTTGCTGCCGTAGGTGAATCCGGGCACCATATAGGTGTACTGCGCATAGAACATATCGCCTATCATGCTCCCGACGTTATACAACCCTTCAATGGGATTATCGTCTTTGTCGCATACCCGCATGTTCTCATCGGTGCGGAGGCCTCCAAGGATGGTGAGGAAAAAGCTCGTGTCGCTCACCTCTCCGTAGAAAGGTCCTTTGGACAGCGGAATCATAAAGCCGGGATGCTTGTGGAACAGGGAGTCTTCTCCTGATTCGCAGTCGGCGTTATACCGTTCGATGTTGTCGAGCGTGCTTTCGGGTAGTCCCATTTGGCTTACCAACTCGTCGAGCGTGTCGGCCTTGAAGTACAGGCCAGACTCCACGCTTTTCTCCCACGATGCGATAACGTCGTCTGCCGACAAGGGTTCGGCAATGCCGTAGGGTTTGCTGCCGTCGATCCATTCGAGCGGGTACTGTTCGGCGTAGTTGACATCCCATAAGGCGTAACTCACTCCACCGGGGCAGCCCATTTGGATAGTGAAGGGCAACGTGCCCAGCATCCCGTACTCATTACAGAAGCGTTTGCCTTCGCGGTTGACGGTGAACCCGGTGAAGGGCAAGACGCCGTTCATAGGGCCGGCTTTCACGCCGCCGCCGTTCGGGCAAGCGGGCCATGCCTTCTGCCATGCCGCGCCGATCCAAAGCCCCATCTTTTGTCCGTCTCCGGGGAACAACCCTCCGTACACGAGTTCCTTGTCGTAATTGGGCTCCTCGTCGAAGAAACTTTCGGTGATGTACTCCATTGCCTGAGGAGCGTATTTTGCCATCATGTCACGATTCGTGGAGAAATCGCCGGTGGCCAGCACCACGGCCTTGCTTCCCACATACTGGACATAGGTGCCGTCTTCCTTTTCGGCTATGACGGCGTTCACACGACCGCTTGTTCCGTTCGGCGTATCGCCGCGGACGAGCTGGCACGCTTTGGTGTGGTAGTGAATGGAGGTGCCGGACAACTCTTCGAAACGCGCCGCCAGCTCATTGACGACGAGAGGTTGGTTGAATCCCATGCCGGGGTTTTCGTCGTTGTACCAACCGTGCGCGCCGGGGACGTAGTAGATGGAGCCGCTCTCGTTGTTGATGGTGGGAACGAAGTTCTCGATGCCGGTTGTGTAGCCGCGTTCCTCCATGATATCGATGAGCCAGTTCATAACCTCTTCGGAGTGGTTGTAGTACTGGTACCATTTACGGGTGTCCACGCGGGCGCCGTTTGCCTGCAGCTCCTTTTCATACCATTCGGCGCTGTTGCGCGGAATGCCAAGGGCCTCCATGGTTTTGCTATACGTGGCGTGATTCGACCCGCCGCGGCTGATGGGTTTGCTGCTGGCGCTGATGAGCACCACGTTCGCTCCTTCTTCGGCGATCGAATTGGCCACGGTCAGGCCACCCGTGCCGGCTCCTACCACGACGACCTCCGCCTCGATGGTTTCTGCGATATCGGTGATGGGCTCGTCAGGAGTTTCAAAGGACCACGTTCCAAAGTACGAGTCGGCGGTCATGGCGCCGTCGTGCGCCGAGGACGGGGCGGTTGCGTTCGAGGCCGAGTCTGTCTGGGGCTTCGATGGCGAGCAGCCGGCCATTCCGGCAGCCACTCCGGCTCCGGCAAGGGCTGCTCCTGTGAGAAAACTCCGGCGCGTGAGGCCGTTTCGATGGGCGTTTCCCCGCGTTGCGTTTGCGTGCATGCGATCCTCCTCCTTGTTCTTCGCTGCCTTGAAGCCGGGATGCGCTTCCGTTGTCGATGCTGAAGGCTTCCCGACATGGCTCCCCTATACGCGCAAACTCGGTGAAGGGGTATCACCCAGAGGGGTGAAGTTGAAAATGGCTCCTTTGGGGGACGGCGATTTCGATGCAAGCGAGCGAATCTTTTTGAAGGGCGAAGGCGTTCTTTGCAAGAAAGGCCCGCAGTCTGCCGCTTTTTGCAGTTTGTGCGGGCCTTTCGGTTCTTCGAGGCGGCGCGACGCGACCGGCGCACGCCAAGCCGCGTCGCCGCCCCGCTGCGTCACTCGCTCCTCAGTGCCTCCACGGGGTCCTTCCTGCTGGCGGCGCTCGAGGGGATGAGGCCGGCCAAGAAGGTGAGGAATACGCTGATGCCCACGAGCACGAGGGCCGCCTGCCACGGCAGCGCCGCCACGTTCGCCACGTTGAACAGCGCGTAGACGATGGCGTTGGCAGGGATGCAGGCGAGCGCGGTCAGGCCGATGCCGATGACGCCGGCGGTGAAGCCCACGATGATCGTCTCGGCGTTGAACACGCGGCTGATGTCGCCCTTGCTGGCGCCGATGGAGCGCAGGATGCCGATCTCCTTCTTACGCTCGAGCACCGAGATGTAGGTGATGACGCCGATCATGATGGACGACACCACAAGCGAGATGGCTACGAACGCCACCAGCACGTAGCTGATCATGTTCACGATATCGGTGACCGAGGACATGAGCGCGCCCACGAAGTCGGTGTAGGTGATCACCTTGTCGTCCTGGCCCTCGTCGGCCATGCGGTCGTTGTACGCGTCGAGGATGTCGATGACGTGCTCTTTGCTCTCGAAGTCGATGGGGTAGATGTCGATGCCGGAGGGTTTGGCAACGTCGGCGTAGCCGAGTTTCTTGAGATTGCCGTCGTACGAGGCATCCTCGGTGCTCATGAGCGACATGATGAGCTCGCCAAGATCCTCTTCGGTCATGTTCATCTGGAACGCGTCCGCGAACGCGGCCTCGTCGATGCTCATGGCGTTGGCCATGTTGGTGGACAGCTGGCTCATAGATTGCTGCATGGCGGCCGACACCTGTGTCTGGAGCGCCGCGGACATCTGCTGCATGTACGCGGTCATGACGGTTTTCAGGTAGGTGCTCATGGCCGTTTGGATGGACGACTGCAGCTGGCCTTGCAGCGCTTGGGCCATGGCGGGCACAGCTTGCTGCATCTTCGCGGAAAGCTGCTGCTGCAGCTGGGATTGCAGGGCGGCGGTGGCTTGATCCATGTCGATGGACCCCTCGATAGCGGCGGCCATCTTCTCCTGCACCTCGGGCGTGGACAAGTACGCTTCGAGGGCCGCTTCCATGTCGGGCTCGTTGCCTTGGGCGACCCATTCATCGTACCACGCGTCGAACCCGCCCATGACCTCGGCCATCGCGGCTTGGATCTTCTCCGAATCCAGGTCGGGCTGCACCTCTCCCATGTCCAGCGTGATGTCGCTGAAGTCGATCATGCTGCCGAGGTCGATGCTGCCGGGGTCGACGGCGATGCCCGACGCGTCGAACGCCGGCAGCGCGTTCGCGTCGAGCGACAGGCCCGACAGATCGAGCGACAGGCCGGACATGCCCGCGGTCAGCGCGCTCTCGTCGATGGTGAACGCCGCCTGCAGCTTGCTGCCGTCGATGGTGAACATCGACTCCATGTTGAGGCCGCCCTCTTCGCTCTCGGCACCAAACTCTTTGCCGGTGAACACGTCCACGGCGGGGTCGGCCAGCTGATCCTGCACGATCGCGCTGCTTTCGGCCTGCTCGATCACGTGGCTTGCAAGCGAGGCGGGGTAGTTGAGGCCGGGGCTCAGCATGGTGGCGCTCGCGTCGTCGCGCGGCTGCACGATGCCGACGATCTTGATCTCCTCGCCGTTCTCCACGAGGTCGCGCATGTAGGCGTCGTCGTCGGTCTTGTCTTTCCATACGTGGTACTCGTCGTCGTAGACGTAGTAGTCGGCGGCGTTCACCAGTTTGAACGTGGTGTTCAGAATCTCGTCGTAGGAGGGATCCTCGATGTCGTCGGGGGTGGTCACGTCCTCTTCGGCAGCGAATTGGCTGACCATCTCGTCAAGTTCGGCCGAATCGCGCAGCCCCAGCGTGTACAGCATGAGGTCGCTCATGCCGCCGCTGCCGGTGAGCACGAGCACGCATTCGTCGTAGCGCTCGGGCCAGCGTCCGGCCTTCACGTCGTACTGACCCTCGTACAGATCGGGGTCGTTCGGCATTTCGTAGAACATGTCGGTGCTCATCATGGTGGACATCATGCCGTTCGAGCTGGTGGACGATCCCAGGCCCAGCATCGAGAACGACGTGTCCGGGTTCACCTGGTGCAGCGCCTCCGCGTCCGAGCTGAATATCTGCGGGGTCACGTCGTAGGAGTACTCGATGGCGCTCGTGTACTCCTCGATGCCGCTCTCGCCGCTGTCGAGGTATTCCTTGAGCGAGGCCAAGTCATTGCTGCCGATGCTCGAGAACATGTTGGTGACCATCTCGATGACGTGCACCGAATCGTCGCCCCCTTCGGCGCTCGCGGCCGTCTCGCCCATTTCGGCGCTTGTGCCCACGAGCATCGAGGTGAGATCGACGCCGCTGCTTTGGATCTGCAGCGGGTACTCGGACAGCGTTTCCTCCTCCACCGACTTGATGTAGTTGTTCACGCCGTTCGCGAGCGCCAGGATGGACGCGATGCCGATGATGCCGATGGAACCCGCGAACGCCGTCATGAGCGTGCGGCCCTTCTTCGTCATGAGGTTCTTGAACGACAGCGCGAGCGCTGTGGGAAACGACATCTTCGTGCGGCGCGCGGGCTTGTCGCTTTCGCGCAAGTCCTCGGCGGTGGGGTGGAAGGGGTCGGTGTCGCTTCTGATGACACCGTCGGCCAGGTTCACGATGCGGGTGGCGTACTGCTCGGCCAACTCGGGGTTGTGCGTGACCATGATGACGAGGCGGTCGTTGGCGATCTCGGTGAGCAGATCTATGATTTGGACGCTCGTTTTTGAGTCGAGGGCGCCGGTGGGCTCGTCGGCCAGAAGGATCTCCGGGTCGTTGATGAGGGCGCGGGCGATGGCCACGCGCTGCATCTGGCCGCCGGAGAGCTGGCTGGGCTTTTTGTTCACGTGCTCGCCGAGGCCCACGCGCTCGAGCGCCCGCATGGCGCGCTCGCGCCGCTCGGTGCGCGACACGCCGGATAGCGTGAGCGCCAACTCCACGTTGGCCAGCACCGTTTGGTGGGGGATGAGGTTGTAGCTTTGGAACACGAAGCCGATGCGGTTGTTGCGGTAGGCGTCCCAGTCCTTGTCTTTGTACTGCTCGGTGGAGATGCCGTCGATGACAAGGTTGCCCGAGTCGTAGTGGTCGAGGCCGCCGATGATGTTGAGCATGGTGGTCTTGCCCGACCCCGAGGGACCGAGCACCGCCACGAACTCGTTGTCGCGGAAGGCCACCGACACGTTGTCGAGGGCCGTCTGCGTGAAGCTGGCCGTGGTGTAGGACTTGCAGATGTTGAGCAGTTGGAGCATGGTGAGCCTTTCAGGGCGCGCGTTGCCGGCAGGCGTCGCGCGCGTGTCATGCGAAGGTTGCCGTTTTGTTGAACATGGTAGATTTTCCCGCCTTCCGAACGGTGGGAATGCTCAATCTCCACCGAGTTTACCGAACGGTTACCTTTCGCACGCTGCGGTGGGGACGAAGTTCCGCTTTCGGGTTCGAGCGCGCTGCGAAGATGGGGAGGGGGTGGGGTGCTGAAGATGGCGCTTGCGATAGGGTGTCGCGAAAGGGGCGTCTGCCTTGCATCGCGCGCGGCGGGGCGTCGGAGTGTCGGGCTGTCGTCGAAGCCAAGGCGCGCCGTCCGGGGTTTCGGCTGACTTCCGGCGCGTTGCCTTTCGGCGGGCGGGTGCCCCCGTCGGGCGAAAAATGCGGCATAATAGGCGCGAACGAACCGAAGGGCGCCGCGCGGCGCGGACATGCGATGCGCGAAGCGGCGCCGCTTGCGAGCGAAAGGACCGCGCATGGAACACGAAGTGGCATGGAAGCGCTACGATACGTCTGACCTCGAGGCGCTTGAGCGGCTTGCCGCCGACTACATCGATTTCATCAGCGAGAACAAAACCGAGCGCGAGTGCGCCGCCGCGGCGGTCGCACAGGCCGAGGCGTGCGGCTACCGCAATCTCGCCGAGGCGGTGCGCGAGGGGCGCGCGCTCAAAGCGGGCGACAAGGTGTGGGCGCTCTCGCATGGCAAGGCGCTCGTCTTGGCGCATCTCGGCGCGCGGCCGCTTGCCGAGGGCATGAACATCCTCGGCGCGCACATCGACTCGCCGCGCCTTGATCTCAAGCAGAATCCCTTGTACGAGGCGAATGACTTCGCGTTTTTGGACACGCACTATTACGGCGGCATCAAAAGCTACCAGTGGGTGACGCTGCCGCTGGCGCTGCACGGCGTCATCGCGAAGAAAGACGGCACGGTGGTGGACGTGCGGGTGGGCGAGGACGCGGGCGACCCCGTGTTCTGCGTGACCGACTTGCTCATCCACCTGGCCGGAAAGCAGATGGCGAAGAAGGCCAACGAGGTGGTGGAGGGCGAGGATCTGGACATCCTCATGGGCAACCGTCCCCTCGTCGTCGAGGGCGACGATGCGAAGGACGCCGAGAAGGAGCCGGTGAAGGCCTTCGCCCTCAAGCTGCTGGTCGAGAAGTACGGCATCGACGAAGAGGACTTCCTGTCGGCCGAGATCGAGGTGGTGCCGGCGGGCCGCGCGCGCGAGTTGGGCTTCGACCGCAGCATGGTGATCGGCTACGGGCAGGACGACCGCGTGTGCGCCTACACGTCGCTCGCAGCGCAGCTGGCGCTGGGCGACGAGGTGCCCGACAAGACGGCGGTGTGCGTGCTCGTTGACAAGGAGGAGATCGGCAGCGTGGGCGCCACCGGCATGGCGTCGCAGTTCTTCGAGAACGCCGTGGCCGAGATCATGGAGCTGGCTGGCGAGGGCGGCCCGTTGCCCCTGCGTCGTGCGCTTGCGGCGTCGAGCATGCTGTCCTCCGACGTGTCCGCAGGGTTCGATCCCGCCTACGCGAGCGTGTTCGAGGCGAAGAACAGCGCGTATCTGGGTCGCGGCCTCGTGTTCAACAAGTACACGGGCTCGCGCGGCAAAAGCGGTTCCAACGATGCGAGTGCCGAGTACGTGGCGCGCATACGCCGCATCATGGACGATGCGGGCGTGGCCTTCCAGACCGCCGAACTGGGGCGGGTCGATGCGGGCGGTGGCGGGACGATCGCCTATATCCCCGCGAAGTACGGCATGGACGTCATCGACTCCGGTGTGGCCGTGCTGTCGATGCACTCGCCGTGGGAGGTGTCCAGCAAGGCCGACATCTACGAGGCGCGCAAGGGCTACGAGGCGTTTTTGAGGAACGCGTAGGTGCGCTTTTCCGGGCTGCGTTCTGTTGCGTCCGGGCGCACGCTTGGGTTTGCGTCCGGACGCGCGCTTGCGTTCGCGCTTGGGCTCGCTCGGGTTCGCGTTTGGGCGCAAGTCCGGATGCGCGCTCGGGTTCGCGTTTGGGTCTACGCCTGGGTGTGCGCTTGGATCGCCTGACGCCGTGCGTCGTTGAAGTACGCGGGAGTTTGGGTTCACGCTTGGGTGCGCGCTTGGATCCGCGTTCGGACGCGCGTTTGCGTTCGCGCTTGGGCTCGCGCCCGGACTTGCGCTCGCGTCTGGGCGCGAGCCTGCTCCTGAACCGCGCTCGCGTCCGCGCCGAGGCCCCCGAACCTCCCTCTTGCGTCCCGGAAAAGGCTTCGCGTCTTCTTCGCATTGCCTCGCATGTTCGTTTGGCGGCCGATTTTGGCCACGAAACCGAGTTCTGGCACGGGGCCGTTCCGAAAAGGGCGGCTCCGTTTGTCGTGACCAGGCATTATGTTGGCAGATATCGGAGGCGGGCGGGCAAAAGGCGCGCAATGGCGCGTATTTCGTGCCAGAACGCGGTTTCGTGGCCATTTTCGGGCCGTTTCGCTGCACGAGCGCTTTATCGGGCGCGCGGACATGCGGGCGCGCGCCCACGCATGGCCGCGGAGATAGAAAGCGCATGGATGGAGAAGGGTTTCGATCCGCTGTGGGCAATCCTTCGCTACACTGCTTGCGCGGTTTATCCGCGTTTGGTTTTGTCGGTTGGACGCCTTGGTTGTGAGCGAGGTTTCGTTGGATCGGGAGAAATTCGGATCTCGTCTGGGGTTCATCCTGATCAGCGCCGGATGCGCTATCGGGTTGGGCAACGTGTGGAGGTTCCCCTACATTGTGGGGCAGTACGGCGGTGCGGCGTTCGTGCTGCTCATCGTGTTCTTTTTGCTGGTGTTCGCGCTTCCCATCCTCGTGATGGAGTTCTCCGCAGGGCGCGCCAGCCGCAAGGGCATTGCGCGCAGCTACAACGCGCTCGAGCCTCCCGGTACGCGGTGGCACCGGTTCAAATGGGTCGCTTTGGCCGGAAACTATCTGCTCATGATGTTCTACACGGTGGTGACGGGCTGGATGCTCGCGTTCATGGTGCGCAGCATGGCGGGCGCGTTCGAGGGTCTGGATGCGACGGGTGTGCAGGAAGTCTACGACGCATTGTTGGCGAACCCCGTGGAGTCGGCGGCGTACATGCTGGTCACTGTTGCCGTTGGCGTGCTCGTGACGCGCGCGGGTCTGCAGAAGGGCATCGAACGCGTCACGAAGGTGATGATGGCGGCGCTGTTCGTGGTGCTGGCGGTGCTGTGCGTGCGTGCGGTCACGTTGCCGGGGGCGGGGGAGGGCCTTGCGTTCTATCTCATGCCCGATTTCGGAAAGCTGTTCGCAGGGGCGACGCCTGCCGAGCAGTGGTCGACGTTTTTCGAAGCCGTGTTCGCGGCCATGGGACAGGCGTTCTTCATGGTGTCGGTGGGCATGGGGTCTATGTCCATCTTCGGAAGCTATCTGGGGAAAGAACGTCGGCTGACGGGCGAGGCTCTTGGCATAGCCGGACTTGACGTGCTGGTGGCCGTGATGGCGGGCCTCGTCATCTTTCCGGCGTGCTTCGCCTTCGGGGTCGAGCCGGGCGCAGGGCCGGGGCTTGTGTTCGTCACGTTGCCCGCGGTGTTCTCGCAGATGCCGCTGGGTCAGTTGTGGGGCGCGCTGTTCTTCCTGTTCATGAGCTTCGCCGCGCTTTCCACTGTCATCGCGGTGTTCGAGAACATCATCGGATTCAGCATGGACGAATGGGGCGTGCCGCGCGGGAGGGCGTGCGTTGTGAGCGGTGTCCTGATCGCGGTGTTGTCGCTGCCATGCGTGCTGGGTTTCAACGTGTGGGCGGGTTTCGAG
Source organism: Rubneribacter badeniensis (assembly GCF_002899695.1). Lineage (GTDB taxonomy): Bacteria > Actinomycetota > Coriobacteriia > Coriobacteriales > Eggerthellaceae > Rubneribacter > Rubneribacter badeniensis. Next base: position 40,030 of record NZ_PPEL01000011.1, read on the forward strand.
GTGCCCGGCATCGGCAACATCCAGGCCGTGGAGGATTTTCTCATCTCGAACACGATCCTGCCCATCGGCAGCCTCGTCTTGCTGCTGTTCTGTACGATGAGGCGCGGGTGGGGCTGGGACGCGTTCGTGCGCGAGGCCGACACCGGCGAAGGGCTGCGCTTTCCGCGTTGGGCGCGCGGCTACGTGCGCTTCGTTCTGCCGGTGCTGATCGCGGCGGTGCTTGCGGCTGGCTACCTTCCCATCGTGCGAACATGGCTGGGGATGGCGTAGCGCACCTGGCCATGGTGCAGCGTGCGAGTCCGGTTTCCGCGGCTCGGAGAGCGGGCGTGGAAACCGGACGTTGGGCGGTGGTTCTCTTCGTGGCTGCTTCCACCGGTGCCGCCGGTGGAAGCAGCCACCTTTCACCTTCTAGATCTCGGCCTTCACGGTTTCGGCCATGAGGTAGCCGTAGTTCAAGGCGGCGTCGAAGCCCATGGCGTAGGGGCGGCCGTCCTTCTCTTCGATGGAGCCGCACACGTCGCCTGCCGCGTACAGGCCGGGGATGGCCTCGCCGGCGTCGTTTTGCACGCGTCCGGCGGTGTCGATGACAAGCCCGCCCGTGGTCAGGTAGAACGTGGGAATGCAGGATATCACCCAGATGCCGTCGTGCGTGTCGAGGTAGGGCAGCTTCGAGCGTCCGAACTCGTCTTCCTCGCCGGCGAGCGCGTGGGCGTTGTGCGTCTCGAGCGTGGCTGCCAGCTCGGGAAGCCCCAATTCCTCGGCTGCGGCTTCCACGGAATCGTAGTGCACCATGTCGCCGCGATGTTCGAGGCACTTGTAGGTGTCCATGGCGTACAGCTCGTTCTTGTTCGTGGTGATGCGGCCCGCTTCGTCGGTGATGTAGTAGAACGCGCCGCCGTTGGCCTCGTCGAGGAGCGCGCGTCCGAGCACGCCGTGGTTGTCCGACATGATGTTGCCGAACTGCTTGCCCGAGGCGTTCACGAGGATGCCCGGCGTGGTTTGGTACAGGAAGGCGATCTCGAAGTTCGAGCCGGCCTGGTTCGTGGTGGACAAAAACGCGCCCAGCTCGCGTCCCATGCACTCGATGGCGCCGCCCGCTTTCTGTCCCAGCTCGATGCCGTCGCCGGTGGAGCCGGGCGCACAGTTGAACTTGAACTCGGCGTAATCGGGGTAGTGCTCTTTGAGCATCTCCTCGTTCGCCGCGAAGCCGCCCGACGTGAGGCACACTGCCTTCGCCGTGACGATCCAGGTGGAGCCGTCGCACCCTTCTGCTTTAAGCCCGGTGACGCGTCCGTCGGCGTCCTGCACAAGCTCGGTCACCTTCGTGGCGTACACGATCTGCCCGCCGAGCGCGCCCACGCGGTCCACGAGGAAGTCCTTCGCGTAGCCGCAGCCGCCCATGTAGCAGCCCGGAGCCAGGTAGGGCGTCACGCCGTAGGCTTTGTTCACGCCCAGGCTGTAGAAGCCGATACCCATGTCATGCATCCAGTCGACGAGCTGACCCGAATTCGAGTACATGGCCGTCTGGTACGGCATCGCGCCGTCGAAGCGGTCGTTCTCGGCGACGAGGTACTTCTGCATGACGCCCAGCATGAGCTCCTTTTTGTACATGGGGTTCTCGTCGGCGCGGCCGAGGGCGTAATTCGTTTGCAGCTGCGATTCCGCGGCGGCCACACCCGAGTACGTCATGGGCATGGAACCGCCGGCGATGTCCTGCTTCTCGAACAGGATGACGGACTTCCCGGCTTCCAGCAACCGCGTCGCCGCGACAAGGCCCGCGGTCCCGGCGCCCATGAGCACTACGTCCACCTCGGCGGTTTGCGCGGTGCCGCCGCTGGGGGTGGTGGTGCCCAGGCGGTAATCCTTCGGATCGCCGCCGGCGTTCGTGATGGCGTCGGCCACGGCGGTTTGGACGGCCATCGAAGTGGTGGTGGCTCCGGTGACGGTGTCCACATCGAGGTTCTTGGATTCCAGGATGCGCGCGGCCATCATCGGCGCGGCAGTCGAACCGATGCCGATCGTGTCGTCGCAGCGCAGCACGCTCACACCGGCGATGTCGCCGCCAGCCACGGTCACCTGCACGTACAGCGTGTCGTCGTGGCCCATGGCCGTGCCGATCCACTTGCCGTCGGTGAAGCTTTCGGGGACGCTCTTTTGCGGCTCGGCTCCATCCTTCTGGTCGTCCGCTGCCTGTTGCGGCGCGGCGCATCCGGCCAGGGCGCCGAGCGCGGCGACGCTGCCGATCGCGAGCGACCCCTTGAGAAAGTTCCTGCGATCAAGTTCCATGGTTGCTCCCTCCTTACTCTGGGTCCGAACGGCTTCGGCGCTGCTGGGGGCGCGCCGTCGGCGGCGGCCCCGTTGGTGCTCGGGCGCATCCGGCGAGCGCATCCGGGTTGCGGCCTGGTGCTGCCCGAGGGGCGCATCCGAGCTCTCGTGCCGCCGTTGCCGTGCGGGGTGGACGGGTTCCAGTATGGGGCGCGCGAAGGGGAGGGTCGACACCGACCGTGGGTGCTTTTCGGGCAAAGGGATGCGCACCCCTCCCCGATTTTCGGTTATTTTTGCATTTCACCTGCTCACGCGATGTCCACCAGCCGACTAACCCCGTCGTTTTCCGCGCGATCACGCCTCATCAGGTGGGAAGAGCGGCTACAATAGCGAAGGGAGGAGGTGGCGTGGCGAACGGGTTTTCTGACAGAGTGCTGGGGGCGGCGGGGTTCGGCTTGTGCAAGGCCGCGATTTCGGTTGCCTATATCACGGCGATGGGGTCGGTGTCCTCGAGCGTTGGGTTCGTGTCCGAACTCGATTTCATGTTCACGATGAATATGGCATCGTTCGTCACGGCTTTCGTTGTTTTGCTGCTGGTGGGGACGGGGCGTTTGCGTCCGGGAAGGCTATCCCAGGTGCCTGCCGTCATCGCATTACTTGTTGGGTTCTTTCTGAGCGCGACGGGTGTGATGACGGGGCTGCCCGTGGGCGCTACCGCTGCGCTGTACGGCCTTCTGTGCGGCTTCGCGCTGACGGTGCTCAATGCCGCATGGCTTGAGGTGTTCGCTGCGGAGTCTGACGCGACGACCGGCGTATGCCAGGTTCTCGGCGGGCTTGTCGTGCAGTGCGCGCTTGTGTCGGTGGCGCCGCTTTTGGCTTCGTTCGCAGCCAGCGTGCTCTCCATCGTGGCGGTTGCGACGTCGGCACTGCTGCTTTCGCGCCTCAAGCGCAAGGTCGCGTTTCCCGGGAGGGTGCCATTGCTGCCGGAGCGGTCGGACGAGCGGTTTCGGTTGCTGCAAGCGTGCTTGTGCCTGTTCGTCCTCGTGGGCGTGGTGGGTATTCTGCACACCACGGTGCTCGGGTCGCAGTCGGAGCATATCGTGGGCGATGTGAACATGTGGATGCCCCTCGTGGCGGCCACGATGCTCACGGCGGTTGTGGCGGGTCTGACCATGCGCCATCCCGATCCCACGGCGGTGTACAAGGGCTGCCTGCCGGTCATGCTGGTGCTTTTGTCGCTGCTGCCGTTTTTCGGCGAGGTACTCGGCGGGCTGGCCGGATTGGTGATGATCACGTGTTATGACGTGTGCGGCATGGTGTTTCTGCTGTTCATCGTCGACCGAACGCGCGCGCTGGGCGTATCGGTCTACGCGTTGTCGAGCGTGTACTCGGGAGGATCGGGGCTGTTTTTGGCTGTTGGGCTGGGCATCGGCAACGCCCTCGGCGCGCTGAGCGCCGACTACGGGCTGTCGCTTTTGACGCTGCTGGCGTTCGCGGCCATCTATCCGCTGGCCCTCGTGCTGTTGGTGGTGCTGCGGCGCGTGTATCCTGCAGGAGCAGCGGGCTCGCGTGCGGAGGGAGGGGAGCCGGCTGGCGTCGCGCAGGTCGAGGGCGCGGGAAGGGCGAGCGCTGTCGCTCGGGGCGCTGGTGCGGGGGAAGTGCGTGCTGCTGCGGGCGCAGATGGGGAGAGGCGTGCGTCGGCGTGGGCGTCGGCGGGCGATTGCGCGGGGGAGGGCCGCTTGAGGAGCGCTGACGCGGGCGCGGATGCCCAAGCGGCGGTAGGCGCGGCCGCTTCGACGGGAGAGGCTTCGAGCGACTTGCTGCGTGCGAAGATCGAGCCCGGGGTTGCTCCTGTTGTCGAGGACGTGCTTGCTGCGGGGGCCGATGCGGTGGCGGCTCGCTTCGACCTCACGCGTCGCGAGCGTGAGATCCTTGGCTACCTGGCGCGCGGCCGTTCGGCTCGGTTCATCGCCGAGACGTTGGTCATCTCCGAGAACACCGCATGGGCGCACATCAAGCGCATCTATGCGAAGACGGGCGTCCATTCCAAGCAAGAGCTCATGAGCATGGTGGAGCGACGCGCGGGCGAGGGCGCTGGGCGATGATTGCGCGGGACGCGCTGGTCAGCGCTCACCTCCCTCCCTCTCCGCTTCCCGCGCCCCTTCTGCCTTTCTGCCCCTTCCGTCTTCCGCCCTTCTCCTTGATGCTGATGCGTGTACGGTAAGGGATTGAAAAGTTTTTCTTGATAGTTTACCGAAGGTTCGTGGCAGAGGTCACATACGGTAAAGTTATTGGCAGTTTTTCGTGATATTGTACCGAAATCGCTTGTTCGCACGCTGAAAAGCGTGCCGGAAGGGCTTTCTAGGGTTGCTTCGCCTTCCTTGCGGTAAGATATCGCTGAAAATTTCTGAATCTATTACCATAATGAGCATCTTGCTGCACGGCTTTCTTCGTTGTGCGTTTGGGATGGTCTCTTCTTGCCGCGTTTGCGCCGTCCTCTCGTGCGGCCCCGCCATGCCGCCCTCTCCGTCGCGCGCTGCTGCACCGTCGTCCCCGCGCGCCCCTGAGCGTCGCCTTCGCCGCTCGGGTCGCGAATATTTCTCCATATTCGGAGTTTTCCCACAACAAGCCTCGCGCGGGTGGCGATCGCGTGGCTATAATAGCAAACAACACCCGAGCAACGGATGCTTGACGGGATGCTTTCGCCCGCCGCGTTGAGACACCCGCGCCGCACCCATGCGCAGACCGCGCCGACCGCAGATGGAGGAGTCATGGCCTACTACTTCGACGAGCCGTCCCGTACCTTCAACGAGTACCTGCTGGTTCCGGGACATACCCCGGCATCGTGCGTGCCTACGGCTGTGAGCTTGAAGACTCCGCTTGTGAAGTACCGCAAAGGCGAGGAGGAGTGCCCGCTTTCGCTTAACATCCCTATGGTGTCGGCCATCATGACCGCCGTGTCCGACGACCGCATGGCGGTAGCGCTGGCCACCGAGGGCGGCCTGTCGTTCATCTACGGCAACCAGTCCATCGAGGATGAGGCGGCCATGGTCGCACGCGTCAAAGACTACAAGGCCGGCTTCGTCACTTCCGACGCTAACCTCTCGCCCGACATGACGCTGGCCGACGTGGTGGCCCTCAAGGAGGAGCATGGACACTCCACTATGCCCGTCACCGATGACGGCACGGCGCATGGCAAGCTGTTGGGCATTGTGACCGGCCGCGACTACCGGTTGTCGCGCATGGGGTTGGACGAGAAGGTGGCCGACTTCATGACGCCGCGCGAGAAGCTTATCGTGGCGCCTGCGGACACCACGCTCAAGGTTGCCAACGACATCATCTGGGATAACAAGCTGAACTCCCTGCCCATCGTGGATGCGGACGACCGTTTGGTGGCGCTCGTGTTCCGCAAGGACTACGATTCGCACAAGTCCAACCCCAACGAGATGTTGGACGCGCACAAGCGCTACATGGTGGGTGCGGGCATCAACTCCCGCGACTACGCCGAGCGCGTGCCGGCGCTCGTGGAGGCTGGCGCGGACGTGGTGTGCATCGACAGCTCCGAGGGCTTCTCCGACTGGCAGAAGATAACCATCGAATGGGTGCGCGAGCACTACGGCGACACGGTGAAGATCGGCGCGGGCAACGTCGTGGATGCCGACGGCTTCCGGTTCCTGGCCGAAGCGGGCGCCGACTTCGTGAAGATCGGCATCGGCGGCGGCTCCATCTGCATCACGCGCGAGACGAAGGGCATCGGTCGCGGTCAGGCCACGGCCACCATCGAGGTGGCGAAGGCGCGCGACGAGTACTTCCGCGAGACGGGCGTCTACATCCCGCTGTGCTCCGACGGCGGCATCGTCTACGATCACCATATCTCGCTCGCGCTGGCCATGGGCGCCGACTTCGTCATGCTGGGCCGCTACTTCGCCCGCTTCGACGAGAGCCCGTCGAACAAGGTGATGGTGAACGGCACCTACATGAAGGAGTACTGGGGCGAGGGTTCGGCCCGCGCGCGCAACTGGCAGCGCTACGACCTGGGCGGCAAGAAGAAGAACCTCACGTTCGAGGAAGGCGTGGACAGCTACGTGCCCTACGCCGGCAGCTTGAAGGACAACGTGGACGTGACACTGCTCAAGCTGAAGTCCACCATGTGCAACTGCGGCGCGCTCACCATCCCCGAGTTCCAGGACAAGGCGAAGCTCACGTTGGTGTCTGCCACGTCCATCGTGGAGGGCGGCGCGCACGACGTGCTGCTGAAGGACAAGACTCCCTATGTGAGCAACACCATGCGCTGATCCTTTTCAGGCGCGTGCCCTGCATGACGACCCGGCCCCGCCCCCTCCCTCCCTGCGGGGCCACTTTTCAGGAAAGGCCGACGTCCCCTTCATCAGGGGGCGCCGGCCTTTCGCGTGGCTGGGGGCGAGGCGTTTTCAAGAAGCGGCGTGCCGAGGCATCGGAGCGCGTTGTCTGTCTGGGATGGGCGTCTGGTGCGAATGGATGTTTCACGTGAACCATCGGGAAGAATCGTTCGTCTGTTGTTGGAGGGGGCTGCGCGTCGTTCGGTTTCAGCGTGTTTTGCGTTTCGCGCGTGGCTTCGTTGCGCGTTCAGCCCTCTTGGTGTAGTGCTTGCGGCTTTGGCGCGCGTCTGACTGCCGGCGTCGTCAGATGCCGGCACAGCGTTCACGTCGCGTCGAATGCTCGGACGTCGCGTCTTCCTCGCCCGGCTTTTTGCCTTTCTTGCGCTCGCGTTTCGCGTCTTGCGCTCCTCGCGCCTCGTTTCCCGTTTGCCCGTACCGTTCGCGCGGAGACGGGCGGGAGCGTTGTGCTGCAGTCGCACGATGCGACGCCGCTCTAGCTTTCCCGCGCCGTTCGTGCGGCGCGGACGTTAGGAACGGTGCGCCACGACGGTGGGGTTGGCTTTGATGACGGCGTGCAGTTCGTCGATGTAGCGCAAAAGCAGGGGGCTCGGGCGGCGCTCGTTGTGCATGAGGTAGCCCACCTGCATCGTCTCGTCCACGTCGAGCGGAATGCTCGCGATGCCCGAGTGCATTTCGGCTGACAGCACGCCGGTTGACAGCGTGTAGCCGTTGTAGCTGGTCAGCAGGTTGGTGAGCGTGCCGCGGTCCGAGATGCGGATGTTGCGCTTGTGCGGCAGGTGGGCAAGCGGCTCCTCGGAGTAGTAGAACGAGTTCGTGGTGCCCTGCTCGAAGGAATAGCGCGGATACGGCTCCAAGTCCTCGGGTCTAAGCAGCGTGCGCGCGGCCAGCGGATGGTGCTCGCCCACGAACACATGAACGCGCGCGTCGAATAGGGGGAAGTACGTCACGTCGGCGTCGTCGAACGCCTTGCGCAGCACGCGGCGGTTGAAGTCGTCGGTGTAGAGGATGCCCACTTCGCTGCGGAACGTGCGCACGTCGTCGACGATCTCGGCCGTGGTGGCCTCGCGCAGGACGAATTCGTACTCTTCGCTCTCGCATGCTTCCACCACGTTCACGAACGCCTGCACGCTGAACGCGTAATGCTGCGTGGACACGGCGAGGCGCAGATGGACGGACCCTTTGTCGGCGTAGCGCGCTTCCAGCATGTCGGCCTGCTCGATGACCTGGCGCGCGTAGCCCAAAAGCTCGGTGCCGTCGTTGGTGAGCGTCACGCCGCGGTTGCTGCGCGTGAAGACGGTGATGCCCAGCTCGCGTTCGAGCTCTTTGATGGCGGTGGACAGGTTCGACTGCGAAGCGTACAGGTTTTGCGCGGCGGCGTTGATGGAGCCGTACTCCGCGATGGCGATGAGGTAGCGCAGCTGCTGCAGGGTCATGGTGCCTCCCCGGCCGAATCGAGGCGAGCGGCGAGCCCGCCCGCTTGTTCTGTCAAACGTGATCGTTCCTATATTTTACTAAGTTATTGATTTTGTAGATAGCGAACCATCAAAACATCGAATGGCCTGAGAGGTTGTGCTCAGGGGCCGTTCGTGGTTTCATGCTTTACGCCGCTTTTCGCAGGAAAACCCCTGTTGACGAACGAATGTTTCACGTGAAACATTCGGGCCGGATCGCGGATGCCGCGACGCGGGGCGCGAAGGCGGTAACGGAACCGTATACGAACAAGGAGCATCTTCATGCGCAAGGACATCTCTCCCGATCAGAAGTATTACGACCCGGAGATCGAATGCATGCCGCGTCCGGAGCTCGAGGCGTTGCAGCTTGAGCGCCTGAAGGACATGGTGGCCTACGCGTACGACAACACGGTGTACTACAAGCGCGCGTTCGACGAGGCCGGCGTGGCGCCGAGCGACCTGCAGACGCTGGCCGACATCGCGAAGTTTCCCTTCTGCGACAAGAAGACGGAGCGCGAAACCCAGCATGTGGGCAGTTTCTTCGGCGAGATGTGCTCCGTGCCCGAGGAAGAGGTCATCTTCATGGCCACGTCGTCGGGTTCGACCGGCGTTCCCACGGTGAGCCCCTTCACGCAGGAGGACTTCGACCTGTGGCAGGACACCGAGGCGCGCCTGTTCTGGCAGGCGGGCATGCGTCCGAACGACCGCTACGTGCACGGTCTGAACTTCGCGCTGTACGTGGGCGGCCCCGACGTCATCGGCGCGCAGCGTTTGGGCGCGCTCGCCATCTGGGTGGGCGCCGTGCCGTCCGACCGTCTGCTGTTCGTGCTCAAGCAGTACCAGCCCACCGTCATCTGGACGTCGCCGTCCTACGCGTGGCATCTCGGCGAGATCGCCAAGGAGAAGGGCTTCAACCCGCGCGAAGACTTCAGCATCCACACCATCATTGTGGCCGGCGAGGCGGGCGGCTCCATCGCGTCCACGCGCGAGGCCATCGAGAACCTATGGGGCGCGAAGGTGGTGGACTTCTACGGGCTGTCCGACATCTACGGTGCCTGCGCGGCCGCCTGCGAGGCGCACGACGGTCTGCACATCGTGGAGGATCAGATCCTCGTGGAGACGGTGGATCCGGCGACGGGCGAGGTGCTGGCTCCCGGCGAGACGGGCGAGCTGGTGTTCACCACGCTCATGAAGAAAGCGCGCCCGATGATCCGCTTCCGCACGGGCGACATCGGCTATGTGAGCACCGGCACGTGCGAATGCGGTCGCACGCTCGCGCGCATCCATGTGACGGGTCGCAAGGACGAGATGTTCATCGTGGGCGCCGTCAACGTGTTCCCGAGCGATGTGGAGTTCGTCGTGCGCGGGTTGGAAGGCCTGACCGGCGAGTACTCCATCCGCGTGTACGAAAAGGACTTCACCTGCAAATACGAGGTGTCGGTGGAGCGCGCCCAGGGCAGCGACGAGCCCTACGACGAAGTGGCCGCCCGCACTGAGGCCGCGCTCAAGGCGCACACCGGCGTGCGTCCCGCCAAGGTCATCGTGTATGATGCAGGCAAGCTGGGCACGTCGTCCGAGCACAAGGCATCGCGCTTCATCGATGAGCGTTGCCAGTAGATTCTGGCGGCTTGACGGCCGCCGGAACGGCTCGACGCTGCGGCCGGCTGTGGCACCGAATCTTCGCGCGCTGGCGAAGGCTCACGTACCAAAGCGCGTGGAGCGCGCCGTACCCGCCAACGCGAGGCGCCAATCTTGCGCGACGAGCGCGCAAGATGCGCCCGCTCGGGCGCATGGCGAGGAACCGAACAAGCCAAAGGGCTTGTTCGCCACTGACTGATTTGGGCACGCGAGAAGGAAATCTTGCTGAAAGGAACCACCTATGACCACTGAAACCACCTTCGCCGTCTCTGGGCAGCACTACCTGTTCAACGTGCAGACGTTCGCGCACGTGGTGTTGGCGCTCGGCGGCGATGCGTACCGCTACGCGCTGCGCGACCGCACCACCCGTGGCGTCATCGATGACGTCGCCAGCGGCAAGAGCGAGCTGGGCGTGCTGTTCGAGACCTCGGCCACGGCCGACGATGTGAACGCGGCGCTCGACGCGGCGGGCCTCGAGTTCGTCGAGCTCATCCAGTCGGCTCCGCGCGTAGCGCTGCCGAAGAGCCATCCCATGGTGAACGCCGAGAGCCTGACGCTCGAGGACATGGAGGACTTCCCGTACCTCTACTTCGAGCAGGACGCTGATTCGCCCGTGGCCTTCGCCGAGGAGGCGCTTGCCGATGCGCCGCGTGCCAAGAGCATCGCGTGCACCGACCGCGCATCGCTGTCCGAACTCATCGTGGCGCTCAACGGCTACACGGTGACGAGCGGCATCCTCGTGGGCATCTCCGACGGCGCCGGCCTCAATACCGTGCCGCTCGACACCGACGTGCAGCTGCGCCTCGGCTACGTTGTGCGCAAGGGCGAAGAGCTTGGCGAAATCGGCCAGCGCTTCGTGGACACCCTCAAGAAGAACCTCGTGAAGTACGCACGCTTCTAGCCGCGAGCGCGGGCGATGCAAAACGAGCCGAGGGGCGGGCGCCTGTTCCGTACGCGTGCATGCGGAGGTTTCGGGAAGGCGCACGCCCCAAACCGCAGCGGGAACAGCTCGTCTCGCATGCGTGCACGCGGAGGCTCCGGCGACGTGTAATCGCGCGCCTTGGCCAAAGCGTTTGCAGTGCGCGCCTTGGCCGGGGAAGGTGCTGATGGCTTTGCGTCTGACGCCGGAATCGCGCAGCAAGCGCCAGACGTTGCCAAATGGCTCGATTAGTGCTTTTGTGCGTCTAGAAGGGGGGTGCGGACAAAAAGTTGGACACTCCGGTGTCCGGATTGGAGTCCGCATGTACCCGTTGGAGACCAGGGAGCTCGCCGTGGAGGCCGTCGCGGCGGGGTTCAGCCTGACCGAGGCGGCCGAGCT
>NZ_PPEL01000012.1 GCF_002899695.1 Rubneribacter badeniensis
GCTCGGCCGCCTCGGTCAGGCTGAACCCCGCCGCGACGGCCTCCACGGCGAGCTCCCTGGTCTCCAACGGGTACATGCGGACTCCAATCCGGACACCGGAGTGTCCAACTTTTTGTCCGCACCCCCTCTGGCACGGCGACTGTCCATTTTTGTAGCAAAAGCATGTTCTGCCGTGGCGAAAGCCCAGGTCGGCGATCTCGGAAGAGCCGATGCGTCGTCGGAGTGGGGCCGATTTGTGCCAGAACGCGGTTTCGTGGCCAAAAATGGAGGATTTGCGTGCACGGGCGTGCACGGGCGGGGGTAGATGGCGGGATGGCGCGTGGAGCCACGGGGCGTCGCGCCGTCCGTGATCGAAGCGAATCGCCGGCTTCTCCTCACGTGTCGCAGCTTTGCTCGATAGCGCGCTCAGCGTACCTGTCGGCTTGCTCGCTTCGGAATGCGTGCGACTTGCTGCCCCCCCCCCTCGCTGCGCTCGCGTCACACTCCGACTCCGTGCGTTCGGCCCTTCCTGTGCGCTGATTCCTCGTGCATGGCGCGGTCGTGTTCGCGGACCGCAGCTTCGGCTCGCATACGAAAGCCCGCCGCGCGTGGTGCGCGGCGGGCTTGGAAGGTGGGGTGCGGAGCGCGGACGGGGCGGCTCCGCAGCACGGCGCCGAGGCGGCGTCCTTTAGTTGGACGAGCCGTCCTGCTGCCCGTCGCCGCTGTTGGAGCCGCCGTTTTTCTGGGCGTACTCGTCCGGCGTCATGACGTCGACCACGTTCACGGTCATCTCGATCACCTCGAGGCCGGTCATGTCCTTGAGGTCGTCGCCGACGACCTTCTTGATCTCGTCGAACACCTGGGGAGCGGATTTCCCGTACTCGAGGATGACGTCGAGGTCGAGTTTGGCGCCTGCGTCGTCCACGATGTCGGCATCGACGCCCTTCGTCTTGTCGGCACCGCCGAGGCCCTCCTGGATGCGGGAGAGGACGTTGCCCTTCATATCGATGATGCCGTCGATCTTCTGGGCTGCGAGCGAGGAGATCTTCTCCACGACGTTCTCGTTGATGACCAGCTTGTACACCGGTTCGGCCGAGACGTCCTCAAGATCGCGCAGGTCGAAGGAATCGCTCTTGTCCTTGTTCTTCTCGTCTACGGAGGAGTACGGGTCGTAGGTGCTCTTGGTGCTGGTGGGGTTCAAAGTGCTCTGGGTCATGGTGCTTCCTTTCTGTCGGATTGAACGCTGCGCTGCTGGCGGCGCACGTCGGACGGCTGGGGCGTGCCGGACGTTCGCGTTGCGGACGGGTGGTCGCATGCCGCCAGCTGCGGGACGTGCGCCGCCAGCTTGTGCGGGTCGATCAGGTGAAGCGCTTGAGGACGCTGCTCACGCGCTCGCGGGTGGTGCGATCGCCGTCGCGGTACATGCCGATGGCGGCGCCGATGGTGGCGAACAGCGCCAGCAGCACCGTGGGCCAGAAGCCCACGATGAGGATGAGCGCCGCCGCGACGAAGCCGACGATCCCGTAGAGCACCGCATGGCCGTGCTGCTCCACGGCAGAAGTCGCCGCGCGTTTGACGCTGGCGTACACGCCGCGGCTGCGCTGTTCGTCCGTGTCGGGGGCGGCGTCGGCGTTCTCCTTGGACCCGTCGGCCTTGCCGGCCTCGTTGACGGGCTTGGCGGCGCTTTCCGGCTCGTCGCCGTGTGGCTTGTCCGCGCCGCTCTCGACCGCACTTTCACGCATGGCGCGCGCGTTGTCGGTTTTGCCGTTGCCGCGCGCGCTGTCGGCGGTGGCTTCGCCGCTGCCGCGCGCGCTGTCGATGGTGGCCTTGGCGTCATCTCGCATGCTGACGGCGGGGGATGCGCTGTGGTCGGTGCGGTCGGTGCGATCCCTCGAGGTTGCATCGTGCGCGGCGTCGCCGTGCCGTGTGCCGACGACCCGCACGACGGGTCGCGTGTCGCGCTGCGCGGGACGTGCGGGTTCACGACCGTTCTTCGGTGTGGACGCCGGGGGCTTCTCCGCTGCGCTCGGCGCGTTCGCGACGCGCCGTTCCATCACTGCTTGGCTCATGCGGACACCTCCTTACGCGCTCTTGCCCACGGCATGGGCCGGAACCGGCTGCATCGGGTGTTGCCGCTGCGCGTCCGCGTCGTGCTTCGTAGCCTGCTGCGTGAACGCGGGCGTGACCACGTCCGCGTCGCCGACGAACGTGATGCGCACGCTGTCGACCGGGTAGCCGGTGAACGCCTCGAGCGTCGCGGCGATCTCGTCTTGCAGCTTCGCGCCAAGCTGTCCCAGCTCGGCGTTGCGACCCGGGTCGATCTTCGCGTGGATGGTCATGCGCGGCTCGCGCCTGTTCGCGATGTCCACCTTCACGGAGTTGACAGACATGCCGCGATGCCCTTCCACGACGTGCTTCACCGTGGATTGGATGGCGTTTTGCGTGATGGCGATGCTGCCGTTGCCGCGTTCGAGCTCAAGCTGCGAGTGCTTGCCCGGCGCCGAGATCGCGCGGATGAGCACGACCAGCAGGCCTACTGCGGTGATGCCCAGCAACACGGCCTCCACCACGTAGAACCAGGGCATGCCCATCAGCCATGCGATTGCGGGGAACAAAGGCTCCCACGCGAACCACAAGGATGCGAGGACGCCGACGCCCAGCACGGCAGCAATGACGAACACGATCATGCAAAAGCGTCTGAACTTTCCCATGGTTGCCGCCTTTCTTCTCGTGCGCGCGCCGAGCGTGCGGCGCGCTGTCGGATAGGGTGCGACCACTCTAGGGGAAAGCGCGTGTCGGCGCGCCCGCTCGCGCGCAAGTGCCGCCGGACGTTTGCCATGGCGTTGAGACTCCGTAGGAGGAGCGCGTGGTGTTTTTTTGCGGGAAAGGGCGGCGCCGGTGTCGTTATGTCGCGCCAGCTCGGCATGTGCGGTGACGGACGACAGTGCGTGGTGGGCGACGGCGTAGAGGTCGGAAGGCGGGCGACACGCGGCTTTACCGGTCGCCCTCGGCGAACCGCTCGCGTTCGCGCACGGAATCCACGAGATCGATCAGTTCCTGCTTGCTGTGCACGCCCAGCTTGGCGTACACGCGCTTCGTGTGCATCTTGATGGTGTTGCGCGAGATCGTGAAGCGCTCTTCCATGAAGGCGAGGTCGCGCCCTTGCGCAAGCTGCTCGAGCACTTCCGTCTCGCGCGGCGTGAGCCCGCAGGCTTCGGCGACGAGGGCGCAGGGGCGCTTCCAATACAGGAGGTCGGCGGGTGCGAGGTTGTGGGCGGGCGCGGAATCGGCGGGAGTGGGCGCAGGCGCGGACGCGAGGTCGCTCGCGCCCGCCGAAGCGCTGTCCGTCGTCGCCGCCGAGGTCGCGCCTGCGCGGCGACCCGCGTCTTCGCGGGGGCGCTCCTGCGCGGACAGGACGCTTCGCAGCGTTTTGTCGCCCGACAGGTACAACAGCCCCACCACGTACGCGAACACGAGAAAGAGCGACGCCGCCTCCTCGGCCTGGGGAATCGCGTCGCCGACGGCTGTCGCCGCCATGGCGACGAGCGCTCCCAGCAGATGGCCTGAAACGGCTGCCAAGCGCGTCGCCGCAGCGGCACGCAGCCGGTTTCCGCACGAGCCGACGATAATTGCCGAGGTCGTCCACACAACGATCTCGAACAACGTGGCGCCCACTCCGGCAAGCAGCTGTTCCGCATCGGGCGCGACGGGGGAGAGGACGGGATCGAGCAAGAATCCGGCCGCAGTGCACACGACGGCGGCGCGGAACAGCTCGTGCGCTTCAAGCGCGGGGAGGCGTCCGGTTGCGAACAGGCCTGCGACCAGCACGATGAGGGCCGGTGCCGCGCCTATGCCGGCTCCGGGGAATCCCTCCGTTCGCATGAATCCCAGCAGCATGACCGTTCCCGCGATGCCGACCAATGAGCTTCTGGTGAGAAGGCCGTCGGAAGGTGCATGCCGGAAAACGCGCCGCCGAACGTGAGGGGCCGTCTGTCGGCCTTCGCCGCGTCCTCGCGTTGCCGGATCATCGGCGCGTGCGGCGGCGACATCGCCCTGTTCGGCGCGGCGGGATGGGATGGCGTCTTCGATGGGAAGGAAGCGCGTGACGGCGTCGCCCGTTATCGCGCGCGGGTCGGCTTGGGTCGTTGGCGGGACAGCCTGTGCCGCCGCGCGCGAGCATGCCCACCCTGCCGCGCCGAGCAGGACGGCGCCAGCCGCCAAAAGCGCTTCCGGGCCCCACTCGGTCGCGGCGACCGCGGTTCGAGCTATCGGCTCAACGGCGAACGCGCACGCAAGCGAGATCGTGGAGACGCTCGTTGCCGTGCGTCGCGGCAACGTCGAGAACGATGCGAGGAGGGGGATGCTCAAAAGGGGCCCGACGCACTTCGCAAACGCGAGCGGAACCAAAACGAGCGCGCCGGCATCCTGTCCTCGAAGCGCGAGCACGCCTACGGCTCCCAATGCGAACAGCCCGCATCCCAAGGCGGCCCACCGTTTGAAGCGTGTTGGGTGTGCCGATGGGCTCGCTTGCGCGCGCGACGAGCGCGCAAGCCATGACGGGCGCAACAGCCGCAACAGTTGCGACGGGCGATGCGCGCGCGAGGGTCGCGGCGGGCGACCGGGGCTCCGAACAGCCTTCCCGCCGCTCAGCGCAATGAACAACGCGGCGTACGCTGCGAGCGAGAACACGCGGATGGGCAGGTAGCCTCCCGACGGCTGCGCAAGGCCGATAAGCGCGCTATCGCCCGTCCAAATGCCTGCGAACAGAAGAAAGAGGCCGATGCCGGGCATAACGCCGGGTTTCGAGAAGGCAGCCGCCATCCATGCCCCCCCCCTCCGTATTCGGAGCCTTCTTCTCCACGAGCGCCCCTCCTCTCCTTAAAAATGCTACTCCTTTGATTCAGTATAAGCCATTTTGTCAATAACACCCACTTTGGGTGTTTGCTTCAGGAAGCATTTGAGTATGGTGGACAACGTTTCGGCGCGGCCCTCGCCAGGCTTCGGCACGAAAGGCGGGGTCGCAAGGTGAGATAAAGAGGGAGGACGATGGTATGACGAACCATGACAAGAATGCGACGGGCGCAACGACGCGTCCCCACCGCCTGACGCGTCGCAGCTTCGTTGCGGGCGTGGGCGCGATGGGCGCTCTGGGCGTGCTGGGCAGCTTCGGCCTGACGGGCTGCGCGCCGTCGGGCGACACGGCCGCCGGCGGCTCGGGAGCGGGCGAAGGCACGAGTGAGTCGTACGACGCGGTGATCATCGGCGCGGGCGGCGCCGGCCTCTCGGCGGCCATCGCCGCGTACGACAAGGGGCTCACGAACATCGTGATCCTGGAGAAGATGGCGGTGAACGGTGGCAACACGAACTTCTCGTCGAGCGGCATGAACGCCTCGGAGACGAAGTTCCAAAAAGAGCAGGGCATCGAGGACAGCAACGACCTGTTCGCCCAGGAAACGCTCGACGGCGGCCACAACACGGGCGATCCCGAGCTCGTTCAGTTCATGTGCGACAATTCGGCCGGTGCCATCGACTGGCTTGACAGCTTGGGCATCAAGCTGGACAACATCACGCTGACCGGCGGCATGTCCGTCAAGCGCTGCCATCGTCCGACGGACGGTTCGGCAGTGGGCCTGACCCTCGTTCCCGGCCTGGTGGCCGCAGCGGAAGAGCGCGGCATCCCCACCAAGATGAGCTGCGAGGCCAAGGAGCTGGTGAAGGACGGCGACGCGGTGACGGGCGTGAAGGTCGACCTTGATGGCAAGGACACGACGATCAACGCCAAGGCGGTCATTCTGGCCACGGGCGGCCTCGGCGCGAACGCCGAGATGGTGACGAAGTACCGCCCCGACCTCGAAGGCTACGTCACCACGAACCAGCCCGGTGCGACCGGCGACGGCTACACGATGGCCGAAGACGCGGGTGCCGAGCTCGTGCAGATGGAGCAGATCCAGATCCATCCGACCGTCGAGCAGGAGACGTCCACACTCATCGCCGAGGGCGTGCGCGGCGGCGGTGCGATCCTTGTGAACAGCGAGGGCAACCGCTTCTTCGACGAGATGTCCACGCGCGACAAGGTGTCGGCGGCCGAGCTGGAGCAGCCCGGCGGCTTCGCCTGGTGCGTGTTCGACCAGCAGGTGTACGACGCGAACACCGCCATCGCGAAGTACGAGAAGTCCGGGCTTGTGCAGAAGGGCGGCAGCGTGGCCGAGTTGGCCGAGGCCATCGAGGTGGATGCGGCCGCGCTCCAAGCCACCATCGACGCGTACAACGCCATCACCACCGACGGTGCAGCCGACGAGTTCGGCCGCACCGAGGGTTGCATCGCCTTCGCCGAGGGCGCTATGTACGCCATCAAGGTGGCTCCCGGCATCCATCACGAGATGGGCGGCGTGAAGATCAACGAGAAGTGCGAAGCGCTCGACGCGTCCGGCAACCCCATCGCGGGCCTCTACGCGGCTGGCGAGGTGACGGGCGGCATCCACGGCGACAACCGCATCGGCGGCAACGCGGTGTGCGACATCATCGTGTTCGGCAAGAACGTCGGCGAAGTGGTGGCCGACGCCCTGGCGTAGCCGTTTCGGGTATTCCCTCCCTGCGGGCCGCGGCTTTTGCCGCGGCCCGCGTGCGTTTGCGTGCGGGCTTTCGGTCAGGCTGGGCGTGCGGCGTGTGCGGTGCGTGCGCCGGAAGACTGCCCGCTATGCGTGGGAGACTGCGGAAAGTGCGTTCGCGTTCACGTTCACGCTCGCTTTCCTGCGGTTGCTTGCGTTTCTACGCGAAGATCTCCTTCTCCACCACGAGGTCGTTCTTGATCTTGCCGACGAGCTTTTGCAGCGCGTCGATGCAGTTCGGGCGTATATCGGCGCCGATGAGCACGTACATGATGGATTCCCCCACCTCCAGCACGCCTTCGTTGAGCCACACGCGCACGTAGTACACGCCGGGCCAGGTGAGCGCCTCGGCCACGGCTGCGTCGACGCCGGCGGCATCGTAGGAGAACTCCACCTGGGCAACGTCGCCCAGCCCTTCGACGCCTTCGCGCACGTGCTTTTTGGGCGTTACGCGCACCACGCCGTTGTGCGTGAGGAACATGCCGCATTGTGCGGCTTTCGGATCCTGCTTCGCTTCGGCAAGCCACTGATCGATGGACGGTTCCTGCTTGGCCATGGGGCCCTCCTCGATGTTGCGCCCGCCCGCGCGTGCGCGGCGGGTTTCGTATCTAACGGCGATCATTGTAGCGGTTTCCCCGCGGCGGGCGAGTGCCGTCCCGCGTAATCACAGGATTTTGCTAGGGTATAAAGCGGAATGCGGCTTGTGTGCGAGAGCGGATGCGACAGGGCGCGCACGGTGCGCGGCACGGGGACGGAAGCGGGGACGGGAGGAGTGTAGCGGAGGCGTGCTGGATGCGCGTGAGATCCGCGTGAGGGATGCGCACTGCTCGCGTTGGATTCGCGTCGGACCTGCGTTGGGGACGCATGCGGTTCGTATCGGGATTGTATGGCGCTCGCGTCGGGTCCGTGTCGGGATTGCATGGCGCTTGTGTCGAGCCCGTGCCAGGAGCGCATGAGGGTTTGCGTGCGGTCTGCGGTGAGGGCGCATGGGAGGGGTTTGCGTTTGATCCGCGTTGGGAACGCAAAAGACTTGGGTTGGACTTGCGTCGGAGATGCAGGGGATTTGCGTGCGATCTGCGGTGGGATTACGTGGCGCTCGCATGGGATCAGCATGGGATCGAGGCGCTGTTTCGCTGGATGTGCGCCATGCCGGCGCAAGATTCGGCTGGTAAGTTGATGGTTGCGATCGGATCGCAAAGAGTATACGATATATACCAGCATGGAGGCGTGCCTATGCTTTTTGAATACGATCCCGCGAAAAGCGCCCGCAACCGCATCAAGCACGGCATCGATTTCGAGCAGGCGAAGCGGCTGTGGAGCGGCAAAGTGGTGACGGTTCCGTCGCTGGGCGAATACGGAGAGGTGCGATACGTCGCGCTTGGAGTGATCGACGGAAAGCATTGGACGGCGGTGTTCACGCGCCGAGGCGAGCGGATTCGCATTATCTCTGTTCGGCGCTCAAGGAAGAAGGAGGTCGAGGTGTATGGCGAAGAGGATCAGCGCTGAGGAGTTCGACCGCATATTCGACGAGGGGAACGAGGATATCGTTGACTATCTTGACCTCGATAAGGCCGTGGTGTCGTATCCCGACCTCGACACCGACCTGCGGCGGGTGAACGTGGACTTCCCCGAGTGGATGATCGACGAGCTGGATCGCGAGGCCAAGCGCATTGGCATCAACCGCCAGGCGGTCATCAAGACCTGGATCGCCGAGCGCATCGACCGCATGCGCGCCGCCCGCTCGGCGTAGGCGAAGTCGTCGGTCGCATTGTTGTGGATTCGCTGGAAGTGCGTGAGAACCGCGACGGAATTGCGCTAGAAGAGCGCTCGACGTGCGTCGAAACGTCATCGGAACCACGCTGGGTTACGGCGGCGATCTGCTGGATGCACGCCATTCCCGCGCAAGGTCGGGCTGCTATGCTGGTGGTTGCGATCAGAGCGCAAAAAGTATACAATATATACCAATATGGAGGCGTGCTTATGCTTTTTGAGTACGATCCCGTAAAAAGCGCCCGCAACCGCGCCAAGTACGGCATCGATTTCGAGCAGGCGAAGCGGCTGTGGGAGGATCCGCGTTTCGTGGAGGTGGACGTTGCGTACGAGGATGAGGCTCGGTACGCCGTCATAGGCATGATCGGCGGCAAGCATTGGACGGCCATCATCACGTATCGCGGCTTGGTGGTGCGCATCATTTCGGTTCGGCGCTCTCGGAAGAAGGAGGTTGCGATTTATGGCGAAGAGCATCAAGGCTGAGGAATTCGACCGCATATTTGACGAGGGCGAGGAGGACATTGTCGAGTATTTGGATCTTTCCACCATTCGACGCCCCGACCTCGACACCGACCTGCGGCGGGTGAACGTGGACTTCCCCGAGTGGATGATCGACGAGTTGGACCGCGAGGCCAAGCGCCTGGGCATCAACCGCCAGGCGGTCATCAAGACCTGGATCGCCGACCGCATCGACCGTATGCGCGCCGCCCGTTCGGCGTAGGTGGAGGACGTTGTCGGGCGTACCGATCTGGACGGGCGGTCGCCTTTCCTCCCAAATGCGGAATAATCTCGGAGCGCGGTCGTAGGGGGGGGCGAGGGCGTGCCGCCAGCTGGCCCGCAGCGGCCTTGCTCGCGGAATTCTAAGATTTCACCTGTTGGACATGAAAGCGGCTGGCGGCGATGGTAGACTAGGCGCATTCTCAGAACGCACGGAAAGGAACCGCGGTGGCACTGCCTGCAGCCGACTTGAGCAAACAACCCGACAATCGCACGACCATGGAGCTGGGAGCCGTGCTTCCCCTGACGGCCGAGGTGCGCGACGACCATCTGTTCGTGGGCGGCGTCGACATGGTGGAACTGGCCCGCGAACAGGGCACGGCGCTCTACGTGATGGACGAGGCCGACATGCGTGCCCGCATGCAGTCCTACCTGCGCTCCTTCCGCAGCCGCCACGAAAACTCCGCCGTCGTGTACGCCAGCAAGGCGTTCCTCAACAAGGAAGCCGCGCGCATCGTGAACGCCGAGGGGCTGTGCCTCGACGTGTCGGGCGGCGGCGAGTTGGCGTGCGCGCTGGCGGCGGGTTTTCCCGCCGATCGCATCTTCATGCACGGCAACAACAAGACACCGCAGGAGCTGCGCGAGGCCATAAGCGCGGGCGTGGGGCGCATCATCATCGACAGCCGCATCGAGCTTGGCCGCATCTCTCAAATTGCCGGCGAACTGGGCGTCGAACAGGTTGTGTATATGCGCATCACGCCGGGTGTGGAGGCCGACACGCACCAGTACATCCGCACGGGTTGCGAGGACTCGAAGTTCGGCTTCACCATGCGGGACGACTTCGCGTACCGCTGCGTGCACGACGTGCTCGCAGCGCCGAACGTGCGTCTGGCGGGTCTGCACTGCCACATCGGGTCGCAGATATTCGCGCTCCATTCGTATCCGGAGGCCGTCGAGGTGATGGTGGATCTCATGGCGCGCATCAAACAGGGCTACGGCGTCGAACTGGGCGAGCTGGACATGGGCGGCGGCCTGGGCGTTGCGTACACGGCTGCCGATAAGCCCGCCTCCATCGACGAGTTCGCCGAAACCGTCACGGCGGCGGTGCGCGCCGCGTGCGAGAAGCATGGCGTGCCCCTGCCGCGGCTGCTCGTGGAGCCGGGTCGCAGCCTCGTGGCCAACGCGGGCGTGACGCTGTACACCGTGGGCATCATCAAAACGCTGCCGGGCATCCGCAAGTACGTGGCCGTGGACGGCGGCATGTCCGACAACATCCGCACGGCGCTCTATCACGCCGACTACGAGCCGGTCATCGCCAACAAGGCGGCGCACCCGCGCACCGAGATCGTCACCATCGCGGGCAAGCACTGCGAAAGCGGCGATGCCGTGGTCGTCGACATGCCCATGCAGCGCCCCGACCTCGGCGACATCGTGGCCGTGTTCGGCACGGGCGCGTACAATCACACCATGTCGAGCAACTACAACGGCCAGCCGCGTCCTGCTGTCGTGTTCGTGAAAGACGGCGAAGCGCGCGTGACCACGCGCCGGGAAACGTACGACGACCTGATGGCGCGGGACGTGTAGGAGAGGGCCGGCGCGCGTCGCACGAGGGCTGCGACAGGGTTGGGGCGCTCGTGCTGCATGGCCGCAATCGAGCCGGGTGGACGTGCCTTTCGGAAGCGTTTCGTGCGTTGTGCGCCGCCGCCTTTCGTCGCGGAGTGCTGCGATCTCGTTATGGTGCTGGAAAACGGGCGCGTGAGGTTCGCAGGGGCGTTGGACGAGGGCGTCCTCCAGGATTCCGTCGCCTATCTGGCGTCTTGAGGCAGGCGGGCCCTGTCGAGCCATGCGGGAGCGCCCGATGGAGCTTCGTGAGTTGAGCGGATGGCTTCGAGGCGATCTCGCGATTCGTCTCCCGAGTCAGCTGTGCGTCCGTTCGCGAGGGCGCCTGTCTGTCTGGGAAAGGCTTGCGCATCTGCCGATCCTCGTTTCTTCCCAACGCTCTCTTCCCGTCCCCTGTCGGGCGGCATGGTGGAGGTTCGCCGCTTTTCTTTCCGGGATGCGGCATCCGGCGGCGATGTTGCCCTACAGTAGTGCGCTAAGCGCGTCGTCGCGACGCTGTTGGCGAGGAAGGGAACTGACATGACGGTTAAACTGGGACTCGTGGGCACGGGCACGGTGGGCGGCGGGTGCATCGACATCCTGAAGAGCCATCGCGAAGACTTCAAGCGCCATTACGGCATCGATGTGGAGCTGGCGCGCGTGTGCTCGCGCAACCCCGAGCAGGCTATCGCGCACGGCGTGGAGGACCTCTTCACGCAGGATTACCGCGACATCCTGAACGATCCGAACATCGACATCGTCATCGAGCTCATCGGCGGCACCACAGTGGCGCGCGATGTGGTGCTCGGCGCGCTGCGCGCGGGCAAGAACGTGGTCACGGCCAACAAGGCGCTCATGGCCACGCACGGCGAGGAGGTCATGCATGCGGCCGAGGAGGCCGGTCGGGAGATCGCGTTCGAGGCCAGCGTGGGCGGCGGCATCCCCATCATCGACCCGATGAAGCACTCGCTCATCGCCAACGAGGTGAGCTCGGTCATGGGCATCGTGAACGGCACGACGAACTACATGCTCACCCGCATGGTGGAGGACGGCTTGAGCTACGACGACGCCCTGCGCGAGGCTCAGGAAAAGGGTTTCGCCGAGGCCGATCCCTCTGCCGACGTGGACGGATTCGATGCCGCTGCGAAGATCGCCATCCTCGCGTCCATCGCGTTCAACTCGCGCGTGACCATCGGCGACGTGCACACCGAGGGCATCCGCTCCGTCACGACGATGGATTTGGACACCGCACGCGACATGGGCTACTGCGTGAAGCTGCTGGCGCTCGCGCATCGTACGCCGCAGGGTATCGACGTGCGCGTGCATCCCACCATGCTGCCGCTGTCGCACCAGCTGGCCACGGTGAACGGCGTGTACAACGCCATCTACGTGACGGGCGACGCCGTGGGCGAGACGATGTTCTTCGGCGAGGGCGCGGGCGCGGGGCCGGCCGCGAGTGCCGTCATGGGCGACGTGCTGGAAGTGGCGCGCCACGTGCAGCAGGGCATCGGCCCCATCGTGGGCTGCACCTGCACCGACGATCTGCCCATCGTGCCGATGGACGAGCTCAAGACGAAGTACTACATCCGCTTCAAGGTGGCCGACCGCTCCGGCGTGCTGGCCGCCATGGCGGGCGTGTTCGCGAAGCACAACGTGAGCGTGTACTCGGTGGTGCAGCGCGGCAAGAAGGACGGCGGCTCGGTGGATCTTGTGTACGTCACGCACACGGCGCGCGAGAAGAGCGTTCGCGACGTGCTGGCCGAGATCGCCGAGCTCGACGACGTGCTGCGCGACGAGCCGAGCGTCATCCGCGTGGAGGACTAGGCTTCGCGCGGCGTATGTTGCGCCTGTTGAACGTGGGTGGCGCGAACGTTGGCGGCGCGAGCGGAGCACCGAGCGCGCTGCGGGACTACGCGCTTGCGGTTGCGATCATGCAGGGGGATGGGCGTTTTTTTTGGGGGGGGGTGATCTCGCAGGACGGCGACCCCTCCCCGCTGCCGCGACACCCTTCCGGGGAGGCGCAGCGGGCGGGGTAGCGAGCGCGCTGCCTTTCGGTGGCGGGCATCGCTTTGCGACGCAGAGGTGGCCGGCACGGACGGGCTCGGCGCTTTGCGGTGCGCGGGTTGCCGGCGCGGGCGGCTCGGCGCTTCGATGGACAGCCTGTGGCCGCTTTGTGACCGCAACGTGTCGGTTCGTTGACAGACGCGGTGCGATGGCGAAGAGATAGTTTTAGTTTAATACTATATGCTCGAGAGAGCGATCCCGGCGCGCCCCTGCGAGGGCGCGCTCGCATGTGAGAGCTTCGCGCGCTGCCGCACACGGCGGTTCCGCGCGATCGCCGCCGTGCGTGTCGCAGACGGCGCGCGCCTCTCCCGCAAGGCGGGCGGGGCGCGGGGAAGACGAAGAGACGGAAAGAGGGCAGTATCGTGAAGGGTTTTCTCGAGCGTTTGCAATGGAAGCTCGCGGGCATGATGCAGGGGCGGCGCGGCGCCGACACCCTGTCGAGCTTCCTCATGGTCGTGGGCATCGTGCTGCTGCTCGTTTCCATCGTTCCGGGGCTTGACGTGCTTTCGTGGGTGGCGCTGATCGCGCTCGCGTACGCACTGTTCCGTTCGTATTCGAAGAACGTTGCCGCGCGCGACCGCGAGAACGCCGCATTCGAGCGCGCGGTGGAAAAACCGCGCAAGCAGCTCTCGCTTGCGCGCAAGGCGTGGGCGAACCGCAAGACCACGCGCTATTTCACATGCAAAGGCTGCGGCCAGGTGCTTTCGGTGCCGCGCGGCAAGGGCACGCTGCGCGTGGTGTGCCCCAAGTGCAAGACCGAGAGCACGATGAAGTCATAAGGGCGCATCGTGGAGATCAGCGTTTTCAAGCGCGAGTTGTTCGCGGTCATGTGCGATGTGCAGAAGATCCTGCATGAGACGATGGCGCCTATCTGCCAGCAGCACGGGCTGACGCTGCAGCAGATGCACGTGCTCGTGGAGCTTGCGCGCGAGCCGGGGCTGACGCCTGGTCGGCTGAGCGACCAGGCGGGGATACTGCGCACGAACTTCGCCTCCGTGTGCCGTAGGCTGGAAGCCCGCGGGCTTATCGAGCGGCGCCGCAGCGAGACGGACAGACGCTCGCTGCGGTTGCGGGTGACCGACGAGGGGCGCGCACTGCTCGCGAGCATCGACGAAGAGGTGCAGCGTCGCTACGGCGACACGTTCGCCGCCGAGCCGCCCGAGACGTTCGACGCCATCATCGGGGGCTTCCGGGCGCTCGACGAGCTGTCTCGAAAGCTGGTGCGCTGATGTTCGGCTACGTGGTGCCCGCCTGGGAAGGGCTGAGCGAGGCCGAGCGCGAGCGCTACCACGAGGCGTACTGCGGACTGTGCCGCGCCATCGGCGAGCGTTGCGGGCAGCGCTGCCGGTGCGCGCTCACGTACGACCTCGTGTTCCTCGCGTTGCTGCTCGGGTCGCTGTACGAGCCTCAGGAACGCGCGGGTGCAGGGCGCTGCGTGCCGCATCCGGCGAAGCCGCACCGGTTCGTGCGCACTGCGTGCGTGGACTACGCGGCCGATGCGACGGTGGCGCTGGCGTACCACAAAGCCTTGGACGATTGGCGCGACGATCGCAGCGTGCGGGCGCGTGCGTCCGCGTGCGCACTGGCCGGGCCGTACCGCGGCG
The DNA here is from genome assembly GCF_002899695.1 of Rubneribacter badeniensis. Taxonomy (GTDB): domain Bacteria; phylum Actinomycetota; class Coriobacteriia; order Coriobacteriales; family Eggerthellaceae; genus Rubneribacter; species Rubneribacter badeniensis. The sequence goes on from NZ_PPEL01000012.1 coordinate 14,342, forward strand.
TCCGCGCGCGGAACCCGCGTATGTGCGAGGCCGTGGAGGCGGGCATGGCCGACATCGCCGCCATCGAGGCGGCGGCGCGTGCGAGCGCTGCGGACGCGGGAGTTGACGCGGGCGTGGTCGGGGCGGCGGGCGCTGCTGGCGCGGGGGATGTGGAGCATGCGAGCGCTGCGGAAGCGGGGGACACAACGCATGCGAGCGCCATGCGCACTGCGGGTGCGGAAGGCTGGACGGGCGCCGAGGGCGTTGCGGACTCTGCTGGCTCCACGGGCGCGGCCTCTCACGTGGGTGCCAAGCCGGCACCCGACGCCGCCGCCAACCGCTTCGGCGCTCTGATGGGCGAGCTGTTCGTGTACCGGCCGGACGATTTTTGGGCCGACGACCTGCGGCGGCTTGGCGCGCGATTGGGAAAGTTCGTGTACGTGATGGACGCGGCGATGGATTACGAGGATGACAAGGCCTCGGGCAGCTACAACCCGCTCGTGGACATCGAGGCCGACGCGCAGGACGTGTGCGAGGACCTGACCGTGCTCATGGCCGGCGTGGCCGAGGCGTTCGAGCGGTTGCCGCTCGAACGCGACCTGCGCCTTTTGCGCAGCGTGGTGTACGCGGGCGTGTGGCAGAAGTACCGTGCGAAGGAAGACGACAAGGAGAAGCGCCGTGGTTGAGAACCCCTACGACGTGCTGGGCGTGAGCCGCGATGCGTCCGCCGACGAGGTGAAGAAGGCGTATCGCAAGAAGGCGCGAGAGAACCACCCCGACTTGAACCCGAACGATCCCGACGCGGCGGATCGGATGAACAAGATCAACGAGGCGTACGACCGCATCATGAACCCGGAGAAGTACGCGGCGCGCGATCGACGCGCGAGCGCGGCGGCGGGCGGTCCGGGTGCGGGGTACGGCGGTGCGGGTGGCCCGAGCACAGGTTACGGCGGCGCGGGGCAGGGTGCGGGCGGCTCCGGCTACGGTTACGGCACGGAAGGCCCTTACGGCTGGTCGGGCGGCTTCGGCTTCGATTTCGACGACCTGTTCGGCTTCGGCGGGACGGGCTACGGCGCGCGGGAGCCCATCCATCCCGAAGCCGCCGCGGGCGACAGCGCCCAGATGCGCAGCGCCATCGACGCCATCAACGCGGGGCATGGGCAGCAGGCGGTCGACATTCTCAACACGGTGACGAGCGACGGCCGCTCGGCGCGCTGGTACTACCTCAGCGCACTCGCCAACGACGCCGCGGGCAACACGCTCATGGCGCTCGAGCAGATCAGGCGCGCAGTTCGTATGGATCCGGACAACCTCGACTACCAGCGTGCGCAGCGGCAGTTCCAGCAGGCGGGACAGGCTTATCAGCAGGAGAGCGAGGCACAGGGATTCAGCATGGGCATTGATCCCGGTCTTGTCTGCTGCGGCATCTGGTGTTTGGGCCCCACGTTGTGCCGCTTCTGCGGCATGCCGTTGTAGGTTTCGGCGGTCTGCCGACCACCGAAACTGCTCGACGCTGCGGCTTTCCGTGGCGCCCCATCTCGCGGCGATGCCGATGACTCGCGTACCGAAGTACGCAACGCCCTCGCCATCCCCACGATCTGGGGCACCACGGAAACCCCCGCTGGCGTTACGAACGACCCGTGACTACCTGTAACTACCCGTGACTACCTGCGATTTTCATCCGCAAACCCAACTCGAAAGGACACGCTCATGGCAACCATCGGAATCGACCTCGGAACGACGAACAGTTGCGCGGCGTTCGTCGAAGGCGGGCGGCCGGTCATCGTCCCTAACGTGGAGGGGGAGCGCACCACGCCGAGCGTGGTGGCGTTCTCGAAGGACGGCGAGCGCCTCGTGGGCACCGTCGCCCGTCGTCAGGCGGCGATGAACCCCGACCGCACCATCGAATCGGTCAAGCGCCACATGGGCGGCGACTGGTGGGCCGACATCGATGGCAAGCTCTACTCCCCGCAGGAGCTGTCGGCGATGATCCTACGCAAGCTCCGACGCGACGCCGAGGCGTTTCTCGATCAGGAGGTCACGCAAGCCGTCATCACGGTTCCCGCGTACTTCGATGACGCGCAGCGCCAGGCCACGAAGGACGCCGGGCGCATCGCCGGCCTCGACGTGCTGCGCATCATCAACGAGCCCACGGCCGCCGCGCTCGCGTACGGGCTGGACAACGGGGAGCCGCAGAAGGTGATGGTGTACGACCTGGGCGGCGGCACGTTCGACGTGTCCATCATCGAGATCGGCGACGACGTCATCGAGGTGCTGGCGACGTCGGGCGACAACCACTTGGGCGGCGACGACTTCGACGAGCGCGTGATCGCGTATCTGCTCGATGCGTTCCAGCGCGAGCACGGCATCGACGTGCGGCGCGACAAGATGGCGTTGCGACGCGTGGCCGAGGCGGCGCGCGAGGCGAAAAAGGAGCTCTCGGCGCTCGAATCCACGCAGGTCAACCTTCCGTTTCTGGCGCAAGGCCCCGCGGGTCCCGCGCATCTCGAAACAACGCTCACGCGCGCCGCGTTCAACGACATGACGCGCGATTTGGTGGAGCGCACCTCGGGGCCCGTGCAGACCGCCCTCAACGACGCGGGCATCGCCGCGTCCGAGCTGGGGTGCGTGCTTCTGGTGGGCGGCTCCACGCGCATCCCCGCCGTGCAGGAGCACGTGCGTAGGCTCACGGGCAAGGAGCCGTCCGCGTCCATCAACCCGGACGAATGCGTGGCCATGGGAGCCGCTTTGCAGGCGGCCACGCTTTCCGGCGCGTCGACGGGCTTGGTGAAAGCCGACAACAGCATCCTTCTGCTCGATGTGACGCCCCTCAGCCTGTCCGTCGAGACGGTGGGCGGCGTGGCCACGCGCCTCGTCGAGCGCAACACCACGCTGCCCGTGCATTACTCGCAGGTGTTCAGCACGGCGGCTGCGTTCCAGACGAGCGTGGAGATCCGCGTTTTGCAAGGCGAGCGGCCCTTGGCGAAGGACAACAAGGCCATCGGCACGTTCCGGCTGAAGGGCATCAAGCGCGCACCGGCCGGCGTGCCGCAGATCGAGGTGACGTTCGACATCGACGCGAACGGAATCCTCACCGTGTCGGCGAAGGACCTGGACACGGGCAAGGCGCAGTCGATCACCATTGACGATTCGGGGCGCATGTCCGACGACGAGGTGGAGCGCGCCATTCGCGATGCCGAGCAGTACGCCGCCCAAGACGGCCTGCGTCGCGACTTCATGGCCGCGCGCGACGAGGCGCAAAGCTTGCTCAGCGAAGCCGACCGAGCGCTCGCGCAGGTGGGCAAGCAGCTGGAGAAGGACGAGAAGAAGCAGATCAAAGCCGATGCGGCTGCGTTGCGCAAGCTTGTCGGCAAGAAGCTGGACGCGCTGTCGGCTGCCGATGTGGACGAGCTGAGATCCGCGAAGGACCGGCTGGAGCGCTCGAGCGCCCGCGCCCGCACCCTGGTGTCGCGTGACTGACGCCTCAAGGCACCGCGCGGTGCGCCTGCGAGCGGGCAAAGGGGCATGGGACGGGAACGCGAGCGGGTGCGCGGGCGGTTGCGGCCCTGATCGGGCGATCCGCGTGCCCGCTTGCGTTTGCAGAGGTCGCCTTCGCGTCTCATCCTGCGCAACATCATAGGTGCGTTCGCGCCGTCTGGTAAAATCGCTTTCGAGCATCTCAAGCTGCGATTTGGAGGGGAGGTTTGGCCGTGACTGGGAAAAACGACGGGGATCTCGCAAAGGGCGACAACCTTCAAGAGCTTTTCGACCGCTCCAAAGCGCTCGTTTCAAACGCCCGAGGCTACATCGGCCAGTTCGCCAATGCCGTGACGGTTTATACGAGCTTTGAACTGGGCCGCTACATCGTTGAACAGGAACAACGGGGCAAAGAGCGCGCAGACTACGGAGCCCGGGTGCTTGACAGGCTTTCCGCTTATCTCACCGCGGAGTTCGGAAGGGGTTTCTCCCGCGCCACTGTCGCCAACATGCGGCAGTTCTACCTCGTCTATCGCGAGCGCGAGAGCCAGATTGTCTCATCTCCGTTGAGGCAATTGCCCGCCGAAGACTTCGCCGGAATTGTCCAAACGGGATTTAGACAATCTCCCGACACGCTCGAATCTTTCCCCTTTCGTCTCGGTTGGTCTCATTACCAAGTGCTCATGCGCATAGAAAGCAAAGCCGAGCGCGACTTTTACGAGCGCGAGGCCATCGACAACGTTTGGGATGTGAAGACTCTCAAACGCCAATACGGCTCTAGCCTCTACGAACGTCTCGCCCTCAGCCGCGACAAGAACGAGGTTATGCGCTTGGCCAACGAGGGGACGGCACCTCAAAGACCGGCCGACCTCATTAAAAGCCCCTATGTGCTCGAGTTCGCGGGTCTTGACGACAAGGCCGTCTACCACGAGACCGACCTCGAGACCGCTGTAGTTGACCATCTGCAGGATTTCCTGCTCGAGATGGGCAAGGGTTTCCTTTTCGAACGCAGGCAGAAGCGTTTCCAGTTCGATTGGCGCGACTATTACCTCGACCTCGTGCTCTACAACCGATTTCTGCGCTGCTACGTGCTCGTGGACTTCAAGGCCGACCTGCTCTCCCATGAAGATCTGGGCCAGATGCAGATGTATGTGAACTACTATGACCGCCATATGAGGCTTCCCGATGAGAATCCCACCGTGGGCATCCTGCTCTGCAAGCGCAGCGACCAGGCACTTGTGGAGTTGACGCTTCCCGAAGATGCGCACATTTACGCTGCGGAGTATCGCCTGTACCTGCCCGATAAGAAGCTTCTGCAGACGAAACTCGCAGAATGGCTTGAAGAAGAGGGGGCCGATGATGGCGAGTGAGGCCGAAAGGTGCAACCTTAGAATCGGGGATGGCAACTGACGGACGGAGGGAGCGTCGTCGCCGCGAAGCGCAAGCCTTGACGTGCCCGAGGGGAACGGCTTCTAGTATCATGGTTGCGACAAGCGCGCCCGCCGCGCGGACGATTCGGAGAAAGGGACGGCCATGGAGCAGTACAAGCAGGAGTTCATCGAGTTCATGGTGGAGAGTGAGGTGCTCAAGTTCGGCGAGTTCACCTTGAAGAGCGGCCGCAAGTCCCCCTTCTTCATGAACGCGGGCGCCTACGTGACGGGCGACCAGCTGCACCGCCTCGGCCTCTTCTATGCGCGCGCCATCCACGACAACTTCGGGCTGGACTTCGACGTGGTGTTCGGTCCGGCGTACAAGGGCATTCCGCTGTCGGTGATCACCGCGATGGGCATCTCCGAGTTGTACGGTAAGCAGGTGCGGTACTGCTCCAACCGCAAAGAGGTCAAGGATCACGGCGCGGATGCGGGCAACCTGCTGGGTTCCGAGCTGCATGACGGCGATCGCGTGGTCATGGTGGAGGACGTGACGACCTCCGGGAAATCCATCGACGAGACGTACCCCATCCTGAAGGGTGCGGCCGATGTGGACATCAAGGGCCTGATCGTGTCGCTCAACCGCATGGAGGTGGGCAAGGGGGGCGTCGTGACGGCGCAGCAGGAAGTGCAGGAGAAGTACGGTTTCCCGGTGGCGTCCATCGTGTCCATGGCCGAGGTGACTGAGTGCTTGCACAACCGCGAGGTGCAGGGGCGCGTGGTCATTGACGACGCGGTGAAAGCTGCGCTCGACAAGTACTATGCGCAGTACGGCGCGAAGTGACGAAGCGAAGGAGTACGAAACGTGACGAGCGAACGCATCGGCGTCATCTTCGATTGCGATGGAACGCTGCTCGATTCGTCGGGCGTATGGCACGAGATGGAGGACGAGTTTTCCCGACGTGCCGGTGTGCGGCTGACGAAGGCTGACACCGACGAGTTGAACACTCTCACGGTGCCGGAATCGGGAGCATTCTTCCATGAACGTTTTGGATTGGGAGCGAGCGCCGCCGACGTTGTGGGCATGATCGACGAGTTCGTTTTAGGGTACTATCGCGAGCGGGCTTGCGAACGGCCGGGTGCGCTCGCGTTTGTACGAGCGCTCGCCGAGCGCGGCGTGGCGATGAGCGTGGCGTCGTCGAGCCCGCAAGCCTACCTCCAAGCTGGCCTTGAGACGGCCGGGTTCCTGCCGTATCTGGATGCCGTCGTGTCGGTGGACGACGTGGGGAAGTCGAAGCGGGAACCTGCCGTGTACGATCATGCGCGCGCCCTCATGGGCACTCCTCTGCGCTCCACCTGGGGATTCGAGGACTCTTCCTATGCGGCGCGCACGCTGCGCGCTGCCGGCTACCGTACGATGGGCGTGTACGATAGCGACCTCGCAGGCACCTACGAAGATCTCGCCGCAATTTGCGACCGTGTGGTGCGCGGTTTCGGCGAATTGGACGCAGACGAGTTCGTCGCTTGGAGCGTTGCACCGCAGGCTTCTTCATCCTTCCCCGCCTGATCTGCGCCGTGAGCGCGTTGAGGCAGGAGCGTTGCGGTACGGCGCAGCGCTCCCGCCTCCCGCTGTCAAAGCTGTTCGGCTATCCAGTTGGCGAGTTCGTCGCAGTCCATCGTTCCGTCTGCGACGGCCAGGATGGCTCTTTGCATGTCTTCGAGTCGCGGTTTGAATCGAGCGCCGTTCGCTCTAAGGAAAACGGCGAGAACGGCCGCGCCGGTGCGCTTGTTGCCATCCGCAAAAGGGTGATTCTTTATGATGCCGTACGCATAGCGGGCGGCTTTCTCCGCTAACGACGGATAAAGCTCAACGCCGTCGAACGTTTGACCAGGTTGAGCGAGCGCCGAATCGAGCAATCCTTCATCGCGCAATCCGTCGATTCCTCCGTACCTTGCGATAGATCGTTGGTGTATGGCAAGCGCGTCTTCGCGAGACACGTATCGCGTTTCCCTGCTCATTTCGCGAGCTCAACAAACATATCGTCGTATTCGTCCATGAACTCTTCTGCCAGTTTTACCATACTTGCTTCCTCCTTCACCTCGTTGATCGGAATGATCTGGGCGATGGGGTGGCTGTTTTTGATGACGGTGACGCTTCCAGCCGCCCGCGCCTTTTCCATAACGCCGTTGAAATTGCGGGCGACTTCCGTCGCGGTGACGCTGATGGGCATCGCGTCCTCCTCGGTCCGTTGACGTGCTCGGTTTACGTGCCTTGTATTATACATTCTACATAAAATTATGCAAGAATATATGCGCAATAAAATACGTAAAATAATCTGATATAAACGAGGGAAAAAGCGGGGGGGGGGTCGTTCTTGCGCTTGATCTGGGATAAAACGGAATCGTATGGTATGCTGATGGCAGCATGAGAAGCGATGAAATAGGAGCATCCCATGAGTGACAATTCCAATGTGTCGCCGGACGATTCTCGTAAGCCTGTAGAGCCTGCAGAGCCCGTGGAGCCCGTAGGTTCTGTGGAACCTGCAGAACCCGTGAAGCCCGCGGAACCTGCGGAGCCCGTGGGTCCTGCGGAACCCGCGAAACCCAAAGCACCCGCGCCGTCTCCGCAGTCGCCGACCCCGCCCCCGCCGCCTCCCGCATCGGCTCCGGTTCCCCTCGTGCAACCGGTGCCGCCTGCGCCCGGTCAATCTGCGCCGATGCCTCCTGGTGGTGGGTACGCGCCTCCGCAACCGCCCGTTTCCCCCTCCGCTTCCGGTGCGCCGGGCAGCGGAAAGGCGGTTGCGGCGCTCGTTTGCGGCATTGCGGCCATCGTTTTCTCGGGAACGGTCATCCTCGGCATCGGGCTTGGCATCGCGGCCATCGTTTTGGCATCGCAGTTCGTCAAGTCGTTCGGCAAGGACGGGAAGGCAACGGGCGGCAAGGCGTGCGGCATCGTCGGCATCGTGCTCAGCGTGCTCGCGATCGTCGCGTACTTGATGTTCGGCGCATTCGTGATGATGGTTATCGAGCACTCCGGTTCTCATGGGGCCGTGTACGGAGGCGCGACGGAGGTCGTTCCGCTTGATTCAAGCGATATCGACACCGAAGTCGAGGCGGTGCGCTCTGCTGCCGAGGGGGCGTTGGGGAAGATGGCCGGCGGGGATGCGGGCGTCGCGGCGCTCGTTGCGGAAAAGGCCGAGGGCGCGTTCGAGAGTTCAACCGGCTACACCTTGACCGATCTGGGCATCGATCCCGCCGAGTTCTCCGCATGGTTGATGGAGGACTTGACGTTCTCGATTGGCGATAACGATGCCTACGCGCATTCGGACGGCGTCGGCTTGGCGTTCGCCACCGTCGAAGCGCGGAGCATCTACGGGGTGACGGAGGCGCTGTACGAGGAGCTTTTGGCGCTCGATGGCGACGCGGTTGCCTCCGAGGAGGAGTGGAAAGCGAAGGTGGCGGAATTGCTGCCGCAAGCCCAAAGCCAAGCTGCGGCGGAAAAATCCGAATCGTATGTCGCGCTCGACTTCACGCTCGTCAATGGCGTATGGACGGTTGACGAGGATTCTTTCGAAAATGCTCTCGACCAGGTATTCGGTCTTTGGTGACGCAAGCGAACGGCAGTTCGGCGCGAACATGCGAATCGGGGCCGCCTTCGGGCGGCCCCGTCAGTTCCAGGGGTCCTCTTGGAATTGGGGCTCGGGTGCGGGAGGGCGGTCGGAGAAGGGGTCGTATCCGTCGTCGTCCTCCGTTGCGGGTCGGATGAACGCGTCGCGCGCATCCGTGTCCGCATGCGTGCTCCCGCTGCGCGTGCGCGCGTTCCCGTCTGCGTCGTGCGGGCGCGCGCTCGCATGCGAAGGCAGCGGCGTCGTGACGGGCCGCACACGGTAGCGGGGCCCGTCAGCCATCGAGGCCGTCCCGATCGCCTTGGCCGTCCTGCTCGGCCCGCTCGGCCCTCTTGTTCTCGGCTTGCTCGCCCCGCCCCTCGACACCACCCGCTTTGGCCAGGTCGTAAGGCGTGGTTTGGTACACGTAGTAGTTCAGCCAGTTCGTGTACAGAAGCTGGGCGTGCGCGCGCCAAGTGGCGTGCGGCGTCTGCGCGGGGTCGTCGTTCGGGAAGTAGTGGCGCGGCAGCGGCATGTCGAGGCCCTTCGCGATGTCGCGCTTGTACTCGGCCATGAGCGTTTCGGCGTCGTATTCAGGGTGGCCGAACACGAAGAAGTGGCGGCTGTCGGTGCTCTTCGCGATGTAGACGCCGGCCTCGCTCGACACGGCGATGAGCTCGAGGTCGGGATGCGCCTCGATATCGGCCGCATGCACCTCGGTGTAGCGCGAGTGCGGCGCTTTGAACGTGTCGTTGAACCCGCGCACGAGCGGTGAGGACGGCTTCACCACGTCATGATCGAACACGCCGAAAATCTTCTCGGGCAGCTCGTATTTGGGAATGCCGTAGTGATAGTAGATGCCGGCTTGCGCGCCCCAGCAGATATGGAACGTGGAGTGCACGTTCGCAGCCGACCACGCCATGATGCGGGTGAGCTCATCCCAATAGTCCACGTCTTCGAAATCGAGTAGCTCCACGGGCGCTCCGGTGATGATCATGCCGTCGAAATGCTGGTCTTTGATCTCGTCGAACGTGGTATAGAACGCGTCGAGGTGCTGCTCCGAGACGTTCTTCGCCGTGTGGCTGGCTGTTTGCAGCAGGCTGACCTCGATCTGCAAGGGCGTGTTCGAAAGCTTGCGCAAGATCTGCGTCTCGGTGACGATCTTGGTGGGCATGAGGTTGAGCAGCACCAGCTTCAGCGGGCGGATGTCCTGATGGATGGCTCGGTACTCCGTCATCACGAAGATGTTCTCACCTTCGAGGACGTCGGTGGCGGGCAGTGCGTCGGGTATCTTGATGGGCATGGGGAAACCTCCGATAAGCCGCGCTAAGCGCGGGATGGCGTTCGTGTGCAACGTGCCCATGATACCGGACAATCAGATGGCCCGCATATCTCAATAATCGATGATGCGTTATCGGCGGGGTCAATCGACGTACGTCGAAGGGCTGTCGCTCACCGAATCGAGGGGGACAGGCTTCCGATGCGTGGCGCGGCAGGATTGATTGCGCGTCGTTTCGCCGGAACGGTGCTGCGCAACTGGGCGTGCTCGCATCGCTCGTATTCAGTCCAGTCGCGCATGATCGCGCGGAAACCGTCTGCGTACGTTTCTCGCAGATTCGATTTGCGGTCGAAGCGGAATCGCGCCGATCGCGAAGCGCCGCAAAGAAACCGGTGCCGCAGCTTTTGCACTGAGTAAGTTTACTCAGTGCGATGAGAAAAATGTTCAACAAGGAAACGGATGCCGTGGTTTCTTGGATTCGTTCTCGGCAAGGAGCCCCGGTGCGTTGGCGGCGTCGGCGGTGGAGGTGGGCGTGAGAAGGGGTCTATGGTGTCGGGGGTGGGAGACGCTCGAGAGGGGGCGTGACGCCGGGAGTGGGGCGTGCAAGAAGGGGTTGTAACGTCGGGTGGTTCGTAATGTGCGGTTGTGATTACTTGATTATCTGAATACACGATATCGAAGTATCGAAAAGAGGGCGCTACCGCGGGGCGGGGCTGGTTCGCTATACTGGGCCGGACGCAAAATCCCACCTTATCGAGCACTCAAGGAGCATACCCATGAGCGAATCCATCGGCACCACTTGCGTGCAGGGCGGCTACCGTCCCGGCGACGGCGAGCCGCGCCAGCTGCCCATCTACCAGTCCACCACCTGGAAGTTCGACACGAGCGAGCACATGGGCCGCCTGTTCGACCTCGAGGAGGCCGGGTACTTCTACACGCGCCTGCAGAATCCCACCAACGACGCCGTGGCGGCCAAGATCGCCGAGCTCGAGGGCGGCACGGCGGCCATGCTCACGTCATCGGGGCAAGCTGCGAACTTCTTCGCCGTGTTCAACATCGCGGGTGCGGGCGATCACGTGGTGGCCAGCTCGGCCATCTACGGCGGCACGTACAACCTGCTCGCCCACACGATGCGTCGCATGGGCCTCGAGTGTACGTTCGTCGCGCCGGACTGCACCGACGAGGAGCTTGCAGCTGCGTTCCGTCCGAACACGAAGGCCGTGTTCGGCGAGACGATCGCCAACCCCGCGCTGTCGGTGCTGGATATCAAGCGCTTCGCCGCAGCCGCGCACACGCACGGCGTGCCGCTCATCGTGGACAACACGTTCCCCACGCCGGTGAACTGCCGCCCCATCGAATGGGGCGCCGACATCGTGACGCATTCCACCACGAAGTACCTGGACGGCCACGGCGTGAGCGTGGGCGGGGCCATCGTGGACTCCGGACGTTTCGATTGGACGGCGCACGCCGACAAGTTCCCCGGCCTCACCACGCCGGACGAAAGCTACCATGGCGTGGTGTACACGGAGCGCTTCGGGCTGGAAGGGGCGTTCATCACGAAGGCGACGGCGCAGCTCATGCGCGATTTCGGGGCCATTCAGTCGCCGCAGAACGCGTTCTATGTGAACCTGGGGCTGGAGAGCCTGCATCTGCGCATGGCGCAGCACAACAAGAACGGTTTGGCGATGGCCGAGCACTTGGCCGCGCATCCGAAGGTGGCGTGGGTGCGCTATCCGGGCCTGCCGGGGGATACGCAGCACGAATTGGCGCGGAAGTACCTGCCTGCCGGAGCGAGCGGTGTGGTGAGCTTCGGCGTGGCCGGCGGGCGCGCGGCGGCCGAGACGTTCATGGCCAACCTCAAGCTGGCGCAGATCGCCACGCATGTGGCCGACGCGCGCACCTGCGTGTTGCATCCCGCGAACGCGACGCACCGCCAGATGAACGACGCGGAGCTGGCCGCCGCCGGCATCACGCCCGACCTTGTGCGCTTTTCGTGCGGCATCGAGGCCACCGAAGACCTGATCGCCGACGTCGACCAGGCGCTCGCCGCGGTGTAGGGCGGCGTCTGCGGGCGCGCGCGAGAGCTGCGCGCAGCTGGGAGGCGGGCCAGGGGCGGCTGTTGCGTGCGCGCGGCTGTTCGCAGGCGCAACGGGACGCATCGCGCCTCCGTTTCCCCTGTGCAAAAGCTAGTTGAGGGGGAGGGCTCGTCGACGTGATCGGCGGGCCCTCCTGCTATAGTGCCTCTGTCGAACGATGTTGATCGAAGGAGGAAGCATGGACGTCAAGGCAATTGCCGAGCAGGTGATGGCGGCGGTGGGAGAGGCCCCCGAGAAGGCGCAGGAGTTCATCGCCGATCCGAAGGGCGCGATCGAGCAGCTCACGGGGCACGCGCTCGACGAGGGACAGATCGCCGAAGTGGTTGAGCACGTGAAGTCGATGATCACCGAAGGAGGCGCCGGTTTAGAGGGGCTTGACCTGGGCGCTATCGGGGAAAAGCTCGGTGGCCTCGTGGGCGAGGGCTCTCCGCTCGGCGGCCTCCTCGGCGGGATCTTCGGAAAGAAGGAGTAGGGGCTTTTCCGCTTGTCAGTCGACGATGACCACTTCGGGATTCGAGCGATCCACAATGGCGTGCGCCTCGATGGAGGCCCCGAGATAGCGTTCTATGAGCTGGGAGAACTCATCGAGCGCCGCGCGCAGGTCGTCGATGCGCGACGGATCGACGCACTCGATGATGAGAAACGCGTTCTCCGAATCGTCGGTGAGCGCGGTGCGTTGGCCGTCGCGCCAGTTCCAGCAGCGGCACACCGCCCCCGCGTCGTCGCGGTAGCACAGCTCGTCGGGCAGCGTGGGATCGTCCTCGTCCTCCCCGAGCGCGCGGAAGGCGTCGCCTCCCTCCGTGATGCCGAGGCGCAGGTCGCCCTCGAACGTGTCGATGTCCTCGCCTCCCACCGGCAGCGCGTATTTGAGCGACACGGCGTTGTAGATGTCGACTGCGGGCGTGATGGAGCCGACGGGGTTGCCTTTCAGCACGCGCTTGAGCAGGTTCTCGATGGAGCACCGCGCGCCTTTCTTCGTTTTGAACTGCTGATACGCGTCGCGCCATACGCGCACGACTTCGTTTTGCGAGATGGTGTTGCTTGTGAGATGGCGGTCGGCTTGCGCGTTCGCCTCCCTCAGAAGCGCGGCGATCGCCGCCGCATCCTCGGCGGGCACCTCGCTGGCAGGCTTCATCCCGCGTGCGACGATCACTCCGATCGCCGCCTCGGGGAACAGCTTCCAGAACGACTCCTCCGCGATGAACTTCTGCATGGCGTCTCCTTGCGGTCGCTTTTTCTTGCTTTCTTGATTGTACCCCATGCTTTGCTCGGCGCTTCGGCGCGCCGCTGTCGGGTGGGAGTCTTTTGCGAACGTCTCGTGCGAGCGAATAGCCTCATTTTGGCCACGAAACCGCGTTCTGGCACGGATCGGCCTCTTCGGACGCGTGTCCGAAACTCGCGACCTGGCCTTTTGCCGACAAGGGCCTTCACAGGGGCTTCCAAACCCCACCTTTTCGTGCCAGAGCGCGGTTTCGTGTCCATTTTCGGACGATTTTTCTGCACGATCGCCGCCGAACCGATGGCGAGCGGAAAACCCACCCGAAAAGGCGCGCGCATCTTGTGCGCGGATTCCGAAAGGGAGGGGCTCTTGTGTGCGGATTCCGCAGGAGAGGGGCTTGACGATGGCCGAAACCCTCGCCTTGGGTGGAGAGGGCGCAAGCGAGCTGCCCTTCTGCCAGCGAGGTCGGAGACGCATGGGCAAAGCGCGCCGCGCCGACCTGGCTCGTCCCTGCCCGTTCGAGCTGCGATTCGCTGCCCCCCTCCGTGTTTCTCCCGGCAGGGGCAATTGGGGCACCCCCCCCCTTCCTCCGTCACCGATCCCGATCCGATGGGATCGAGCGGGGGAGGGGATCGGCATCAAGTCACCTTGAGAAGGGGTGCCGACCGGCCATCCCGCACGGCTCTTTGCCCCTGTCCGCGCCGAAGGTCCGGATGCGTTGCCGATGGGCGCGCGTTTCCGGGGAGGGCGGGGCCTCCCTCCCGGCGCATGCGCGGCAAAAGCGCGGCCCGCTCGCGCTTCTCATCGCAGCCCGCCTGCACGTTCCCATAGCGGTCGTGCGGACACGCCATGGCCCTTCCCCTTCCGGCGCGCCCTTTTCGCCGCCTCTTGCCGCATCTCCTTTGCTTCTCGCTCGGCTATTTTCGCTGCGAACCTTGTCAAACCCTCGTTTCTTTCTTAGGATGATCGACAGCGGTGCAAACGGCTTCGATTTGTGCGCTTGCACAAATCGAGCGAAGCGCCGACACGAAACGAGCTGCCCCATGGCGGGCTGAACGGAGGCGATCGACATGGCGATCACGACGGGCATCGTAGGCGCGGCGGGGTTCGCCGGCATCGAGCTGACGAGGATCGCCCTGCGCCATCCCGACCTCGAGCTCGTCGCTGTCACCTCGAACGAGCTGGCCGGCACGCCCGTCTCTTGCGAATACCCCGGCTTCTCCGGCGCCACCGACCTCGCCTTCACCACCCATGACGACCCTGCTCTCGATGCGTGCGACCTCGTGTTCCTCGCCGTTCCGCATACGGCGGCGCTGTCGATGGCCCCCCGGCTCGTCGACCGAGGCGCGACGGTTGTCGACCTCTCGGCCGATTTCCGGCTCAAAGACCCTGCCGTCTACGAGCGCTGGTACGCCACGCCCCACACCGCCCCCGACCTGCTCGCGCGCACCGCGTTCGGTCTGCCCGAGCTCTTCCCCGACGATCTTGCCCGTGCGGCCGAGGCCCGCGAAGCGGGCAAGGGTGCGCTCGTGGCCTGTGCGGGCTGCTATCCCACTGCCACTTCATTGGCCGCCGCGCCCGCCGTGCGCGCGGGGTTCGTCGCCGAAGAGGGCGCGGTCGTGGTGGACGCCATTTCGGGCGTCACGGGCGCGGGCAAGAAGGCGACCGCCCGCACGCATTTCTGCTTTGCCGACGAGAACCTTGAAGCGTACGGCGTGGCCACGCATCGCCATACGCCCGAGATCGAGCAAATTCTCGACCTCAAAGGGCGCCTCGTGTTCACGCCGCACCTCGCGCCGGCGAAGCGCGGACTGCTCTCCACGGTCAACCTGCCGCTTTCGTCCGACGCCCCTGCGGACGCCGCCTCCGTGCTCGAGCGCTATCGCGCGTTCTACGAGGGAAATCCCTTCGTGCGCGTGCTGCCCGAGGGGGTCATGCCGAAGACTTCGTCGGTGGTCGGCACGAACGGCGCCCATATCGGTCTGGCCGTGAACGAGCGCGCCCGCGTGCTCATCGCCGTGTGCGCGATCGACAACCTGGTCAAAGGCGCGGCTGGCCAAGCCGTGCAGTGCGCGAACGCGGTGCTGGGGCTTCCGCAAACCGCCGGCCTCGATGTCGTCGCGGCACCCGTGTAGACCGATGCCGAAAGCCGCAAGGAGAAAGAGGCAACCATGAGCAGCGAAGATCAGACAGCGGGCAAGCAGCCCGTTCCCAACCGCTCAGACCGACAGCAAGGCGACGGCGCACCTGCTCCCCTGCGCGCCGCCGCGACCGCCGCAGAGCGCCCCTGCGCGCTGCCGTTGGTTCCGGGTGGCGGCGTCACCACGCCGCGCGGGTTCAAGGCCGCGGGCGTGCACGCGGGGTTTCGCAAGGATCCCGGGCGGCTCGACCTCGCGCTCGTCGTCGCCGACGAGCCGTGCGCCTGCGCGGCGGTGTTCACCCAGAACGTTTTCTGCTCGGCACCGGTGGTCGTGTCGCGCGAGCATCTTGACGGCCAGGGTTGCGGCACGGCGCGTGCCGTCGTCGTGAACTCGGGCAACGCGAATGCCGCCACGGGCGAGCGCGGTCTTGAGGCCGCGCGCGAGTCGGCGCGTCTGGCCGCCGACGCCGTGGGCTGCCCCGCAAGCGAAGTGCTCGTGGCGTCGACGGGCGTGATCGGCCAGCATCTGCCGCTCGGGCCGTTCGCGTCCGGTTTGCCCGCCGCCGTCCAGGCGCTTTCGGCTGTCGGCGGCGCGGACGCGGCGCGCGCCATCATGACCACCGACACGCGTCCGAAGGAGTGCGCGGTCACGTTCTCCGGCGACGGCATCGGCTACGAGGGCTGCGTCTTCTCGGTCGGTGGCATGACGAAGGGCTCGGGCATGATCATGCCGAACATGGCCACGATGATCGCGGTCCTCGCCACTGACGCCCCCGTGCTGCCGCGCGACCTCCATGCGGTGCTCAAGCGCGCCGTCGATGCGAGCTTCAACAAGATCACCGTCGATTCCGACACCTCCACGAACGATTCGTGCTTCATGATGGCCAGCGGCCAGGCGGTGCCGCCGGGTTCTGAGCCCTTCGCACCGGGCACGCCCGCCTTCGAGCGCTTCGAAGCCGCGCTCGCCGCGGTGTGCGAGAGCCTTGCGCGCCAGATGGCCGCCGACGGCGAGGGCGCCACGCGCCTCGTCACCGTGCACGTGACCGGTGCCGCCACCGACGCGGACGCGGACAAAGCCGCCCGCGCCGTGGCGAACTCGCCGCTCGTCAAGACGGCCATCTGCGGCCACGACGCCAACTGGGGCCGCATCGCGGCCGCCCTCGGCAAGTCCGGCGCGCGCTTTCGCCAGGAGGACGCCGCCATCGACATCATGGGCCTGCCCGTGTGTCGCGGCGGGCTCACGGTCGAATTCGACGAGGACGAGGCTTTGCGGCGCTTCGAGCGGCCCGAGGTGGTCATCGACGTCGACCTCGGCGTCGGCGACGCCCGCACTACGGTTTGGACGTGCGATTTCACGCACGAGTACATCACGATCAACGGAGACTACCGATCATGAAATACGCGAAGGACACGCGCCCGAAGGGCGCATCGCACAAAGCGGCAGAGGTGCTTGTCGAGGCGCTGCCGTGGATCAAGAACATCACCGGCAAGACGGTCGTTATCAAGTACGGCGGTTCGGCCATGGTGGACGAGCAATTGCGTGCCGACGTCATGGCCGATATCGTGCTCTTGAAGATCGTCGGCGTGAACCCCGTCATCGTCCACGGCGGCGGCAAGGCCATCACCGAGGCCATGGAGCACATGCAGCTGCCCGTGGAGTTCAAGGACGGCCAGCGCGTCACCACGCCCGAGGCCATGGACCTCGTGCGCACCGTGCTCATGGGCAAGGTGAACCAAGAGCTGGTCGAAGCGCTCAACGAGCACGGCAACTTCGCCGTGGGCGTGTCCGGCGCGGACGCGGGCGTTATTGTGGCCGAGCAAGCGAGCCCCGATCTTGGCCGCGTGGGGCATATCACGCGCATCAACAGCGCGCTTCTCGACGATCTCGTGGCCGGCGACTACATCCCCGTCGTCGCCTCGGTCGCGCTCGGCGAGGACGGCGGCTTCTACAACGTGAACGCCGACATGGTGGCCGGCCATATCGCCGCCGCCATCGGCGCGCACAAGGTGGTCTTCCTCACCGACGTCGACGGCCTCTACGAGAACTTCGAGAACAAAGACTCGCTCATCTCGAACCTCACGCTGTTCGAGGCCCAGTATATGGTGGAGAACAACATCGTGTCCACGGGCATGATCCCCAAGCTGAAGTCGTGCATCCACGCGCTCGATGCGGGCGTGTTCCGCGCTCACATCATCAACGGCGTCACGCCCCACTCGCTGCTGCTCGAGCTGCTCACCAGCACCGGCGTGGGCACCACGATGCACTCCACCGAGGAGTCGTGCAAGTTCGACACCCATCCGCTCGGCAATTTCGCCTCGAAGCTCATAGAGAACCGCCATCACGCCGCCGAGGGCTCGTCGGGGTCCAAGTAGCCCGCTCCTCTGCCCTGTGAAGGGGCGGGAGGGGCGCCTCGCCACGCCGGCGAGGCGGCGCACGAAGAGGACGAACGAAGAAGAAGGGAAGCCACGTCATGTCCTACGTCGAGGAGCGCGAACTCGAATCTGCCTACCTCATGCAAACCTACGCCCGCAAGCCCGTCGAGCTCGTCTCCGGACGAGGCATGGAGGTGGTCGACGACGCGGGCCGCACCTATCTTGACTTCGTGTCGGGCGTGGGGGCGGCAAGCCTCGGCCACTGCCATCCTGCGCTCGTCGCCGCGCTCGAGGAGCAGGCGCGCACGCTCGTGCACGTGAGCAACTACTATTACATCGAGCATCGCGGCGAGGTCGCCCGCGCTGTGTCCGACCTGCTGAACGCGTGCGTTCCCGAGGCCGAGCGCGCGCCGTGGCGAAGCTTCTTCGCCAACTCCGGTGCCGAGGCGAACGAATGCGCGTTCAAACTCGCGCGTTTGCATGCCAAGAAGCGCGCCGTCGCGCGCGCCGAGGCCGAGGGCGCCGACGAGACCGCTGTTGCGGCTGCGCGCGAGGCCGCACCCCGCATCATCGTCACGCTCGATGCGAGCTTCCATGGCCGCACGCTCGCCACGCTGGCCGCCACGGCCCAGCCGGCGAAACAGGAGGCGTTCCGGCCTTTGCCCGACGGCTTTGCCCGCACGCCCATCAATGACGTGGCGGCGCTCGAGGCTCTGTTTGAAGCGCAGGGGGATGCCATCTGCGCCGTCATGGTGGAGTGCGTGCAGGGCGAGAGCGGCGTGCATCCCTGCACGGCCGAATTCCTGCAGACGGCCCGTCGCCTCACCGAGGAGCGCGGCGCGCTGCTCATGTGCGACGAGATCCAATGCGGCATGTTCCGTTGCGGCACCCACCCCTTCGGCTTCCAGCATTTCGGCATCACGCCGGACGTCGTCACCATCGCCAAGGGCATCGCCTCGGGATTCCCCATGGGCATGTGCGCTGCGCGCGAAGAAGTGGCGGCCTCGTTCACACCGGGCGACCACGGCTCCACGTTCGGCGGCAGCTGTCTGGCCGTCGCCGCCGCTCGTGCCACCGTGCGCGAGCTGTCGGAAGGCGGCATCGCCGAGCAGGTTGAGCAGGTGGGGGCGTACATGCGCGAGCGCATGTACGCGTTGCCGCACGTGGAGCAGGTGCGCGGCCTCGGACTCATGATCGCCGTCGACCTCGACGCGGATGCGAGCGCCCCGGACGTCGTGCTCAAGGGCCTCGATGCGGGGCTGCTCCTCAACTTCACCGGCCCGCGCACGTTGCGCTTCCTCCCGCCGCTCATCTGCACGCGCGAGGACGTCGATGCGCTGATCGAGAGGCTGGGCGGGATTCTTTCCACCCTCTGAGTTACGTCGCCGGCCCCTTCCTCACGGCGCGCTCCGTGTGGAAGGGCCTTCACGCAAGGGGGCGGGGTTTCTCGGCTCCTGTCCTCTTGCGTGCGGAAAGGGGAATGAGGCCTTCGCGCAAGGGAGTGGCGCATTTTCCGTTTTCGCCGTCTTTCGTGCGCGAAAGACGAGGGACAGGGGCGCTTGTGCGGAGGTTTCGGTAATGAAATCAAGAAAAAATTGCCATATAGTACCGAAATGAGTGTAGCCTGGCCTGTGATTGCTCGAAAAGCCTGTATCTACGGGCCAAAGCAGGGGATTTCGGTACTATATATCGTAAAACTTCCCGATTTCTTACCGTTTGGACTGAAAGAGGCCCGAAGCTTGTAAGTCACGGTAAAATACGGAAGTTTTTTCGCGATTTTGTTACCGTATCGAGCACGATGGCCCTCGAACTGCAATCTCCCCGCCTCCGAGAAGAGAGGCGAACTCCGAACGTGCCCCAGATGTGCTCCAAGCACACCCTGAGCGCACCTACAGACGAGCCTCGGGCGAGTTGCGGGCTTCCGACGCAATCCCGACCGATCCGACGCAGTTCCGACGAAGCCCGTTCGGCGCGCCGGGGCAAGGTCCGGGCGGTGTTCGGCAAGGTGCGGCGAGACTCGGCGCAATCCGAGTTGCGCGATCGCCCTCGTTCGCATGGCCGGTGGAGAAGGGGCGAGGCAGAGCCTGGGCGGCGGGGAGCGGGATCCGGTCGAGGCCCGACAAAGCGCAAAGGAGGAAAGCGGGATCCGGCCGAAGCTCGACAACGAGCGCAAGCCTCAAGCGCAGTAAGCCCTCGAAAGTCCCACAAGCCCGCAACCCCACAAGCCCGCAAGTCCCGTAAGCCCGCAACCTCACAAGCCCTCAAGCCTCAAGTCCCGCAATCCCGGAAGTCCCGCAACCCTTCTCAAGTCCCGCAAGACCAGCAATCCCGCAAGCCCCCGCAATCCCGCAACCCCCTCAACCCACGCAGCTCTCGCAAGCCCTTGGCAAAATCTTTCTGCGCATTTTGAAATTCTAGGGACGAAACACCCATCGATAGGGTACTATTTACTGCATATTTTCGCATGCTGTTTGCCCTAAACTGCATACCGCATGCGAGAGGGTGTGACCGGAACCGTATGTGATCGTTCTCGGCTGGGAACAGAGAGTATCGAGGGCATGAGGAAACGTCAACAACGGCACGACATTATCCGCGACATCATTCGCGCGCATAATGTCAAGACGCAGCGCGACCTCGCGCAGCAGCTGCAAGCCGCTGGGTACGAATGCACTCAAGCCACGATCTCCCGCGACATCATGGACATGGGGTTGGTGAAGTCGCGCGAGGGCTACTACGTCCTTCCCGAGGAGATGCGGTTGCAGCGCATGGTTTCGGAATTGGTCGAAGAGGTGCACGTGGCAGGCAACATGGTCGTGGTGAAGACGTTCTCCGGTGGAGCCGCCGGCGTCTCCGCTGCGCTCGACAAAGCCAGCCTGCGCGGAGCGCTCGGCACGGTGGCCGGCGACAACACGATCATGATCGCGGCAGAGACCCCCGAGGCCGCCGTCGAAGTCGAACGCGCCATCGACCGTCTGCGACGACGTTAGTCGTCTATTCTTTGCGCGAGGGACGCTTTTCTCCCTCTTTCCCCCAACGCTGCCAAGCAGCATGAAGTCGTGAGGGTTGCCCGGCGCTCACGCCATCGCGAAAAGCCACGATGCGCACGGGAATTCGTGTATCCGCACGCCGCTTGGGCCATGCGGAGCCGTATCCATCCGTATCCGCATCGGAGATCCGGGCATATCCGCAGACGCAAACCAACAACGTGAAAGGACTATCATCATGGCTGGTCAGAAAGACAAAGTTGTACTCGCGTACTCAGGCGGCCTCGACACTTCCGTGTGCATCAAGTGGCTGCAGGAGGAGAAGGGCCTCGACGTCATCGCCGTGGTCGGGGACGTGGGGCAGGAGCACGAAGGGCTTGAGAAAATCAAGCAGAAGGCCCTTAAAACCGGCGCGCTCGACTGCGTGGTCGTAGACATGCGGGACACGTTTGCCAAGGAGTACCTGGCGAAGGCGCTCGCAGCCAACGCGCTCTACGAGAACAAGTACCCGCTCGTCTCGGCGCTCTCGCGGCCGCTCATCTCGAAGCACCTCGTGGACGCGGCCCACAAGTTCGGTGCGAAGTACATCGCCCACGGCTGCACGGGCAAGGGCAACGACCAGGTGCGCTTCGAGGCCAGCATCACGATGCTCGATCCCGACATCGAGATCCTCGCCCCGGTGCGCGAGTGGGACCTCAAAACCCGGCCCGAGGAGATCGAGTGGGCGCAGGTGCACGGCGTCGACGTGCCCGCTACGAAGGCGTCGCCGTACTCCATCGACGACAACCTGTGGGGTCGGGCCATCGAATGCGGCGTGCTCGAGGATCCGTGGATGGAGCCTCCGGCAGACATCTACACGATGACGGTCGATCCCGCGAAGGCTCCGAACAAGCCGCAGTACGTCGAGCTCACGTTCGCCCGCGGCCTGCCCTATATGATCGACGGCAACCAGAAAAGCTTCCTCGGCATCATCTACGCCCTGAACGAGATCGCCGGCGCGCACGGCTACGGCCGCCTCGACATGATCGAGAACCGGCTCGTGGGCGTGAAGAGCCGCGAGTGCTACGAGGCCCCCGCGGCGCTCGCCCTCGTCATGGCGCACAAGGCGCTCGAGGATTTGGTGCTCGAGCGCGAAGTGCTGCATTACAAGCTGGGCATCGAGCAGGCATGGGCGACGTGCGTGTACAACGGGCAGTGGTTCTCGCCGCTCAAGGAGGCGCTTGACGCGTTTCTGCTCAACACGCAGCGCTGCCTGTCGGGAACGGTGCGGCTCAAGTTCTACAAGGGCTCGTGCACGGTGGTCGGCCGCAAGAGCGCGTACTCGCTCTACGACTATTCTCTGGCCACCTACGATGCGGACGACGCGTTCGACCACACCGCCGCCAAGGGCTTCATACAGCTGCAAACGCTCTCCGGAAAGACCTGGGCTTCCAACCGTCGGCAGGAGGGCGCGCCCGCGGAGCTGTTCGATGCCGAGAAGCAGGCCGGCCCGCTCAAGCGGGGCAAATACGAGGGCGTGACGCCCATCTGGAAGCAGGTGGCCGCAGCCGAGCGCGCGGCGGCCGAGCGGGACGCCGTCGCGTCCGATCAGGCGTAAGGGAGGAGCGGCATGGCACTGTGGTCGGGCAGGTTCACCGAGGGAGCGGATGCGTTCACGCAGCGCTTCGGAGCGTCGCTGCCGGTGGACAAGGCGTTGTACGCGCAGGACATCGCGGGTTCCAAGGCGCATGCGCGCATGCTGGCGGCGCAGGGCGTCATCGCGCAGGAGGATGCCGACGCCATCGCAGCCGGCCTCGACGGCATCAAAGCGGATATCGAGGCGGGGAGGTTCGCCTTCGATGTGAATGACGAGGACATCCACATGGCGGTGGAACGCGCGCTCATCGAGCGCGTGGGCGATGCGGGCGCGCGACTGCACACGGGGCGCAGCCGCAACGACCAGGTGGCCACCGACACGCGCCTGTTCGCCAAGCAACGCTGCTCCGACCTCATGCGGGCCAACCTCGCGTTGCGCCGCGCGCTCATGATGCAGGCCGAAGCGCACTTCGACGTCATCCTCCCCGGCTGCACGCACCTGCAGCACGCCCAGCCGGTGCTGCTGTCGCATCATCTGCTGGCCTACACGTGGATGCTCGCGCGCGATTTCGAGCGCTTGGTTGCTGCGCGTCGCGCCGCCGACGCGAGCCCGCTCGGCGCGGCGGCGCTCGCGGGCACCACGTACCCGCTCGATCGGCAGATGACGGCTGCCGACCTGGGCTTCTCGCGCGTCATCCCGAACTCGCTCGACGCCGTGTCCGACCGCGACTTTTTGCTCGATCTGTCGTACGCGTGCAGCGTGTCGTGCATGCACCTGTCGCGTTTGTGCGAGGAGATCGTGCTGTGGTCCAGCTCCGAGTTCGGGTTCATCGAGCTGTCCGATTCGTTCTCCACGGGCTCGTCCATCATGCCGCAGAAGAAGAACCCGGACTTCGCCGAGCTCATCCGCGGCAAGACCGGGCGCGTGGTGGGCGACCTCGTAGCGCTGCTCGTCACGTGCAAGGCCCTGCCGCTTGCGTACAACAAGGACTTGCAGGAGGACAAGGAGGGCGCCATCGACGCCGCGCGGACGCTCGAGGACTGCCTTGTGTGCACCGCCGGCATGGTCGAGACGATGCGCGTGGTGCCCGAGGCCATGCGCGCCCAGGCGAAGAAGGGCTACCTTGCAGCCACCGACGTGGCCGACTACCTGGCGAAGAAGGGGCTGCCGTTCAGGCGCGCCCACGAGGTGGTGGGGCATCTCGTGCTTGTGTGCGAGCAACGCGGCTGCGGCCTCGGCGATCTTTCGCTCGCCGACTTCAAAGCCGAGTGCGAGCTGTTCGAGGCCGACATCACGGGCGCGCTCGACTTGGAGAGCATCGTGGCCGCTCGCACCACCGAGGGCGGCACGGGACATGCGGCCGTGCGCGTCCAGCTTGCACAGGCAAAAGAAGTGTTCGCCGCCGACGAGGCGTCGGTGTAGCTGGGTGCGGCCCCTCCTGCTCCGTTGTGGACGAGGCGGGAGGGGCCGCTTGGTGCGACGGAGATGAGAATCCGCGCATCGCCGCGGCGAAGGGGCCGTATTGCGTCCTGCGGCGAAGACGCCTTTCGCCCTGCCGCGTCGCCCTTTCGCCCCGCTTTCTCCTTGCTCATCCGTATGCGCGGTTCCTGATCGGGGTTGCCCTCCCGCAACCGCATCGCGGGATCGCCGATCTGACGTCTTCCAATCCAACGAGGGCCGCTCGGCTATGCGCGAAGCCCCCTTGCTTCATGCGCTTCTGCGTCTCCGATCGGGGCTTTTGCGTCATGACCTTTTTCCAACAAACTTGTGTTGTTTCATGGGCGTGCGAGGCCCGATGATACAATGAGCGGAGTTTTTTGGAGGTGTCACGTGGCTTCACGCTCGATTAAGAACCGGCCTAGCGCCAAAAAGAAGCATCCCAAAATCGGGCTGCTCGCTGTCGTCACCGTTCTCGTGGCGGTTGTCGTCTCGGGTTTCGCGGGCGTGTGGGCCCTCGGATCGTCGTGGTTGCAGGATCTGCCCGACTACGAGAACATGGATTCTCTCAATGTGGCGATGCCGTCGGAGGTGAGGACCGAAGACGGGACGGTGCTCGCGAAGTTCCAGCTGGAGAATCGCGATCCTGTGGAGTTGGGCGAGATCAGCCCGTACGTCCTCCAGGGAACCGTCGCCACCGAGGACGAGCGCTTCTACGACCACGGCGGCTTCGACCTCATGGGCATCGCCCGTGCGCTCGTCGTGAACATCACGGGGTCGGGCCGCGAGGGCGCGTCCACTATCACCCAGCAGCTTGTGCGCAACACCATCCTCGTTGACGAAATGGACGACATCTCCCTCAAGCGCAAGGTGCGCGAGATGTACTTGTCGGTGAAGCTTGAGGAGAAGTACTCGAAAAACGAGATTCTGCTCATGTACCTCAACACCATCAACTACGGTAACAGCACCTACGGCATCCAGGCCGCGGCGCAGCGCTACTTCTCGAAGGATGCCGCGGATCTCACGCTTGCCGAGGCGGCAGCGCTTGTGGGCGTTCCTCAGTCCCCTTCGTTCAACAACCCTCTTGTCGACGATGGTCAAAACTGCCTCAAACGCCGCAACCTCGTGCTCGACCGCATGCTATCGAACGGCTACATCACCCAGGAGGAGCATGACGCGGCGCAAGCCGAGCCGCTTGTGGTGAACGAATCGCTTCCTGCTGAAGAGGGCATCTACCAGTACCCGCACTTCGTCCGTTACGTGAAGAACCTGCTCACCGACCCCGATGGCCCCTATCGCTACTCTGCGAACGAGGTGAGCGGCGGCGGCCTGACCATCGTCACGACGCTCGATCCCGCGATGCAAGAGCAGGCCGAGGCGGCGGTCGCGGCAAAACTGGAGAAGATCCACGGGGAAACTGACAGCGATACCATCCAGGGGGCGCTCGTGTGCATCGAGCCGTCCACGGGAAACATCAAGGCCATGGTCGGTGGCGACTCGCAAGTGAACCTTGCCACCGGGGAAGGCACCAATCCCGATCATCCCGGTCGTCCTTCCGGTTCGTCGTTCAAGACGTTCACGCTCATCGCCGCCCTTGAGGCGGGCATCGATCCCAACACGATGATCGACTGCTCGTCCCCTGCGAGCATTCCGAACACCGAGTACACCGACCTTGAAAATATCGACAACAGAAATTACGGCACGCGCAGCATCGCGCGCGCCTTCGAGGTGTCGTCGAACACCGGCTTCGTGCGGTTGGAGATGGCCGTGGGCATGGACAAGGTGGCCGAGGTCGCCCAGCGCATGGGCATCACGTCGCCGCTCAGCATCACGCCGTCCATGACGCTCGGCTCCAACAACGTGACGATGCTCGACATGGCTTCTGCCTATGCGGTCATCGCGAACGAGGGCGTGCGCAACGACCCCAATCCCATCCTGACGATAACCAAAGCCAACGGCGAGGTGCTTGTCGACAACACGGCAGAAGAGGGCAGCGAGCTGCGCCGAACCTCGAGTGAGCAGGTCATCTCTCCGGAAGTGGCTCATGCGGCCATCGAGGTCATGAAGACGGTGGTCACAGGGGCCGAGGGAACCGGTGCCGATGCGCGCTTGGCAAACGGGCAGACGGTGGCCGCCAAAACCGGCACGAGCGAGAGCTATCTGGACATCACGTTCTGCGGCATCACCCCTCAGCTTTCGACGTCTATCTGGTTCGGCGATCCAGGCAACCAAGTCACCCTTCCGAATCATGAAAGCGCAGGAGACGTGTTCAGTTCGTTCATGAATCAGGCGCTCACGCTCTCTCCGCTCGAAGAGTTCGCCGATGCGGGCGACCCTCCGTATCAGGACTACTCCAATGCGGATTACCACATCGGCGGGTACAGCAGCAGTAGAGGCGGTGGTCACAGCGGCAGCAACGTGTCGTCGGGGTCGTCCAACGATTCGAACTCGGGATATGACAACGGCGACACGAGCGGTTCTGGCGATCAGGGCGGTTCCGCGGCGAACGGCTCCGAAGGAGGGACGTCTGGCGACTCTTCGACGGGCGGGGGATCGTCGGGTGGCGATACGGGAGGCGACGGCTCTTCCGACGGCAGCACTGGCGGTTCCGGTTCGGATTCCGGTGGATCCGGAGGCGATTCCGGGGGAGGTTCCGAAGGAGGTTCGGGAGGAGACACCGGCGGAGGGTCCGATGGCGGTTCGACGGGCGGCGGCGATTCGGGAGGCGATTCGGGAGGATCGACGGGCGGCGGCGACGCCCCGGCCGCTGCGCTCTTTGATGCGCGGATTCGTTCGCAACTTTGGTTCGAGCGCATGGCTCGCGTAGTTTGATACGGTACAAGGCATCGATTACAACGTAGGGAGCAGGATACATGAAGCAGACTAGGTTCCTCAGGGTGTGCGCTGTGCTATGCGCCGCGGCCTTGGCGGGCGCGACGCTGGGAGGCTGCATGCAGCAGGACACGTCCGCGGCTCAGCGGCAGTCCGCCAATCGCGAGTACATGTCGCAAGTGAACCAAACCATGGAGGACTTGCAAGAGAAGCTTGCGAGCTTCACCGATGCTGTCTCGCGCGGCGACGTGGTGGGCATGCGCACGCAAGCAGACAACGCGTTCAAGTCCATCGACGACCTGAACAAGCTTGAAGCGCCCGAAGATCTCAAGGACATCCAGCAGGCGTACGTCGATGGAACGGGCACGCTCAAGGAAGCCCTCAGTTCCTATGTTGACCTTTACACCGAGATCGACAGTGCCACTGACGAGCAACCCTTCGATTGGGCATCGTACGACGAACGTATTGGCGAAATTCAAAGCCAGTACGATGCGGGCATCGCTCAGCTTGAGGAGGGCGATCAGAAAGCGGCTGAGAAGCAGTAGCCCGGCGGCGGCCCGTTTACCAGAAACTCCCCGCTTGGAGCGCGCTGCATGACAATGCGATGGTGCGCATGACACGAAGAAAGGCCCGCTTTCGGCGGGCCTTTCTTCGTGGGGAGGAAGGGGGTAGTCGACGTCTCAGAGAGATGCGTGTTAGGTCAAAGCCGGGGGAGGGTCGGGGTCGGGTGTTGGATCGGGCTCGGGTGTGGGTTCCGGGTCCGACGGCTCGGGTTCCGGCTCCGGTTCGGGTTCGGGTTCGATCGTCGGTCCTGGGTCTTTTCCCTTCGATACGACAAGGACGAGTTTGTCTCCGTCGGTCCTTTGCCCAATGACCGTTCCGGCGGGAACCGAGTCGGAGTACTCTTCGACCAGGTACACGTTGTAGCCGCCCAGTTGCGTCTGCGCGTCGCTCAGCGTTTTGCCGGTCACGTCGGGCGCCTTCGCCGGGTCTTTCGCCTCATTCTTCTTGTCGCTGCCGTATTTGTCGGCCTGCTCTTCGTTGAAGTCGTTCTTGTACTCGGGCTCCTCGGTGTCGGGGAACTCTTCGATCTCTTGGCCCGCAAGCGCGCGCGACATAAAGTCCTGCCATAGCTGGTTCGCGGTCAGGCTCGCGTCGGTTTGCTCGTAGTTGCGATTGCCCAGCCATACGGCGCAGCTCAGCTGCGGCGCGTAGCCGACAAGCCAGTGGCCGCGGAACTCCTGCACGGTGCCCGTCTTGCCCGCGACGGGTTGGCCGTTCGACGGGCCGAAGCCGTAGGCGGTGCCGTTGCTCGATTCGAACACCGAGCGCAGCACTTTCGTCACCGCGCCGGACACCTCTTCGGTGAGCACGCGAGCGCTCGTGTCGGCGGGTTCGTAGATCACGTTGCCGTCTTGGTCGACGATCTTCGTGATGACCACGGGGTCGTGCTTCACGCCGCCGGTCGCCAGCGTGGCGTAGGCGTTCGCCATGCTGAGCGGCGTGCAGTTCTCCGTGCCGAGCACGGCGGTGGGCGTGTTGTTGGGCACGAACTCACCGCCCACGCCCAGGCGAGTGGCCATCTCGTTCATGGCGGCAGGGGTTACTTCTTCGGTGAGGCGGTAGTAGCCGGTGTTCGACGAGAGCGCGGTGGCGTTCTCGATGGTCTGGATGCCGTAATCGGCACCGCCGAAGTTCTCGAGCGGCTCGGCTCCCGGACGGTCCATGGGCGAGGTGCAATCGATCTTCGTATCGGGATCGATGCCCTGCTCGATGGCGGCGACCAGCGTGAAAACCTTGAACGTCGAGCCGGTGGGCTGCCCGCCTTGCGTGGCGATGTTCCATTGGCTCTCGTAATAGTCGCGGCCGCCCACCATGGCCTTCACCAGCCCCGTCTCGGGCTCCATCGCCACGAGCGCCGATTCCAGGTCCGGACCCATGCCGGCCATGCGCGCGTTCTGCTCGGCGCAAGCCTCTTCGGCCTCCTCTTGCAAGACGGGATCGAGCGAGGTGTAGATGGTGTAGCCGCCTTCAAAAAGGTTGCTTTCGGTCATGCCGTATTTCGCAGGGTCGCTCGTTAGCAGCTGCTGCACGTAGCTTGTGAAGTACGGGTACGCGTAGATGCCGTCTTCGGGCGTGGCGGGCGCTGGGTTGAGGTTGAGCTCTTCGGCCTGCGCCGCGTCGTGCTCCTCTTGCGTGATGTCGCCCGCGGAGAGCATGCGGTCGAGCACCGTGTTGCGCCGTTTGAGGCACGCGTCGGGATATTCTTTCGGATTGAGATACGTCGGCGATTGCGGGATGCCTA
Source organism: Rubneribacter badeniensis (assembly GCF_002899695.1). Lineage (GTDB taxonomy): Bacteria > Actinomycetota > Coriobacteriia > Coriobacteriales > Eggerthellaceae > Rubneribacter > Rubneribacter badeniensis. The sequence goes on from NZ_PPEL01000012.1 coordinate 43,014, forward strand.
CGAGCGTGGCCGCCTGGGCGAGCGTGAGATCGGCCGCCGACACCTGGAAATAGTTCTGCGCCGCCGCCTCGATGCCGTAGCAGCCGTCTCCGTAGTTGATGGTGTTGAGGTACATGAGCAGGATCTCGTCTTTGCTGAAGCGCTTCTCCATGTCGACGGCCAGCTCGGCTTCGCGGATCTTGCGTTCGAAAGAGATGTCGGTGGCCTCGTCGGTGAGGATGGTGTTGCGCACGAGCTGCTGGGTGATGGTGGACGCGCCTTCGAGGTCGCCGCCGGTCAGGTTGTTCACGAGCGCGCGGGCGATGCCGAGCAGATCCACGCCGTCGTGCTCGTAAAAGCGCACGTCCTCGGTATCCACCGTCCCCTTGAGGACGTACGGGCTCACCTGGTCGGCGCTCTCGAGCGGTTCGCGCTTCTCAAGGCGGAACTCGGCGAGCACGGTGGACTCGTCGCCCGCGTACATGACCGACTCCTGCGAGTAGTTCGTGAAGTCGATGTTCTCGATGGGCGGCAAGTCTTCCGTCCAGCTTTCCATGATGCGCAGGACGCCCTGCACGCCCCAGTAGGCGACGAAGCACAATGCGGCTCCCACGACAAGGAGGGCCCATTTCGGGCCATGGGTGCGCTTTTCGCGCTGTTTTCTCCGTATCTTCATGATTCGATTATACTAGCTTACCGTTGAAACCGAATCGTTACCCTGTGGGAGCACACAAGGAACCCGGAATGCGGAACCCTTTCTGTTCCGCTTGATTTCGATCCCCCTACTATATATAGGTAAGGAAATGCGACGCATGATGCAGACATCTCAGCCGAAAGCCGTTGAGCTTCTCGCGCCTGCTGGCAACGCCGAGGCGCTTCGCGCCGCCATGCGCGCCGGGGCCGACGCGGTGTACCTTGGGCTCGAATCGTTCAACGCCCGCCGCGGCGCCGACAACTTCACGCTCGAGTCGCTTGCCGAGGCGTGCGACTACGCCCACTTACGCGGCGCGAGCGTGTACGTGGCGCTCAACACCGCCGTGCTGCCCTCCGAGCTCTCGCGCGCGCTCGAGACGGCCCGTCAGGCTTATCGGGCGGGTGCCGATGCGTTCATCGTGCAGGACATCGGCGTGGCCGCCGAGCTCTCGCGCTCGCTGCCCGAGGCGCGTCTGCATGTCTCCACGCAGATGAACACGCACAATGCCGCCGGCATCGAAGCGGCGGCGAGGCTTGGGGCCCGGCGCGTGACGCTCGCGCGCGAGCTTTCGCTTGCCGAGATCGCGCACCTCGCCGAGGTGGCCGACGGCCTCGGCATGGAGGTGGAGACGTTCGCCCACGGGGCGCTGTGCGTGTGCTACTCGGGGCAGTGCTTCATGTCATCGCTCATCGGCGGGCGCTCGGCGAACCGCGGCCTTTGCGCCCAGGCGTGCCGGCTTCCCTACACGCTGCACAACAAGGCGCAGCGGAAAAACCTCCCCTCTCCGGGCGATCATCTGCTCTCTCCGCAGGATCTGTGCGCGATCGACCTGCTGCCCGAGCTGGTGTGCGCGGGCGTGGCCTCGCTCAAGATCGAGGGCCGCATGAAGTCGCCCGACTACGTGTTCGCGGTCGTGGGCGTCTACCGCGCCGTGCTCGACCGCGTGCTCGCCGCGCGGGATGCGGCTTGCAGAAGCGGTGCGGATGTGGACGGAGCCGAAGGCGGTGCGGACGGGCGCTCCTGGGCAGACGACCCTTCCGTGCGCGCCACCGACGACGAGCGCCGCGCGCTCGCCGAGGCGTTCTCGCGCGGGTTCACCACGGCGTATCTCGAGGGCAAGCGCGGCAACGACATCATGAGCTACGGCCGTCCGAACAACCGCGGCGTGCTCGTGGGGCGCGTGGCCTCCGTGAAGAACGGGGTGGCCGCCATCGCCGCCGAGCGCACGCTTGCGCGCGGCGACGTGCTGGAGTTCTGGACGAACAAGGGGCATTTCGCCTACACGCTCGACGAAGTGGCCTTCGATCGCGACGGCAACGTGCGCGTCTCTCCCAACCGTCCGGTGGGGAAGGGCGACCGCGTATTCCGCGTGCGCAGCGCGCAAGCCGCCTACGAGGACGACCCGCAGCTTCCCCGCGTGCCCGTGCGCGGCCTGGCGAAGCTGCGCCTTGGCAAGCCCCTGCGCGTGGAGTTCTCGCTTGCTCCGAAGGCTGCGCGGCGCATGGGCGCGGACGCTCTGGACATCGTGGGCACGGCCGAAGGCGAGGCCGTCGAGCCGGCCCGCACCAAGCCCGTCGCCGTCGAAGACGTGCGCGCCCACATCGACCGCCTCGGCCAAACGCCGTTCGAGCTGACGGAACTTGAGGTCGAGTTGGACGAGGGCGCAGGCGTCGGTTTCTCCCAGCTGCATCGCGTGCGCGCCGCCGCCCTCGAGGATCTGCGCGGCAAGTTGCTCGCCGGATCGCGCGACCGTGCGCTGCCGCGAGTGAGCGCGCGCCCCGCGCTGCCGCCCGCGCGGCCCCGCGGCTGCCGCATCGCCGTGTGGGCCACGAACCCCGCGTGCGCGCGCGCCGCGAAGCGCGCCGGAGCCGACCTCATCTACGTGCCTGCGCTCAACTACAAGCGGGGCGAGGCCGTCATCGCCGGCCAGCGCAGCGCCACTGCGGAGCAGGCCGGCTATCCGAAGCAGGTCATTCCCGTGCTGCCCGTGATCGAGCATGATCCGGTTCCCGGTACGCGCGAGGCAAGGCTCGGCTTCGACGCATGGCGCTTCGTCAAGCCCGGCAAGCCCGTGATGGCCGAGAGCCTCGGCGCGCTCGTGCGCGCCGCCGATCTTGGATGCGAGGTCGAACTCGGTCCCCATGTGCCTGTGACGAACACGCTGTCCCTCGCCGCTGCGGCCGATCTCGGCGCTTCGCGCGTATGGCTTTCGCCCGAGCTCACGCTTGGCCAGATCGCCGACCTTGCCGAGGACGCTCCCGTGGAGCTCGGCCTGACCATCATCGGATCCCAAGAGCTCATGGTCACCGAGCACTGCCTGCTCATGAGCCAAGGCCCCTGCGACGAGGAGTGCGACGCGTGCCCGCGCCGCAAGAGCCCGCATTTCCTGCGCGACCGCAAGGAGTACGAGTTCCCCGTCGTCACCGACGCGCTCGGTCGCAGCCACCTGTACAACGGCGTGCAGCTTGACGTGGCGCATGCGGTTCCCGATCTCGTGCACGCGGGGGTGAGCGTCCTCATGGTGGATGCCACACTCATGAACGTCGAGGAGACGACGAGAGCCGTCGCCCGCGCCGTGCGCGCCCGCAGCGTCGCCCATGCCAGCGGCAACGCCATCGGCAAGGTGTCCGGCACCACGAGCGGCCATCTTTACCGGGGTGTCTCGTAGTTTCGTCGTCCCGTAGTTCCACCGAACGGCGGGCGGCGGGGAGATGGGGTGGCGGGGTGACAGAGGGACGGGGATAATGTCACATTCCC
>NZ_PPEL01000013.1 GCF_002899695.1 Rubneribacter badeniensis
TCGGCCGCCTCGGTCAGGCTGAACCCCGCCGCGACGGCCTCCACGGCGAGCTCCCTGGTCTCCAACGGGTACATGCGGACTCCAATCCGGACACCGGAGTGTCCAACTTTTTGTCCGCACCCCCAATGAGCACCTGATCGGTCTTATAGGCTCCGTTTCCCTGTTTTTCGTTGCAAATACAACGAAAAACAGGGCGCTCAGGGTGCTTTTCGCCGACCGGCGACTCGATACGGTAAAATATTGCGCATTCTTTTCGTTTTGCTTACCGAAGTCCGTGATTCGCAGTGCGCACAAGCGGGAGTGATCGATTCGATGCGGCGCGTCACGGCCGTCGCGTGGAATTCCCTTCGCGCTTATCGCGTTGGGGATGGCTTGCAGATATGGGGTTCGTGCTGTGGACGGCGGGCGATGATCTCGGCTGGAAACCGCCTGATGTGGGCTGGCGTGAGCGGGTCGCTGCAGACGGGCCGTGGGGCGAGTGGGCTGCCGTGCTCGCTTCGCAGCGGCGGGCGCCATGACCGGACGCGGGTGAGGGGGCGAGCGCTCGACGGCGCCTGCGCGTGAAGGACGAGATTCGGGCTGGTTAAGGGCGAGGGCTCCACCTGCTGTGATTGCCGGCAAGGCATCCGATGCGGGTTGGTTGCAAGCGGGGCGCCGCAAGAACCAGCAGACTGGCGAGTGGGCAAAGCACCCGATGCGGGTTGGCTGCGAGCGGGGAGGTCGTTTGCCCCAAGCGACTGCGAAGCAAGGGAGTGCCGCCTGCTGAGGGTTGGCCTCAGGCCGGGTGCCGTCTGCTGCCAATAGGGCGTTCGATCCAGGTTGGGACGTTCGATCCGGGTTGGCCGCAGACGAGCACGCTTGCTGCTGGCGGCGGTGTTTCGGGGAGGGGAGGATGACCCCGCTTCCCATAAGGTGTCAAGATAGTAACATTTTGCCGACGGGGGGTGTTGCCCCAAGCATAATGGCGTTGTTCGCACGGTTGCGACGCATTGCGAATCCCCTGGAGAGGAGACGAACGATGAGGAAAGCAGAGATGCTCTTGAAACGGACCGCGCCGATCGCCGCCTCGGTGGTCCTTGCCCTCTCGCTGGGCACCCTTGCAGGATGCGCTTCGGCGGGTGGTTCCGACGCGCAGAGAATCGCTGAGCTCGAACGTCAGATCGACGAATTGAAATCCCAAAAATCGAACGACGGTTCCTCCTCCGGCGATACGTCGGCGAATTCGTCCGATGGCTCGTCGACGAATGCGCCGGATGCATCTGCGTCCGAAGGCGCGGGGGGCGCCGGCTCTGCGGGAAGCGGTTCGGCGGCTGCCGGCTCTGCGGGCTCGGGTATCCAGATCACCGATGCCACTGCCCAGGACTTCTCGTCGCGTGCAGACGCGCTCATTGCGGAGGCTGATGCCGCACAGCCCGATGCGGACTTCGGAGCGCGCGTTGCCGCGTACATGGACTTCGAGCAACGATTCGACGCACTTGACCGCGAGATCGACCTTTACGACGATCAGAAAGAGCTGGAATACAAGGGTGGAACTCTTGGTTGGGAGGACTATCGCTCTATCAAAGTGCAGCTTGACTACATCGAGGATCGTCTGGACTTCGCGATGAATTCCCTCGAGTTGAGATTCGGCATCGACGACTAAGCCAGTTCCCGTCTGCGACATTGGCGTGGAGCGTGGCAGAGATGGGGGCGTGGCGGGGACGCGACAGAAGGACGGAATCGTGGCGGGGACGGGAATAATGTGACATTCCGCAAAACGACCAAGGCGCAGTAAGCTTTTTGGAATGTGACATTTTCCCCGTCCCTCTGTCACGTCCCTCTGTCACGCCTGAAATACCTGCCTCGTCGGTGGCGGTCTGGCGTTTTGTGTCAAAACGCCGCACTTCCCTGTCAAACCGCTATCAATGTGACGCTATCCTCGTCGTTTCATAGCCCCTTGTCATTGTCGTGGGTTCCGGCGCTTAGTCAGGCGGGAGATGGTTTTCCGTCGGCGGGGTATCGAAGTCGGTTTTCAATCGGAGGGAGGGTTGGTTCCCTGCTGGGTCGCGCGCACGTGCGCGATGGCGTGGGCGAGGCTCGCAAATGTGGCGAACGCGGCGAACCCCAAAGAAGCCCCGAGGGAGACGGCGTGAAGCTGTCGGCCTTGCGGCCGGGGTGCGCTATACTGGGCTGATCAACGAACCCGACCGGAGAAGGAGCGCGACCATGCTCGACATCAAATTCGTCCGCGACCACCAGGAAGCCGTCGCCGAGGCGATGAAGAACCGCAACGCTTCGTGGGACGCGTCGCGCTTCTCCCGGCTTGACGAGGCGCGCCGCGCCGCCATCGCGAAGGAGGAGGCGCTGCAGGCCGAGCGCAACGCCACGTCGAAGTCCATCGGCCAGATGATGGCCGCCGGCCAGAAAGCCGAGGCCGAAGCCGCCAAGGAACGCGTGCGCGCCATCAACGACGAGATCGCCGCCATCGGCGCCGAGCGCGAGGAAGCCGACGCCGAGCTGCGCGCGCTGCTGTTGCGCACGCCCAACATGCCAGCCGACACCACGCCCGTGGGCGCGAGCGAGGACGACAACCCTGAGGTGCGCCGCTGGGGCACGCCGCGCGATTTCGCCGCCGAGGGCATCGAGATGAAGCCGCACTGGGATCTGGGCCCGGAGCTCGGCATCATCGACTTCGAGCGCGCGGTGAAGCTCGCGCGCAGCCGCTTCATCCTGCTGGGCGGCCTCGGTGCCCGCCTCGAGCGCGCGCTCATCAACTTCATGGCCGACACGCACGCCTCCCGCGGCTACAAAGAGTGGTGGTGCCCGGCCATGGCCAACGCCGAAACGCTCACCGGCACGGGTCAGCTGCCGAAGTTCGAGGAAGACCTGTTCCACACCACCGAGGGCCTCTACCTCATCCCCACGGCCGAGGTGCAGCTTACGAACATCCACGCCGGCGAGGTGCTTGACGCCAGCCAGCTGCCGCTCAAGTACTGCGCGTTCACGCCGTGCTTCCGCGAGGAGGCCGGCAGCGCCGGACGCGACACGCGCGGCCTCATCCGCGTGCACCAGTTCGACAAGGTGGAGATGGTGAAGTACGCCAAGCCCGAGGAGAGCTTCGCCGACCTCGAGGCCATGGTGGAAGACGCCGAGAACATCCTGCAGCTGCTGGGCTTGCCGTATCGCGTGATCAGCCTGTGCACGGGCGACATCGGGTTCTCCGCTGCGAAAACCTACGACCTGGAGGTGTGGCTGCCCAGCTACAACGGCTACAAGGAGATCTCGTCCTGCTCGAACTGCACGGACTTCCAGGCGCGCCGCGCGAACATCAAGTACCGCGACCCCGAGAACTTCAAGGGCTCGCGCTACGTGCACACGCTCAACGGCTCCGGCTTGGCGGTGGGCCGCACGATGGCTGCCGTCATCGAGAACTACCAGCAGGCCGATGGCACCGTGCGCGTGCCCGACGTGCTCGTGCCCTACATGGGCGGCGTCGAGGTCATCGCGCCCGAAGAGCGCGGCTGATCTCGCGGGAGAAGGCGAAGGCGTTTTTCGTGGTAACGAAGCGCACGCGCACAACCGAGGCGAATCGGAAGCGGGTGGCGGCCAAGCGCGTCGTGCCGCCCGCTCCTGCCGTCCCGCCCGCTTCGGTTCCTCCGGCCTCTCCGTCCTCCCCGACGGTTCGCCCTGTGTCGAGTGTCCGCTCTGCGGGCTTGTCCGCGTCTGGACGCTCTGCGGGAGCAACCGGGCAGGGGCGTTCCTCGGACGCGTCGCCGGCCGGTCGGGCCGTCGGCAATCGGGCCGCCGATGATCGGGCTGTCGACAACCGAGCCGCTGGCGCATCCGGATCAGGGCGCTCCGCTCGGGCCGATCGGCGCTCGCGCGCAGTCAAGAAGCGGCGCTGGCCGCTCGTCGTGGCGTTCTCGCTGCTGATTGTGGTGGCGGCGGCAGTCGGGCTGTTCTCGTGGGATCGCTGGCTGCGCTACGACGACGCCGCCGAGTTCCAGGGATCGTGGCAGGCGCACGGCACCACGGGCGTGGTGGTCATCGACGGCGAGCGCATCAACCTCACCGACGACGTGGCCTATTCCTATCGGATTGACCCGATGGCGAAAACCGTCTCGTTCTCGTTCGGCTCCTTGGAGGGGCAGGGGCGCTACCGGTTCTCGCTCGATCGGTCGCAGCTGGTCATCACGGAGGGCGCGGGCTACTCGTGGCTCTCTACGCTCGTCGACGACATCGGATGGATGGCCGATCGGCTGACGCGTTTCGTGCAAGGCCAACCGCAGGCCGAGGTGCTTCCCGGCGACGGTGTGACCGTGCTCGACCGCTTGTCGTCCGCTGCGACCGCCGCGCAGGACGACGGGGCGCTTGCGCAGGAGGGGCCCGCTGCAGATGCCAGCGGGACGTCGGACGGGGCCGCGGCCGATGACGCCGCCGGTGCCAATGGCGTCGCCGAAGCGGATGACGCCAGCGATGCGAATAGCGCGGACGGCGCCGACGATGCGAGTGGCGCGGACGGCGGTCTTGCGGAAGGGGCTGCGGAGGCGGGCGGCGCCGGCGCCGACGATGCGCAAGGCGCGCTCGGCGCCCCGAGCGCATCCGACATCCCAGGTGCGTCTGACGAAACGTCGGACGCCGCGTTGTGAGCGGGCGTTCAGGATGAGCCGTCGAACCCGCCCCTCCTTCTGCCGCCCCCGCCAAGCCGGTGGCTTGCAGGAGGATCCCCTTGCGAGCCCTGGCCGCGCTCTTCCCTCCAGCCCTCCCGCCTCCTCCGGTCTTCCCGGCTTTCCTGATCCTCCGGCTCGATCGCGCCTCTCCGAGCGTCCGTCTCGACCCGGCTCAGCAGCTTGCTCCGGCCGAAGCTCGGCGCTCCCGCACGACGGCGCTCGAAAATCTCTCGATCGACCCGATCGCCGCTGCGAGCCGGCCTCTTCCCTCGACTCTTTTGCGCCTTCCGCTCGCTCGACGTCCCGCCCCGCGCTCGTCGTCGAACGGTTGACGGTGCGCATGGGCCGCCTCGTTTGCGATGTGGCGCTCGCTCCGAGCGCCCCGCGGCTCACCTCGCCCGCGCTCGCCGCGCGCGTGCGCGCGACGTTTCCCAACCTGCCGCGCCATGCGTGCGTGAACGACGCGGGCGACACGTTCGCCGCCGTCATGGACTGCACGCCGCTGCCGCATCTGCTCGAGCATCTTGTGGTGGACCTGCAAGCCCAGGCCGCCCCTCCGGACAGCGACGACGTGTACGTCGGCGTGACCGAGTGGACCGACGAGGAGGCCGGTCGCGCCCGCATTGAGGTGAGCTTCACCGACGATTTGGTCGCTTTGCGGGCTTTTCGCGACGCTGTCGATTTTTTGAACGCCGTGGTGGTACTCTAGGCCAATGACTTCGGCTCACCTGACATTCGACCACACGAGCGACAAGATCGCCAACCGCGTCGTGAAGATGCGCTCTTCTGCCGTGCGCGATTTGTTCGCCGCTGCGTCGAACCCCAACATCATCTCGCTGTCGGGCGGCATGCCCGACGTGTCGCTTTTGCCGCACGCGGCCATCCGCAAGGCCACCCGCGCGGCGTGCGACGATGAGCGCGCCGTGGCGCTGCAGTACGGCTCCACCGATGGCCGCGTAGAGACGAAGCGCGTGTTCTGCGACCTCATGCGCGACATCGGCGTGCGCGCCAAGCCGGAGAACGTCATGATCACCACGGGCGCGCAAGAGGCGCTCGACCTCATCGCCAAGACGTTCGTCAATCCGGGCGACATCGTGCTGGCCGAAGGCCCCACCTACCTCGGCGCGTTGCAGGCGTTCTCTGCCTACGAGCCGGATATCCGCTGCATCCCCTTCGATGACGAGGGCATGCGCATGGATTTGCTGGAAGAGGAGCTTGCGCGCATCGGCAAAGGCAATCCGCGCCTCAAGTTCCTCTACACCATTCCGAACTTCCAAAACCCCGGCGGCGTCACCATGGTGCCCGCGCGTCGCAAGCGCCTCATCGAACTGTCGCACGAGTACGGCTTCATGGTGGTGGAGGATGACCCCTATGGCCGCTTGCGCTACGAGGGCGGCCACGTGCTGCCGCTCAAGGCGCTTTCGGACGACGTGGTGTACCTCGGCACTGTGTCGAAGGTGTTCGCGCCGGGTTTGCGCACGGGTTGGGTCGTGGCGCCGAAGAGCGTGCTGGCGAAGATCAACCTTGTGAAGCAGGGCACCGATCTGTGCGGCAGCGCGTTCAACCAGGTGGTGGTGGAGCACTACTTCACCGACACCCCGTGGCAGAAGACGCTGCGCACGTTCGTCAACACCTATCGCACGCGTCGCGACGCGATGCTGGCGGCGCTCGACGAGCACTTCCCGCCCGAGGCGTCGTGGACGCGCCCCGAGGGCGGCTTCTTCGTGTGGGTGACGCTTCCCGACTACGTGGACACCGGCTCCATGCTGGGCGCGGCGCTCGAGCACGGCGTGACGTACACTCCCGGAGACGGGTTCTTCCCCGACGGCAAGACCGGCAAGAACTGCATGCGCATCGCGTTTTGCTACGAGAGTCCGGAGAACCTTGCCGAGGCCGTCAAGCGACTTGCGGGTGTTATCAACGAGCGGTTGGAACTGTATCGAGCGTTCATTGATGCCGGCGCTTTGCCGAACGCCGGACGAGCCGACGCTGCGAGCCGTTCCGGCACCCAATCTTGACCCCTGTGCGCTTGCCCTCACGTGCGAAAGCACGCTTAGCCGCGCGGCGAGTCGATTTTGGACATTGGACGGCTCTCGCTGACTGATTAGGACTGGCGGTTTGGCTGCTGTTGAAAGGAAACGACATGGGCCTCAAAGTTGCAGTGTTGATGGGCGGCGCCTCGTTTGAGCGCGAGTTCTCCCTGTCCAGCGGCAAAAACGTGTGCGCGGCGCTTGAAGAGGTCGGCCACAAGGTGGTGCCGCTCGATACCACGAGCGACCTCGTTCCCACGCTGCGCAGCGAGCGTCCCGACGTGTGCTACAGCGCCCTGCACGGCAAGCACGGCGAGGATGGCACCATTCAAAGCCTGCTCGAATTCCTCGACATCCCGTTCGTCGGCTCGCCGTCGCATGTGTGCCATCGCACGTGGAACAAGGACTCCATGCATTACGAGCTGGCGACGTATCGCGCCATCACTGGCGATGCCCCCGTCGCTTCATGGCCGCAAGGCATCTACTTGGCGCGCGACGCTTTCAAGGACATGGGTGCCGCTACGGCGCTCGACTTGGTGGAAGAGCGCGTGATCGGCGGCTATCCTGTGGCGGTGAAGCCCGCGCACGGCGGTTCGGCTATGGGCGTGCATCGTGTGGATTCCGTCGATGAGCTGGGCGAGGCCATCCTCGATGCGCTGTCGTTTGACGAGGCGGTGGTGGTCGAACAGTGGGTCGAGGGCGTGGAGATGGCCGTGTCAGTGCTGGGCACCGGTTGGGACGCCTATGCGCTGCCGCCGGTGGAGATCGTGGCGAAATCGGGCCGCTATGACACCGAGGCTCGCATGACACCCGGAGCTGTGGAGTACTTCGCGCCCGTTCGGCCTGCGTCGCTTGCTCAGGATGAGGCCGATGCGCAGGCCATTCGCGCCGAGATCGAGCGCGCGGCGCTCGAGGTGTACCGCGCCTACCAGGTGCGCGACCTTGCTCGCATCGACCTCATCTGGGACGGTGCCCAAGCGCGCGCATTCGAGGTGAACGTGTCGCCCGGCATGGCCGAGCACTCCCTGTTCCCCACGGCATGCGCCGCCGCCGGGCTGTCGCTGCCGAAGGTTCTCGACAGCCTGGTCAGCCAATACGCACGATAGGGCAGGCACGTGGTAGGGGCGTGACAGGGGGACGGGGATAACGTCACATTTTGCGAGATAATCGAACGCGGTAAGCCTTTTGGGAATGTGACATTATCCCCGTCCCCCTGTCACGCCCCCGCCACGCTCGGTCGTTGCTCTCTCTCGACCTCTCTGCCTCGCTGCGTTGCAAGCGGCTTCAACGAAACGGCAACCGAATTCTATTGCGCCTGTGTTTTCCCTCCGGGCGCGCATGGATGCCCGTATAATGATCGGACAGACGAACATCCCCAGAAGGAGGCTGTCATGGGCAACAAACTAGGTGCTTTCTTGGCCGGAGGGCTTGCGGGCGCGGTCGTCGCGCTTCTGTGCGCGCCCCGTTCGGGTCAGGAAACGCGGGCCATGGTCACCGATAAAATGAACGCCGTGTGGGGCGAGGCCCAGGAGCTTGGCGCGCAGGCTGGCAGCAACGTGCAGCAGGCGTACCACGAGGCCACGGCCAAGGGCCAGGAGGTCGTCCACGACGTGGCGGCCAAGGGCCAGGAGCTGTACGGCCAGGCCACGCAGCGCGTGCAGGATGCCGCCGACACCATCAAGCCGGCGTTCTCGCAGAAAAACGACGAGCTGCGCGAGAAGATCGAGGCCGCGCGCCAGCGCATCGCTGCGCAGGTGGCGAAGAACGCCGAGCAGGCGCACGATTCGGCGAGCGAAGCCATTCCCGTGGCCGCCGACACGGCTCACGAGGTTGTCGACGCCGCGCAAGGCAAGGCCGAGGACGCGGTCGACGCCGTGAAGGGCACCGCAGAGAGCGTTGCCGACAAGATCGACGGCAAGGACGCGCAGTAGCGCTGGGTTATCGAAAGGGAAGCGGCACGCGAAATGCGAGGAGCGGCGCTGCATGCGCCGGAGGAGCCTCGTCGCGCGCCGCTTCCGTGCATCTGAACGCACGCATGGCGCTGGGGGTGCGGCTCCGAACCGCGAAGCGCGCCGTGCCGTACGGGAGAAGGACATGGCAAGCACACTCATCACCACGGGAGAGCTCACCGGCGTGCGCGTCGTGGGTGGAAAAAGCGGGCAGAAGCGCATCGGGAAGGTGCGTCATTTCGTGTTCCATCCGAAGGAGAAGCGCTGCGTCGGCTTCATCGTGAAGCGCCCCGACTTTCTGTGGATGTTTCGCCGCAAGGACAAGTTCGTGTCGATCGAGGGATACGACTTGGTGGACGGTCGCGTGGCGATTCGCGACGTTTCCGAAGCCACCGACCGGGCCGCATGCAAGGCGCTCGGCGTCAACTGGGACGACTGCGTGCTGTGGGTGGGGCTTCCCGTCATGACCGAGGACGGCCAGTCCTTCGGCGTGGTGGGCGACGTCGCTTTCAACCGGCGCACGGGCGCGGTGGAGTCCTTCGACACTGATGCAGGTGCCACGGCCAACGCCCTTTTGGGCACACGCACGATTCCGGCCGATCTCATCAAGGGGTTTCGGCGCGGCATGGGCGCGGCGGTGGCTCCAACGGGGCAGGAAGGCGTGCAGACCGACGAGGTGACGTTGGGGGCCATCCTCGTGTCCGACGAGGTCAAAGCGCTCGCGACCGAAGGCGGCGTGGCCGAGAAGGCCGGAGCCGCCACGGCGGTGACCGTCGACAAGGTGCGCACGACCGTGGACAAGGCCAAGCCCGTCGCCAGCGAGATGGCTCGGAAAACCGGCGAGGTGGTGAACAAGGGTGCCTACGCCACCGGCAAGCAGATCGCCGCGACGAAGGGCATGTTCTCCAGCTTCAAGGAGGAGTACGACAAGGCGCGCGGCCCCAAGCCTGCGAAGGGCGGTCGGGCCATCGAGAAGGCAGACGATGCGTCGAAGGGCGTCGCGAAGCCTGCGTCGAAGCCCGCTGCGAAAGCGTCGACGACTGCCAAGAAACCCGCCGCCAAGAAGCCCGCTCCGAAGAAGAACATGTTCGCTGCATTCAAGGAAGAGTACGACAAGGCCCGCCACGATGACTGACAAATTCGACACCGGAAAACTCAAGGCCCGTGCCGAGGAGCGTCGGGAGGCGTTGCATGAGAAGGCCGAGCAGGAAGTGACCGTGCGCGGGCACGCGATGGAGAAGGGCGACATCTTCAAGTTCGCCGGCCTCATCGCGTTCTTCGCGATCATGGTGCTCATCTGCGTTTTGCTGTGGCCGTATTTCCACGACCTGTTCGAGCCCGGCGGCATCGACCGCATCATCGCCGACGTGCGGGGCGCAGGGCCGGTTGGGTTCCTCATCCTTTTGGGGTTGCAGTTCCTGCAGATCGTGGTCGCGTTCATTCCCGGCGAGGTCGTGCAGGTGGCGGCGGGCATGCTGTACGGTCCGTGGGTCGGCGCGCTCGTCATCTTCGTAGGATGCGTGCTTTCGAGCGCATTCATCTTCGCGCTCGTGCACAGGCTGGGTGCGCCGTTCGTGCAGAGCATGGTGCCCACGCGCTACCTCGAGAAGTTCCGGCGATTCGAGGCGTCGGGCAAGCTCAACATCACGGTGTTCATCCTGTTTCTCATTCCCGGATTGCCGAAGGACGTGTTCACCTACCTGGTGCCCCTCACCGACATGCGCATGCGCACGTTTCTGGTGCTGTCCAACGTGGGGCGCATTCCGGGCATCGTCGTCTCCACGTATGCCGCGGACGGTTTGGTGGACGGGCGCATTTGGGAGAGCATCGTCATCTTCGCTGTGGCGGCGGTGATCGCCATCCTGGGGATCGTGTTCCGCGAGCGCATCATGAGGATGCTCGACCGCTCATCGCGCCGCGACGGCAAGTGACGGCGGGTGTCGTCGGGGCGCAGGTGCGCGGGTGTCGGTGCGGAGCGGGGCGGTGCAGGGCGCGAGTGCGCGCGTGATGGGATGGATTTGCAACGCGGCGTGAACCCCCCCCCCTCATTGGGGTGCGGGTGCGTGTGCGAAGGCGTGGAACGGGACGCGAGTACGGGGCGAGACTCGACGGCAGGCGCGGTGGATGCGCCGCGTGCGGCAGAGGCGGGGCGCGACGGCGGGGGCGATGTGCGCGGCTGGTGTTCCGCCCTTAAGAATCGATGACATCCTTAACGGTATCGTGACGGAATCGGCGAGTCGGCCTTGTCGGGCACTACCATGACGCTCAAGGAATGCCGAAGGTGAAGCGAAGATTGAGAGAGGTCCCTTATGGCTACGAACGAACCCTTGAGCAGCGCGGCAGACGAAGTTGCCGCCGCTGAAGCCGAGTTGAAGGCCGCCCAAGAGCGCTTGGCGGCTGCCAAGGCGAGGATGGCCGCAGAGTCTGCCGAGGATGCGGCGGCAGATGACCGTGGTGATGAGCGCGACGATGCGGCCCATGACGAGCGCTCTGGCGACGAGTTGGGCGGCGGGAGTGCGGATACCGAGGCGACCGCGGTTGCCGTCGCCGAAGCCGACGCTTCCGAGGCACCTGGGATGGCTGAGAGCTCCGGCGCTGCCGCGTCCGAGGCTGCCGATGTCTCCGATGATTCCGATGATTCCGATGCCGCCGGCGCTGCCGGCGCAGAGGCGCCCAACCCCGGCGTTGCGGCTGTTCGCACGACTGAGGACATCGCGGAGCCTTCCAGCGCGGGTGATGTGCCGAGTGCTGTTGGCCCTGAGGGCGCTTCCTGCGTTCCGACCCCTCCGGCACCTGTCGATGCCTCTTCAAGTTCGAATGCCCCTCGACAGGAGCCTTCTGCGACGGTTGGCGAACCCGATTGGGTCCCGTACTCCACGGCGCAGATACCCACGCCTCCTTCGTACGGTTCTCCCGTGCGGCATCCGGGCGATGCCGTCTTCCACCAGCCGCCAGCACCGGCAGGGTACGGGTATGCACCGCCGCAGCCCCAGTATCAGGCGCAACCTCAGCCTTCGGCTCAGCAGCCGCCGCATGCCGGCCCCGGCGCGGTTCCTCCGCAGCAGCCGTATTACGGTTACGCTCAGCAACCCTATTACCAACAACCCTACGCTCAGCCGGTGGTCAGCACGAAAGACCATGTCGCCGCAGGGCTGTTGGCCATCTTCCTGGGACCGTTGGGCATCCATAAGTTCTATTTGGGCTACAACACGGCTGGATTCATCATGCTTGCCGTGTCCATTGTGGGAGGGCTTCTCACGCTCTCGTTGGCGATGTGGGTGATCTGGGTCATCTCCATCATCGAGGGCATTTTGTACTTGACGAAGTCGCAGACCGAGTTCGAGCAGATGTACGTGCTGAACAAGCGCGAGTGGTTCTAGCAACCGCGCGGCAGGGCGGTGTGGCGGGGGTGCGACAGGGGTGTGACAGGGGGACGGGGATAATGTCACATTCCCGAGAGGCTTGCTACGTCCTATCATATCGCAGAATGTGACATTATCCCCCCCGTCACACCCCCGTCACATGCGCCATCGTGCTCCCGTCGCGCCGCCTCCGTGTCGCTGCGTCCCCGCCGCGCTGCACTCTCCCGTCGCATCTCCGCACTCGTTTTCCTGCTGCGCTCCCGGTCGCACTCGTCCTTCGCAGCGCTGTGACCGCGTCCCCGTCATCCCCTCCCCTCTCTCTTTCGTTGCTCCGTCGCCCGTTTTCCTGCCGCGTCTAGAAAGAAGGTCGCAGAAAATGTTTCACGTGAAACATTTGTTCTCTTGTCGCATGACATTGCAACAAGTGTTTCACGTGAAACACCCCTGCTCTTCGTTCGACTCGCTCCAGCCCGCCATCCGACTCGCTCACAACTCGCCCTCGGCTCGCCCTCAACGTCTCCAGCCCCCAGCCCGGCTCGCCCTCAACGCTTCTCAATCCGCTCCCAGCTCGCTTGGGGTTCCGCTCGCGGGGTTTTTCGATGGAACGAAGTGTTTCCCCGCGCTTTTTCGCTAGAATGACCGTATCGCTCAGGCGCTGATCCCATAAGGAGGAAATCATGCCCAAAATCACTCGTGACCAGGTGCGCGTTCCCGTTGACGTCATGCCTGAATCCCGTGACGAGTACATCGAGAACTACCTGAAGGCCACGCGCGGCACGGGCCGCCTCATGCTGTTCGCGTGCGACCAGAAGATCGAGCACCTCAACAAGGACTTCTACGGCGAGGGCATCGACATCGCCGATGTCGAGCCGGAGCATCTGTTCAAGATCGGCAGCCAGGGCGTGTGCGGCGTTCTGGCCGGTCAGCGCGGCCTCATCGCGCAGTACGCCGCCGACTACCCCGAGATCAACTACCTCGTGAAGATGAACTCCAAGACGAACCTCGTGAAGACGAGCCAGGACGACCCCTACTCGCCGCAGCTGCACGACCTCGACGCCGTGCTGGCCATGCGCGAGGCGGGCGTGAACATCGTGGGCCTGGGCTACACCATCTACCTGGGCAGCGAGTACGAATCCACCATGATGGCCGAAGCCGGCCAGCTCATCGCGCAGGCGCACGCGAACGGCCTGCTGGTGGTGCTGTGGATCTATCCGCGCGGCAAGGCCGTCACGGCCGAGAAGGACCCTGACCTCATCGCGGGCGCGGCGGGCGTGGCTTTGTGCCTCGGTGCCGACTTCGTGAAGGTGAACCCGCCGAAGCCCGAGGGCGACGACACCCGCACCCCGGCCGAAGCCCTGAGCATCGCCTCGAAGGCCGCGGGTCGCACGGGCCTTGTGTGCGCCGGCGGCTCCACGGTAGATGCCGAGACGTTCCTCACGCAGCTGCACGACCAGATCCACATCGGCGGCGCGTGCGGCAACGCCACCGGTCGCAACATCCACCAGCGCTCGCTGGACGAGGCCGTGCGCCTCACGAAGGCCATCAGCGCCATCACGCTGGCCGACTACTCCGTGGCCGACGCGCTGGCCGTGTTCAACGGCGAGAAGGACTTCGCGCTGTAAGCCGCGCACTCGACGCACTCGGCGAGTTGCAAGATACGCCGGCTCCCGCGTTCCCCCGGTGTTGCTTTCGGTGCCCCCTCCGCACAGCGCGGAGGGGGCGCTTTTTCGTTGATGCGCAGATAGCGACTGCCATTGTCGGCGCCAGTCGGTGGTCGGCGGGGCGGGGGTGAGGGGCGGTCAAGCGGTTTGGGAGGATTCTCAACCTCTTTGAGAATTCTCCCAATACGAGCCTGTTTTCTCAACTTATTTGAGAAAACATGCCATAGGAAAACGCTACATGGTGGATGCGGGATTGCGCAACGCGTTTCTTGGGAAGCGGCCGAGCGATGTGGGGCACGTGCTCGAAAACGCGGTGTTCATGGAGTTGCTGCGCCGCGGTTTCAAAGTGACCGCGGGTAAGATCGACAAGAAGGAAATCGACTTCGTTGCCGTCGGCCATACTGATCGAGTGTACGTGCAAGTGTGTCGCACGCTTGCTGATGAGAGGGTCGAACAGCGCGAATTCTCGCCCTTGCTTGCCGTCGCGGACGCCTATCCGAAATTCGTTTTGAGCATGGATCGAATCGACTACTCTCGCGAGGGCATGCATCACCTGAACATCGTCGATTTCCTGATGGGCGCTTCTTTGTCTTAGAACGGCGACTTTTTGAAGCGAAATCATGGTGGGATTTCGGGCGGCGACGGTCTGCTTAAGGGCGCTTTTCAGCTTGCAGAGCCTTGTTGCATTTCGCGTGAAGCATCAAGAGGGATTCGGTTCCTGTCTGAGATATCGGCAGACGCTATGTTGGGCAAGTCAAGGGGCACGTCAACTGCGCCGGGGGGATGCTCACCCGCTTCGCATCTCGTTGGTCAGTTCGATGATCTCCTGCTTGCTGTGGACGTCGAGCGCGGCGTAGATCTTCTTCGCATGGGTGCGCACGGTGTTCTCGGACACGAACAGCTTCTTCGCGATGGCGCGGACGTCGTAGCCGTGCGCCAGCAGCACGAGCACCTCGGTTTGCCGCTGGGACAGTTGATGCTCTGCAGCCAAGTGCTGGCAGCTCTGTTCGATGGGGTCGATCGGCCCAGGTGCGCCCGCCTTTCCGCTTCCATCTTCGGCCCGTCGATGGCCGCCGTTCGCCGCGCTCGGCTCGTTCGTACTTGCTCTGTCCGTCGCGTCCGGTGCGCGCGCGACGAAGAACATGACGATGGAGCATCCGTACAGCAGGGCCGCCACCGCCACCGCAGTGGTCGTTTCTTGCACAAGCAGCTGTTCGCGCGCGGCCTCCATCGCGAAGTTGCTCAGCCGGTTGGCACCGTAGAACAATCCGGCGAACAGACCGTACACCGCGGTCAGCCCCAGATTCCGCTCCGTGCTCACCTCGATGCTCTCGATCATGACGATCATCGAGAACACCACGAACGCGATGCCGCTCACGTAGGGGACGACGATGCGCAGCGGCGGGTCGAGGACGAGAAACAGCAGCAGGGCCGTTGCGATGATGGGGAACAGCACGGTGAACGCCCCGATGAGCGTTGTCTTCCGCTTCATCCCGAGCCAGACGATGCCCAGAACGAGCGCGGCGATGATGTTCTCGGAATGCACCATGAGCGACTGCTCGACGAAGGACATGCCAGCCATCGACCCCTCCGACACCGTGGCGATGACCGGCGTGGCGAGCCCGATCATGGCGCAGCAGAGCAAGGGCCTCCAAAACGAGGACGCCAGCGCGCTCGGCGAAACGGTGCGGGTCGGCACCTCCGCTCGGCCCTCGCGGCGGGCGATCCGCTCGTGGCCGAGCAGCGCCGCCACGTTGAGCGTGGCGAGCGCGGCGATGGTCAGCGCGATGGTGGACGCATCCAGCGTGAAGAACGCCAGGTACGGCACAGCCGACAGCACCGACCCCAGCACGATCTCCACCTTCGCCATGTCCGGCCCGTCGGCGAACAACGCGCGCGCCCAGCAGAAGAAGCAGCAGGTGGTTCCAACGCCCATGCAGGTGCCGGCTGCGACAAGCACGGCGGGGTTCTGCAGGAGCGTCGACAGGCACATCAGCGCCACGGCGGCGCTCAGAAGCGCGATCGCCGCGACGAGGGGGCTTCGACCGAACAGGCGCGGTGCACGGTACGCCCCTGCGAAAAACACGGCGAACGCTGCCACGTTGCTCAGCGACAGCGGTGTGTTCCAAAGGAGCTGGGCGTGCTCTCCGAGCGTCGTTTCGGGCAAGAGGGCGAACCCCCAGAGCGAGAACGAGTTGAGCGCCAGGAAGCACGCGAAGCCCGTGGCCGAAAGCAGGAT
Organism: Rubneribacter badeniensis; assembly: GCF_002899695.1. Taxonomy (GTDB): domain Bacteria; phylum Actinomycetota; class Coriobacteriia; order Coriobacteriales; family Eggerthellaceae; genus Rubneribacter; species Rubneribacter badeniensis. The sequence goes on from NZ_PPEL01000013.1 coordinate 15,891, forward strand.
ATGCGCGATGGTTTTCTGCATGGAACCCTCCTTGCGGCATTGTACCCGATGTGGTTGCTTGAAACGACGGCTTGCATGTTGAAGAAACCGGCCGAACTGCGATTTCCCTTTGAATTCACCCAACTTATGTGAAGGTTTGACGGCCAAACGCTCATCGCGGGTGAGCGCGGGAGGCGTTGCGACGTGTTAGATTCGAGCGGTAGTTTCATCCGAAGTAAGGAGGGAAAGCATGGAATTGAACCGACGCGACTTTCTGAAGGGCGCGGGCGCGCTCGGAGCGCTCGGAGCCATGGGGACGTTGGCCTCGTGCGCGCCCGCTTCGCCGAAAACCGCGGCCGACGGTGCGGGCGAGAGTGCGACCGCTGACGGCGCGCTGACCGCGCAATCGGCCACGCAGAAGTGGAGCTTCGAGATACCGCCCGAGCCCATCGCCGATGAGGATATCGCCGAGACGTTCAGCGCCGACGTGATCGTGGTGGGCGCCGGCATGGCGGGCACGTGCTGCGCCGTCTCGGCAGCCGAGGGCGGTCTGAGCGTCATCCTCATCGACGCCGGCACCAAGGCCATCTCGCGCGGCGGGTCGAACCAGGCCATCGGCACGAAGTACCAAAAGGAGATGGGCATCGACTACACGCCGAAAGACGCGCTCGAGCACGTGAAGATCGAGCAATTGGCGGGTTTCTACAGCATGGACAAGATGAAATGGTCGCGGTGGCTTCAGTACAGCGGCGAGTCCATGGACTGGATGATCGACAAGATGACCGCCAAGGGCCTCAAAGTGAACCTCGAGCCTCCCTACACCGATCCCGACGGCACGCTGGCCGCGCCGGCCTCGGTCCACAACTTCTGGAACGACGAGAACCCGCTCGGCGTGTTCCAAGGCGCGCCCTTGTGCGCCCAGGCGTACGCCGACACGCTCACGCAGGATTTGGGTCAGGAGATACACTTCCAAACCCGCGGCGTGCAGCTCGTCCGCGAGAACGACAACACCGGGCGTGTGAGCGCCGTCATCGCGAAGCGCGCCGACGGCACCTATGCCAAGTACGAGGCCGCCAAAGCCGTGGTGCTGGCCACGGGCGACTTCTCCAAGGACGAGGACATGATGGCCAAGTACGCGCCGGACATCTACCATGCGCTGAAAGACCAGCTCACCTTCGGCGAGGACGCGGTCGATTTCGATGCCGGCATGAACTACTCCGGCCTCATGCCCGGCGACGGCCACAAGATGGGCCTGTGGGTGGGCGCGGCTTGGCAGCGGGTGTTCCCGAACCCCTGCGCCGTGAACGGCGGCGTTCCGGGCCCCAGCCACTGCGTCATCGACAACTTCTGGGGCATCAACCTCAACATCAACGGAAAGCGCTTCCAGAACGAGAACACGAACTTTGCGTTCGGTGCCCGCTCGCTGCTCACGCAGCCGCAGACGACGGCCTTCGGCATCTGGGACTCCGCGTATGCGTACACCCAAGACGAATGGGAGACGCTCGGATGCTCGGTGAACAACGTCACGCCGCAAAAGCCGCTGACCCCCGAGCAGATGATCGCCTCGTGGGACGCCAACGTGGAAAAGGGGACGTACTTCAAGGCCGACACGCTCGAAGAGCTGCTTGACCAGCTCGAGGGCATCGACAAGGAAGAGGCCCTGGCCTCCATCGAGCGCTATAACACCTACGCCGAGCAGGGCTACGACGAAGAATACCAGGTGAACCCCAGCATCCTGTTCCCCATCAGCACGCCGCCGTTCTACGGGGCTAAGACCACGGGCGTGACGTTTCTCACGGTCATGGGCGGTTTGCGCACGAACGAGAACCTTCAGATCTGCGAGGAGGACGACACCCCCATCGAAGGTTTGTACTGCGTGGGCACGATGATCGGCGACTTCTTCGCCGGCACGTACAACTTCGGTCTGCCCGGCCAGAACCTGGGAGCCTGCTGCTGCACGTTGCCGTACGTGCTCGGCCGCGACCTGGCCAAGCTTTAGCGTTCCTGTTCGGCCGCCCTTTCCCGCGCGCAAGCGCGCGGGAAAGGGCGGTGCTTGCGGGATCGCGTTGCCTTTGCCGCTCCTCGTTTGCGTCTGTGAAGGCTTACGCGCTTTGTGTCGCTCTGCGGGCGGGGAGGGGATTGGCGCGCCCGCCAGCCAATCGGCTTCTTTTGGCGGGTTTTGAGGCTCCTATTTCCCGTCAAGCCCTATTCTGGGCTTTCCCGTCTTTCTCCGGCGGACAGGCTCTCGAGCCAGCTCCGGTACCTTTGGAGAAGGGGCGCATCCGCGAGGCGCCCCCTTTCCATCTCGCTTATCCGCGCGCTCGCCACGCCGAGGGCGCGGGAGGCCTGGGCCTGCGTGGCCCCGGCCCTCAGGCGCTCCGACTTGGCCGCCCTCGCCGACGTCCTGTAGGGCTCGCAAGCCGCGTCCGTCGGGCGCACGAGGGCGCCGTACGCCTCCCGCGCGATGTAGCGAACGAGGATGCGCTCGATCTCGCGCCCGCTCTTGCCCTCCTTCGTGCGCTTGTCGACGCACGGCTTCGTGCGGGAGTCCCGCCTCATGCGCTGGCGGGCGATGGCGTGCAGCGCCCGGTTCGCCTGCCGGTCGCCGCCGCGGTTCAGGCGATGCCGCTTGACCTTGCCGCTGGAGGCCTCGACGGGGGAGGCTCCGCAAAGGGAGGCGAACGCCGACTCGCCGCCCGCCCTCTCGGGGTTGTCCCCGGCGGTCACGGCGAGCCTCGCGGCGCTTATCGTGCCGCAGCAGCGGATGCCGGGCAGGGCGGGCGCGTTGGCGAGCAGTATCTCCCTCATGGCCTCCTCGTGGGCCGCGGCCGCCTTCTTCGCGCCGATCCACGACAGCGACAGGGACCGGAGGGACTCCCAGAGCGACGACTCGACGACGTCGCGGGCCCTGCGCCTGCGGGAGAGCGCCTTCATCAGGGCGGGGGCCTTCATGCCGCCGAGCTCCCCGCGGATCGGCGCCGGCGCGGTCACGATGAGCGCGTGCGCGGAGTTCGCCGCCCTGGCCGGCCCGCTGACGGCGGCGTCGCGCGCGACCATGCGGAACCTGAGGGCCTCCACCCAGCCGCCGCCGGCCTTCGGGGCGCCGGACGCCTTGCCGGCCAGGGCGTCCCGCGCGGCCCTCTCCGCGTCGGCCGGGTCGTTCTTGTCCCGGCCCGCCATCCTCTTCTCGCGCTTGGGCCTCACCGCCTCGACGACGTCGTAGCCCAGCTCTGCGAGCCTCCTGGAGATCCCGGCCCCGTACGAGCCGGTCCCCTCCACCCCGACCACGACGCAGTCGCGCGGGTCGCCGATCGCCGCGGCGATCCGGTCGTACCCCTCGCCGTCGGCGGCGTACGCGCCGGTCGCCACGACGCGGCCGACGAGGTCGATCACGCACAGCGCGCGCGTGTCCTTGCGGGTGCCTGTCCCGGCGGCGACCGTCCCTCTCTCGTTCATCCTTCTCCTCTCCTCGGGTGCTCGGCGACCCTCGGGCGGGCAGACGCGTCACTGGCGGGAGCGCTATAATGCAGATGCTGCTCTGCGGCCGCGCCCATGCTCCTATCAAGTCATGGCCGGTCCTCGGGTCGCCGGGACGGCGCGGGGCGACTCAAACCAAAGACAGCCCTCGGGCGTCGGACGGAAAACGAGCCACCGCGCCGTCCCTGCAACGCAGGTTACCCTTCTCTGGCCAGAAGAAAAAAAGAAGGGCGAACCCATTGACGATTATCAGTGACGGAAATCCGCCTTTCGTCTTGCGCCTCTTCGACGCATTCGGATGACGGCGCTTCTCTGAACAGGCATAACATATTTTCCCTTGCTTGGTAAGGTGTTCGCGCCGTCGGTTTCGAAGGCTCCGACCGCGGATTTCCGCCAAAACCCGCCACGAACACGGGCGCTTGCTGCCGGAAGTACATGCGCTCGGCGTGCGCCATGCATCCAGCGGGTGCGATCCGGCGTGCGCGATACGCTGACGATCCGGTGCGCGCTCGTTGTCTTCCCGTTGCCCCTTGTCGGATACCATGGTGGCAAGGCGATCGAAAGGAGCGAGCATGAGGGAGCTGTCCGGTTTGGCGAAGTTCGGGTATTTCTGCGTTGGATTGTTCGGGGGCCTTCCCGGTGTGCTGGTCGCCTGGTTCATGGGCAAAGACGGTTGGGGATGGAGCGAGGGCGGCAAGAGGTTCGCTTGGCTCGGCTGCCTGTTCTTCCTTGTTCTTGGCGCTGTCATGGTGCTGACGGGCGGAGTGTTCGTCCTGCTAGCGCTCGTGACCGGCAACGCAACCGTAAACGTCTCATGATCGGTCGCTCGGTTGCGCCGCACAACTCGGAAAAGCGGCGAACCCCCGAGGCATGTGCTTCGGGGGCTCGCTTGTCTGCGGATGGTGCCCGAGGCGAGAGTCGAACTCGCACGTCAAAGACAACGGTTTTTGAGACCGCCGCGTCTGCCATTCCGCCACTCGGGCGCATCGCAGAAGTATACCGGATGTGCTGGGGCGCGTCGAGGGAAAAATGTCGCGCATTCGCGCTTGCATGCGTATACGCGCGATGGTGCGGAACGGTGATGCGGGCGGTAACGCGATAGCGCGACTGGGCGCGAAGGGTTCGCGGTAAAAACACGAGCATGTGCTGGGTGCGCGATGCGTTCGTTTGCGCGAGACGCATCGTGGAAAGCGGGCTCGTCATCGAAAGCCGGAGCCTTTGGCAAGGTGGGCTTTCAAAAACTCGGATAATCCTATGTGGCATGGTTATATAAAAATGAAGATTCCATGGAAAATGTTCTCCGGGGGGGGGGCTCGTCTGTGACTAATGAAAGAAAGGACTCGCGTCAAGGCTGTTCAGAGGGCTGTCGTCTGTGAATAATTGTCGCAGGTTGTGTGATACTCGGCTTCCTGATCGTAGTCGAATTTTTTCTAAATCGTTGCATATTTTCTGGGAGAACGGGTATGCTGGCTGTATGTATGGATTCGGCGGGTTGTTGCGGCATCCGGATCCGCACGTATGCGCGACGTGGCAAGAAATGGAGCAGAAAATGACGGCGAACAGAATCGAAAGAATAGCTCAGGGGGGGGGGGCAGCGTTCTAGGCTGTTCGCTTGCCTGATTGCCTTTGTGTTGGCGCTCTTGGTAGTGCCAACGGTTGCCTACGCAGCCGAAGGAGACGCCGTCGCCGACGGGTCTACTATCAATTCGTGGAACGGCTACGTTGAGGAGAACAACACCCAGACGGTGGGCCGCATCTGGACGGATAAGACCGTCTCCGCCGGCAACATCGAGTTGACGGGCGATATTCAGGACGGCATCATTGAAATGGATGCCGGTGCCGACTTCTTGGTTGGCCTTTCGGCGTTGTCCTCTACGTCCAATCTCACCACTGCTACCAACCAGCCGCTTGATATCGTGCTTGTGCTTGATACGTCCGGCTCGATGGCGTACGCCATGGACGGAAGTGAGAACCTTTACAACGAGGTTTATGGGCCTCAGCTTGATACGAGCAAGGCTTATTACATTAGTAGCGGCTGGAATGGCTATCGGGAAGTTACCTACAGCTCCGATGAAAACGAGTGGGGCTATCGCGATGGACGCCGTTGGCGGTCTGTTACTCCGAAAGAAAACCAAGGCGACTGGCGGAACACCCAGTTCTACGAGCGGGAGTCCTCGCGCCTTGAGGCGTTGCAGTCGGCGGTGAAGGGCTTCGTTTCCCAAACGCTTGAGGAGAACCAGAAGCAGGGCGATGAGAGCCTGATGCACCGCATCGGCATCGTCACCTTCTCCGGAGGGGCGGAGATCGAGATGGGGCTGACCCCGGTTACCGCGGATGCTGCCGGTAGGATGAACGATACGCTCGACGGCCTCCGGGCCAACGGGGGCACGGAGGCGGATGAGGGCATCGAGGCCGCCCAGAGGGAGATGCAGAGCGCTCGCGACAACGCGCAGAAGGTCGTTATCTTCTTCACTGACGGAGAACCAGGCAACTACGCGTTTGACGGCACCCGCGCCGCATCCGTCATCAACACCGCTGGGGAGATGAAGGAGGAAGACACTCTCATCTACACCATCGGTATCTTCGAGGGCGCCGACCCTTCGGACACTTCAGACAAGACCAACAACTACATGAATGCCGCTTCTAGCAATTATCCCGACGCCACCGCGACGGGCACTAAAGGCGGTGCCGATAATGCGTGGAATCCTTCCGACGGCACCCTCAGCGTGGATTTCGGCGTCCGTGAGAAGGACGCGGATTACTACAAGGCCACCTCGGATGCCGACGAGCTGAACAACATCTTCCGGGAGATCTTCGAGGACATCAAGACGCCTGGCTCCTCGCCGACCGAGACGACCGACGGCTTCGGTATGGACGGCTACATCACCTTCACCGACACGCTGGGCAAGTACATGGAGGTCAAGGGCGATACCATGACGGTGGTTTTCGCCAACGAGAAGAAGATCGGAACGCGCCAGGAGGACGGCACCATCTTCAAGTTCGAGGGCAAGTTCGAGGGCAACGGCGTGTACCAAGAAGCCGACCTCTCCAACCTCATCGTTACGGTGACGCCGGGCCAGGACGGCGAGGGCGACACGGTGACCGTGAAGGTCCCCGCGCAGCTCATCCCGCTGCGCAACTACGGGATCGATACGGATGAGGACGGCACCGTCAGCATGAGCACTGCAAAGGCGTATCCCATCCGCATCTTTTACAGCGTGGGCCTGAAGGACGGCGTCGACGAGTTGCTCGCCAAGCCTGATGCGAACATGACGGACTACATCGCCGCCAACAAGACCGAGAACGGCGAAGTGAACTTCTACTCCAACGACTACACGAAGGGCAGCGACACCGGCAACACCACTGCCGAATTCACGCCTGCCACGAGCAACAAGTTCTACTACTTCACCGAGAACACGCCGCTGTACACGGATCCGGAGTGCATGCAGCGTGCGACTCTCAACGACCTCGAGGGCAACAGCGGCGTCGAAACCGTCTACTACAAGAACGACTATTTCAAGCAGGAAGGCACCGCGGGCATCCCTGTGCCTGACCATATCTCGATTCCCGTCGCCGCTTTTACGACCGTCCATGCCGGCCACTACGGCTCGGACGCCGAGGGTGCCTTCATGAAGGCTGGCACCGCGCGCCTGAACCGCACCAGCGATTTCGACTGCGTCAAGGGCGAGGACCAGTTCAGCAGCAATGAAACCGGCACGGCGACCAAGTACATCTTCCCCGATTGGGTGGGAGAGAAGTCCATCAAGGTGTCGCTGGGCAACAACGGCAAGCGCTCCGTCGAGCAGCCCGCCACCCTCGAGGTGAGCAAGAATGTCGAGGCGGCTGATGGCTTCGACGGCAAATTGGCGGACTACCAGCAGAAGGACTTCACGTTCAACTTCACGTTCACAAACGTGCCTAATGACTCCTATCAGGCTGAGGTGAAAAACGCCGAAGGCGCCACCGTGGGCAACCCCTTCGAACTGTCCATCCAGGACGGCGCGGCCACCCACTCCCTGAAGCACGGCGAAACGCTCTACATTTACGGCCTGCCCGCGAACGCTACCTACACGGTGGCCGAGGACTTGACGACGACGCCCGGATTCACCTCGCAGGTGACCAGCGGCACCGCCGAGGGCAACCTCGCCGCCGGCAAGAACGCCGCAGTCGAATTCACCAACACCTATCAGGCAAGCCCTGTCACCGAGTTGCCGGCTGAGTACGCCATCAGCGTTGAGAAGATTCTCGAAAACCGAAACTGGCGCGACGCCGACGAGTTCACGTTCGGCATCTCGGGGGTGAACGACACTCCCGCGTTCAATCCCGCGACCGTGACCATCAAGGGCACGGACGCCAACAAGACGGCCTCCTTCAGCAAGGTGACTTTCGACAAGCCCGGCAAGTACACCTACGACGTTTGGGAGCAGGACGAGCCCGAGAGCCCGATTCCCGGTATCAATTACTCCAACGAGTCGTACCGGGTGGTCATAACCGTGGCCGACGACGGCGAGGGCGCGCTTGAGGTGACCGGCGTCACCATGACGAAGATGCGCGGCGAGGGGGAGCAGGGCGTGGACGTTCCGAATCGCGTCGCGACGTTCACGAACAGCTACGCTCCGGATGACGCCACGCAAGCGATTGTCGCCGTGAAGAGCTACGATGACAAGTCGGGCGGCGCCAACCCGTTTACCCCGGGCAAGTTCAAGGTCCAGCTCAAGGCGCTCGGCGGGTACGAGACCGTCGGCGGCTCCAGTGAGAACTACACCGTGGAAGCCGCCGATGTGCCGATGCCCGCGGATGCCGCTGAGGGCTCAACGACCGTCGAGATTGGCAACGTCAGCACTGAGTTCCGCTCCAAGGACATCACGTTCGACGGGAACGACGTCGGTTTCACCTACGAGTACGAGTTGACCGAGCTGCCGGGGTCCGAGGAGGGCATGACCTACGACACCGCGACGAAACGCGTCGTGAAGCTGGTCGTCGAGGAGGTTCCTGCGCAGGGTGATGACCCGGTGACTATCAAGGCGACCCAGCAACCCGTCAAGGATGATGTGGTGTTCGAGAACGTCTACAACCCGACGGATGTTGTGCTGTCCGACGAGACGAAGACCGCTATCAGCGGGACGAAGACCATGGTCGGGCGTGACATGCTCGGGGGCGAGAGCTTTGAGTTCGTACTGACGCCGACGGGGAACACGTTGGAGGCCATCGATAGCGGTGCCGTGATGGGCATCACAGAGGATGGCTTGAAGGCGACCGCTTCTGGCGGTGAAAAGGGTGTTACCGTCCCGTTCGCGTTCGGCGGAGAGGCGGGCATCACCTTCACGAAGGTCGGCACGTACACCTTCGATATGAAGGAGAATGCGCCGAGCGACACTGACAACTTGAAGTACGACCGCCACACCTGCGAGGTGACGGTGACCGTCACATTGAACAAGGCCGAGGGCAAACTCGAGGCGAGCGTCGTGTACGGAAGCGTCGATGCTCCGACGAACAGCTTCACCAACACCTACACCAACTCTACCAGCTACGGCGAGCTGACGAACGGCGGCCTTGAGGTGAGCAAGACCATGACCGGGCGCACGATGGACAACGGCGAGTTCGCCTTCACCATCGCGGGCGTGGAGCATGGGGGCAGCGTTCCCGCCGCCGATGCCGAGGCCAAGCTAGCCGACGCGGATAAGAGCTTTACGAACGACCGCACCGCCGCCAGCGTGGCATGGACCGTCAAGAAGCTCGCCGACGTGACGTTCACGCAGGACGACGCGGGCAAGACGTTCTCCTACTTGGTCGATGAGGCCGAGCCCACCGATGCCGAGAAGAAGCCCGGCGTGACCTACGACAAGAGCGAGTACCGCGTCGACATCACCGTGTCCGACGACGGTGAGGGCAACATGTCTGCCAAGACCACCATCACGCGGGTGAAGGACGCTGAGGGCGCTACCGCTAACGACACAGTCAATGTCGTCGCGTTCGCGAACGCCTACCAGCCCGGTGAGGTGACGATCGATTCCGGGGCGGATAACGCTTTGGCGGTCACCAAACAGGTTGAGGGCGCTCCTGCGACCGAGGCGTTCAACTTTGAACTGACGCTGGACGGCGACGCTTCTGCCGTGTTCGAGGGCTCGGGCGAAGGCAAGACCGCCTTCGACGGCATGTCCGCGACCACGCAGGAGAGTCTCGCCGATGGCGCGACCGAGACGCTGAAGTTCGGCGACATTACCTTCACGGAGGCGGGCACCTACACCTTCAAGGTGACGGAGACGAGCCAGGACGACGAGAAAAGCGGCTGGACGTACGACAACGAGCCGAAGACCATCACGGTGGTTGTGACCGATAAGGCCGAGGACGGCACCTATGCTGACACGCTGCGCATCGAGAGCATCACGGGCAACAACCCCACCGTCACCAACACGTACGCTGCGAAGCCGGTCATCATCGGCGGCGAGGGTGCCGAGAAGAGCCTGACCGTGCAGAAGACGGTCATGGGCCGCGACAACGCCGAGGACTTCAGCTTCACGCTGGCGCCGGTTGACGAGGGCGATGACAAGTGGGGCAACGTCGAACCCGTTGCGGGCTTCGATAAGACCGTGAACATCACGGATGACTTCAAGGCGGGCGAGGACAAGCGCGCCACATGGGGAGCCATCTCCTTCAACGCCGTGGGCATCTATGACTTCACGGTTGAGGAGGTTCAGGGCCGCGATGACGTGGTGGACGGCTGGAAGTACGACAACCACACCGCGACCATCATTGTCACGGTGACGGATGACGGCTACGACGGCCAGCTTGATGCCACCATCGAGTACAAGAACGACACCGCCGAGGTGGACGCCGACAAGAACGTGACGGATGCCGCCGCGTTCACGAACAGCTACACGGCTGGCCCCAATGAGGGTGTTGACTGGACCAGCGCTGCTCTGACCAAGGTGTTCACGGGCAAAGCATGGGAAGACGAGGAGTTCGAGTTCGCCATCGAGGCCGATAGTGCAAAGACGCCCGATGGTGCGGCGATCGATCCTATCCCCATGCCCGCAGAGGACACCAAGACGGTCGGGGCCCCCGAGGACGGCGGCAACACCGCGACGTTCGACTTCGGTAATATCACCTTCACCACGCCTGGCACCTACATCTATAAGGTCACCGAGACCAAGGGTGATCTGCCCGGTGTCACGTACGATGGCGGTACCGCCACGGTGACCGTTGAGGTTTCGGACAGTGGCGCGGGCAAGCTGGCCGCTGTTGCCACCGTCGCGAACGGCGAGTTCGCCAACGAGTACAAGTCCTCGCTGGACTACAACGCCAAGGGCGGCTTGACGCTCGTGAAGAACCTCGATGGCCGCAGCATCGCAGCCGACCAGTTCTCCTTCGAGGTCGCGCCCACGAACGATGACGCCAAGGCTAAGACGGGTGCGGATGCCAAGACCATCACGGTGTCTGCAGCTTCCATGAACAAGAAGACCGGCGTCGCGACGAGCACCGCTTCCGTCTTCGACAGCTTGGTGTTCAACGAGGCCGACGCGGGCAAGACCTTCACCTACACGGTGAAGGAGAACGGCACCGCGCCGACGGGGTACACCTACGACGGCACGACCTACACCGTGTCGATTGCGGTGGCCGATGACGGCAAGGGCGTCATGACGGTGAAGACTACCGTTTCCGCTGATGGCAAGGACGATGTGGTCTACACCTACACCGTTGCCGATGAGGCCGCCCCGCGCGCCGAAGTGGTCTTCAACAACTCCTACGACGCCACGGGCTCCATCCCCGCCACGGGCGAGGGCGCGCTCAAGGCTCACAAGGAGCTGACCGGCCGTGACCTGGTGTCCGGGGAGTTCACCTTTACGGTGAAGGACGACAAGGGCAACCAGGTTGCCACGGGTGCGAACGATGCCAACGGGGCTATCTCGTTCGGCGAGATCAGCTACAGCATCGACTCGCTGAAGGATATGGTTGCCCAGGGTATTGCCGAGGTGACGGATGAGAACGGTGTCGCTACGTACGCCATCAACTACACCGTTGCCGAGGACATCGCGGGGCTCGCGGAGGCTGGTGTGACCGCGACTGTCTCCAGCTTCTCCATCACGGTGAACGTGGTGGACAATGGGTCGGGCACGCTCGCCGTGTCGATTGACTATGGCAACGCGGGCAGCGAGCTGGTGTTCGAGAACACCTACGGCGCCAAGGACGAGAACCTGGCCGTCAAGGGTCAGAAGGTTGTCAAGGGTGTCGAGGGCAAGGACCTCAACGTGCCGGCGCTCAAGGGCGGGGAGTTCACCTTCACGCTTTCAGGCGAGGTCGGTGCGCCTATGCCCGAGAACGCTACGGCCCAGAATGATTCTGCCGGTAACGTGGAGTTCGACCCCATCACCTACACGCTTGAAAACGTGTGGCCCGAGGACGTGGCCGCGGACAATGGCGATGAGGGCGGTGTCGAGGCGCTTTCTGAGCCTGCGGGCCAGGTGCGCTCCAAGACCTTCACCTACACGGTTGCTGAGTCCGGCGGCATGTCCGGCGTGACGAACGAGGGCGGCGTGAAGACCTTCACGGTGACGGTGACCGACAACGGCAAGGGCAACCTGACCGCTGCCGTGACGGAGCCCTCCGGGGGCGCGGCGTTCACCTTCACGAACACCTACGACGTGACGGAGACCAGCTCCTCGCCGACCGACGGTGCGGTGACGGTGGCCAAGAGCCTTGTTGGCCGCGACCTTCAGGCTGGAGAGTTTGAGTTCACCATGACCGACCAGATGACGGGTGAGGTTGTGGCTACCGCGAAGAACGAGGCCGACGGAACGGTGAGCTTCCCGGCTATTCCGTTCAGCGAGCAGGGCACGCACACCTACACCATCGCTGAGACGGATAACAAGCTCGGCGGCGTGACGTACGATCCCGCTACCTACACGGCGACCGCAACAGTGACCGACGACGGCCAGGGCAACCTGAGCGTTGCGTGGACGGTGACGCGCGGCGAGGAGCAGGTGAAGGAGATCGTGTTCGAGAACACGTACGAAGCCGCTCCGACGAGCATCGTCTTCAACGCGAAGAAGGAGCTTGTAGGCCGCGAGCTCAAGGAAGGCGAGTTCACGTTCGAGCTGCGCGAGAACGGCGAGGTTGTTGGCACTGCTACGAATGACGCCGAGGGCAAGGTGGTATTCGAGGCTGTTCCGTATACCGAGGTGGGCTCGCACATCTACGAGATCGCCGAGGTGAAGGGCTCCGATAGCACCATCACCTACGATGACGCGGTGTACACGGTGACGGTGAACGTGACCGACAAGGATGACTCCGGTGCGGCGACCGGTAAGCTTTCGGCTGCTGATTGGGCTTACGGCGAGAACGGCGCGCCGGTGTTCGAGAACACCTACACCGCACCCGAGGAGCCCAAGCCGCTGCCTCCGGCGGACGATGCCGGCGACGGCAACACGCTCGTCAAGACGGGCGACGCCGCACCGACGGCCCTGCTGGCCAGCGGGGCTCTGGCGGTTGCGGTCGTCGCATGCGGGACAGCGCTCCGCTTGCGTCGTTCGCGTCGGAACGGGCGTTAGCGCCTAAGACGAGTGGTTGGCAAGGGGCCGCCGAGCGATCGGCGGCCCTTTTTTCATGTGGTGTCGAGAGCGGCAGGAGGGCGGGCAGGGGGGGGGGTCGCGCGCCTATCCTTTGCGAACTCTTCGGTGCGCACGGGAGACGCGGCCTCTCGATCCGAACGCTCGCTTGCCCGACAATCCTGCAACATGCTTTCGCCCGTCTGGCGCATCGGTGCCCGATGGCGCATAATAGGCCGAAACGCACGCGTATCCAAGAACAGGGAGGCATCTATGGAGCACGAAGAGCTCACGAAGAAAATCGACGCTTATTTTGAGGCCCATTGGGACGCCATGGTGGAGGACATCGCCTCCCTCGTGCGCATTCCCAGCTTCGAGGAGTTGGACAAGGCATCCGAGGGCGCGCCGTTCGGCCCCGGCCCGCGCAAGGCGCTTTCGGCGGCGCTCGACATGGCTGCTGACATGGGCTTTCAGACGCACGATGTGGACGGCTACATCGGCTACGCCGACTTCCCCGGTGAATCCGACACGCAGCTTGGCATCATCGGCCATATGGACGTGGTGCCCGCCGGCCCCGGCTGGACGTTCGAGCCCTACGACGTCGCCCGCAAGGACGGCTACCTCATCGGCCGCGGCGTGATCGACGACAAAGGTCCCAGCGTGGTGGCCCTGCACGCCATGAAGTTCTGGAAGGACATGCAGGACGCGGGAGAAGCGCCGCGTTTCCCCTACACGCTACGCTTCCTGTTCGGCGCGAACGAGGAGACCGGCATGGCCGACGTGGCCTATTACCGCGAGCGCTACGACGACCCGGCCTTTCTGTTCACCCCCGACGCCGAGTTCCCCGTGTGCTACGGCGAAAAGGGGGGCTACAGCGGCTCGTTTTCCAGCAAGCCCATTCCCGAGGCCGAGCGCGTGGTGATCGCGTTCACGGGCGGTGCTGCCACGAACGCGGTGCCCGGCATCGCCGAGGCCGTGGTGAGGGCCGATGCCGCCAGTCTGCCCGCCGCCGAGCGCCTTTCCATCGTCGCCGACGGCGAGGGCCACGCTCGCATCACCGCGTCGGGCAAGGGCGCGCACGCCTCGCTGCCCGAGACGGGCGTGAACGCCATCGGCCTTATCGTGGACTACCTGCTGGCCAACGATCTGTGCTCGCCCGACGAGCGCGCCTTCTTCGAGCTTGACCAGAAGCTGCTCGCCCACACCGACGGCAGCGGCATCGGCATCGCGTGCGAGGACGAGCACTTCGGGCCGCTCACCGTGGTTGGCGGCACCATCAAGATCGAGGGCGACCGGTTCGTGCAGACGCTCGACAGCCGCTATCCCACCTCCATCACAGCCGAGGAGATCGCCGCGCGCCTCGGGCGGCTTGTCGAAAGGGTTGGCGGGTCGCTTGGCGAGGCGCACGTGATGCCGCCGTTTCTCGTGGAGCCGGACAGCCCGGTGATCCAAGCGCTGCTCAACGCTTACAACGAGGCCACGGGCGAGGATGCCAAGCCGTTCACGATGGGTGGCGGCACGTACGCGCGCAAGTTCTCGAGCGGCGCCAGCTTCGGGCCCGAGAAGCCGTGGATCGAGGATCCCGTCTGGGTGGGCCTCATGCACGGCCCCGACGAGGGCGTGAGCGAGGAGTTGCTCAAGCAGGCGTTCAGGATCTACGCGCTCACCCTCGACAAGCTGATGAGGCTCGATTTGCGCTAGGCGCGTCTGCGCTACGCGGCCTCCTGCGGCCCACCTCGCGAATCTCCCCGCGCTTGCTGGGCGGCGCACGGCCCGATCATCCCTCCCCGCGTGCGCAGAGAAGGGGAGGGGCGCTCGCGCAGCGGGCGGTTGCGGTTCGCGGATGCGGGCAGGGCGCGGGGCGTTTGCCCTGCCCCCCTCCCTCCCGCTCGCCGGATCGTGCCTCCCGCGTGCGGGTGCGGGACGGGGGTGGCGCTCCGTCTGCCTTCTCGCCGCAAGGCCCCATCCACCCCGTCATGAAAGGCTCCGCATCATGGTCGACACCGTTCCCGATTTCACCCCGCCGCTTGCCATCGCCGATGCCGAGGGGCTCGAATGCGCCTCCGACGGGCGCATCGTGCTCGAGGGGCTTCCCAACACGCGCGACCTCGGCGGCATCCCCGCCTCCGACGGTCGCGTGGTCGCTTCCGCGCGGCTCATTCGCTCCGGCGCGCTCGACCGCGCCACCGAGCGCGACCTTCGCACGCTGCTCGACGAGTACCGCGTGCGCACGGTCATCGACCTGCGCACCGAGGAGGAGCGGCGCGAGCATCCCGACCCGGAGGACGCCATGGAGGGCGTGCGTTTCGTGAACGACCCGGTGCTCGACACGGCCGCGCTCGGCGTCACGCGCGAAGGAGGCCTTTTGGGCGCGCTCAAGGCCCTGCGCGCGCTCAAGAAGAATCCGGCTGGCGTTATGGAGGGCGTGTACGAGCGTTTGATCCTCGATGAGAAGAGCCAGCGCGGCTACGCTCGCTTTTTCGACGACGTGCTGGCCGCTGGCGCGAACGAAGGCTCCGTCTTGTGGCACTGCACGGTGGGGAAGGATCGCGCCGGTTTGGCGGCGGCGCTGCTTCTGCACGCGCTCGGCGTTCCGCGCGATGTCGTCATGGCCGATTACCTGGCCACCAACCGCCATGTGGCGTCGCATGCGCAAGACGTTGCGGACGCGCTGGCCGCGCACGGTTTGGCCGGGAAGTTCGACGAGGGCATCCGCGTGCTCAACTCGGCCGAGCCCTGCTTTCTCGAGGCGGCGTTCTCGGCTGCCGAGCGCGCTTTCGGTAGCTTCGACGACTACCTGCGCGATGCCCTCTGCGTCACGGACGAGAAGCGCGCCGCCCTGCGCGACCGCTATCTCGTGTGCCCCACGTGACCGATGGGCCCAATGCGTTCTGCCGAGCGTTCCGCGCGTTCGGGCGTCGTAGCCTGAGCATGCCTGCACGTGCGGGCCACTGGCGTCTGGGGCTAGCAGCCTGCGTGCGTCTGCGCGTATGTGACGATATCCCCGTCCTTTTGTCACGTCCTTTTGTCATGCTCGTGCCCCCCGTCCCCACGCGCACCCGCTCCCTCGCGCGGTCCGTTCCCGCCACTCGCCCCTCCGGCGGCGGATTCTCCCGATCTTTCGGCTTTTGCGCGCGGGCGGCGCGCGATGCCGTATAATACAGGGGCGATATCGATTGCAAGCGTTCGAAGCGAGGAGGCCCTGGTGTTGAAAGCGATGATCGTCGATGACGAGGCTCCCGCGCGCTCGGAACTGAAGTTCCTGCTCGACGAGCTGGGGCAGACCGAGGTTGTCGCCGAAGCTGCCAGCGTGCGCGAGGCCATCGAGAAGTTGAAGGAATACCCCTGCGATGTGATGTTCCTCGACGTGAACATGCCCGAGGCCACCGGTCTGCAGCTTGCCGAGGCGCTGCAGCACCTCAAATTCCCGCCCGCCGTGGTCTTCGTGACCGCCTACAGCGAGTTCGCGCTCGACGCGTTCAAGGTGAACGCCATTGACTATCTGGTGAAACCGGTTGAGACGGAGCGCCTTGCTCAGGCCATCGCCCGCGTGCGCGAGCACGTGTCGCTGCACGTGCAGGCGCAGAAGTCCGAGCGCATCCCTGTCGAAAAGGGCGGCAAGAAAATCCTCATCGGCATCGACAAGATCCGCTTCGTCATGGCGCGCGACGATTACGCGTACCTGCAGACGGACACGGACCGCTACTTCTCCACGGTGAGTCTCGCTCAGCTGGAGAAGCGCCTCGACGGCCACGGGTTCTTCCGCGTGCACCGCGGCTACCTGGTGAACCTGTCGATGGTGGAGGAGATCGAATCGGTGTCGGGCGGCACGCTGCTGCTCACGCTCAACGCCGTGGACGAGAAGATCCCCGTCTCGCGCCGTCGCGTTTCGGCCCTCAAGAAGGCGCTCGGGTTGTAAGACGCGCGTTGCGTCGATCGAACGCGGCCCGCTCCGAAGAGCGGGCCGCTGTGCGTTTGGGGCGGCGATAATCGGCGATCTTTCAGGGACGTTCTCCGATGCCAAAACGTCGTCCCTCGTAGCCTTTCCGTGCGCGTTGTTTCGCACGTGCCTCCCCTTGCGCTCGTTCCTCACATGCCGTTTCGTGCACGTCGTCCCTCGCGCGTTGCTCTTCTTGCTCGGCGTTTGCGCTCTTCATCATTGTTGTCGCAGGTCAAAAACCCTCTTCGCTTGCAGCCGTCCTCTGCCCCTTCTGTCGCGCTCATCGCGCGTCGCCGATCTTCCCGCAGGCGCGAGAGGTGCCCCCCCCCCTCGCTTTCTCCGCTCTCGTTCACAACTCCATCACAAGGGCGCGTTCAGCGCGGGCGCGCTTCACGCGCGTTTGCTAGAATGGGAAAACTTACGCAGAAAGAAGGTGCCCATGCTGTCTGGTGATATGGAAAAACTGTACCCTTCCGCCAAGACGCTCGTGAAAGAATGCGTCGCCAGCCGCCTTCATGGCCGGGATGCCAGCCTGTACGGCTTCTCGGACGAGGCGCGCGCGTGCGCCGAGCAGTACATGGGATGGACGGATCTCGCCAGCAATCCTCCGTATCCGCTTGAGAAGATCCAAGCGTTCGCCGACTCCATCATCGAGCAGGGGCTGAAAACCGTCGTGCTCATTGGGCAGGGCGGCTCCACCCAGGCTCCGATGACCATCACGAAGTACAACAAGCCCGATTCGTCGAAGATCACGTTCAAGACGCTCGACTCCGACTCTCCGGTGCGCGTGCGCGCCATTCTTGCCGAAGTGAAGCCCGAAACCACGCTTTTCATCATCTCCTCGAAAAGCGGCGGCACCATCGAGACGCGTCTGGCCCTGCGCGCCGTGCGCGACGCCGTGGCCGACCGCATCCCGCCCGAGGAGCTGGTCAAGCATTTGGTGGCCGTCACCGATCCCGGCTCCGACCTGGAGCGTCAGGCGCGCGAGGAGGGCTGGGGCGCGGTGTTCTCCGGCGAGCCGTCCGTGGGCGGGCGGTTCTCCGCCCTGTCGGTGTTCGGCTTGCTGCCGGCTGCGCTTGTGGGCGTCGATTTGCACGAGTTCATGGAGCATGCGGTGAACGCCGAGCGCCAATGCAGCGAGGACGCCATCGACAACCCGGCCATCGGCCTGGCCTCGTTTCTGTACGACAACTACCTGCAGGGCCGCAACAAGTTCTCGTTCCTCACGCAGAAGCGCGGCCGCGTGCTGGGTCTGTGGATCGAGCAGCTCGTGGCCGAAAGCCTGGGTAAGGACGGCCAGGGCATCCTGCCGAACATCGAGGTGGATTCGCTGCTGCTCACGAAAGATCCGGGAGATCGCAGCGTCATCGTGTACCAGACGCAGAACAACCTGTGGGACGAGCGCCGCAACTTCGAGATGAGCCTGTCCTACATCGATCCCACCATCCCGCGGGCGAACTTCAAGATCGATTCGGTCATGGAGCTTGCCGAGCACTTCGTGATGTGGGAGTACGCCATCGCCATGTGCGGCTACCTCATGCGCGTGTGCCCGTTCGACCAGCCCGATGTGGCGTCGGCGAAGGCTGCGGTGCTCGACATCCTGCGTGACGGCCAGCCCGCGCCCGACTTCGTGCAAGACTTCCTTGGCGAGGTGAACATGGGGGAGGTGGAGGTGCGCCTGTCCCCGTGCTTCAAGGACTGCACGGACGTGTGCGGTGCGCTCCGGGCGCTTCTGGGCAGCATCCAGCCGGGGGATTTCTTCGCGCTCAACGCGTTTCTGCCGTTCACCGGCGAGGGCCGACGCGAGGCGCTTGAGACGATCCGCCACGGCGTGGCCGACAAGCGCGGCGTGGTATCCTGCCTGGAAGTGGGGCCGCGCTACCTGCATTCGACGGGGCAGCTGCACAAGGGAGGCCCGAACTGCGGCGTGTTCCTCATCTTGTCGGCCGACGAGCTGAAGGACATCCCGCTTGGCCAAGAGGCTGAAAGCCTGGGGTCGCTTGCGAAGGCCCAGGCGTCGGGCGACCTCGTGACGCTGGCCGATCGCGGCCGCCGCTGCGTGCATCTGCACCTGCCCGACAACTCGGGCGTGACGCTGCGCCAGCTGGCGGAGGCGATCATGGGCATCCTCGAAGAGCTTGAGGCGCCGACGCGCTAGCGGCGATGCGACGAGTGCGCTGCGGCGTAGAGGCGCGGCAGCTTGCGTGACGCGCGGCGGCTTGCGTGAAGCGCGTCGGCTTGCGGTGGCGCGCGGCGGCCTGTTCGGCGATTGCAGCGACAGCGGCGAAGCATCGGTGCCACGGCTCGGGGAGCCGTGTGAGAAACGAAGCGAGAAAGGGCGGCCTCGGAGGCCGCCCTTGCAGGTTGAAGGCGAAGCGGAGGCTCGGAATGATCGAAGCGCTCGACATCCAGGTGAAGGGCATCGTGCAAGGGGTGGGCTTTCGCCCCTTCGTCTACCGCATGGCGAAGAAGTACCTGGTGAACGGCTGGGTACTCAACGCCGCCGATGGCGTGTTCGTCCACGCGGAAGGCGAAGGGAAGCTGCTCGACGAGTTCGTGCTCGAGTTGTCCGAGAATCCTCCGGCCGCCTCGCGTGTGGAGGAGGTCGCGCTTAAGGAGGTGCCGATCGAGGGTTTCGACTCGTTCGAGATCCGCTTTTCCGACGCCGCCGCCGTGGAGAAGACCACGCTCGTGTCGCCCGACCTTGCCACCTGCGACGATTGCGCGCGCGAACTGTTCAACCCCAACGACCGCCGCTTCCGCTATCCGTTCATCAACTGCACGAACTGCGGCCCGCGCTTCACCATCATCGAAAAGCTGCCCTACGATCGCGCCAGCACGTCCATGAAGGACTTCCCCCTGTGCGAGCGATGCGCCTCGGAGTACGGCGATCCACTCGACCGTCGCTTCCACGCCCAGCCCAACGCATGCTTTGCGTGCGGCCCGCAGGTGAGCTGGCGCGAGCACGAAGGCGGCGACGTGTCGGCGCCGCTCGGCCCGGTGTCCTGGGGCGCGACGCGCGAGGAGAGCGACGCGATTTTTGCGCGCGCCGCGAGGCTGCTGGCAGAGGGCGGCATCGTGGCGATGAAGGGGCTTGGCGGCTTCCACCTCGTGTGCGATGCGAACAACCCCGAGGCGGTGGCGAAGCTGCGCGCGCGCAAGCGGCGCGAGGGCAAGGCGTTCGCCGTGATGGCCGCCTCGGTCGACGACGCGCGCCAGGTGTGCGAGGTGGGCGACGAGGAGGCCGGCGTGCTCGCGGGGCCGCAGCGGCCCATCGTGCTCATGCGCAAGCGGCCGGACGCGACGTTCGCCCCCGGCCTTGCCGACCGTCTGCCGGAGCTGGGCGTCATGCTGCCCTACACGCCGATGCAGCACCTGCTCCTGCACGACTTCGCCGATGTGACGAAGGCGGCGAAGGCGCGGGGGTGCGGTCACATTCCGCTGCTCGTGATGACTTCGGGGAACCTGCACGACGAGCCCATCGTCATCGACGACGAGGACGCCTACGAGAAGCTGTTCGACGTCGCCGACGCGTTCCTCGGCCACAACCGCGCCATCCGCACGCGCTACGACGACTCGGTCGTTCGCGTCATCGCCGCCGGCAGCGCGGGGAAGGCCGTGCAGTTCATCCGTCGTGCCCGCGGCTACGCGCCTTTGCCTATCTCACTGGCTAGTCAGCCAGCGGAACGGGCCGACGCTGCGGAAACCCTCGCTGACGTTGGTGGACCTGCGACCGCGGCGCGCCGACACTCCGTGTTCGCCGCAGGGTCCGAGCAGAAGAACACGTTCACGCTCACGCGCGATGCCGAGGCGTTCGTGTCGCAGCACATCGGCGACATGGAAAACGCCGAGACGTACGACGCGTGGCTTGCGGCCAAGAGCCGCTACGAGGCGTTGTTCGAGATCGCACCCACCCTGCTCGCTTGCGACCTGCATCCCGAGTACCTTGCGTCGAAGTGGGCGCGCGAGCGCAGCCGCGCGTGCGGTCTGCCGCTTGCGGAGGTGCAGCATCACCATGCGCACATCGCCGCCGTTTTGGGCGAGCACGGACTGGAAGGGCCGGTGTGCGGCATCGCGTTCGACGGAACGGGCTACGGAGCGGACGGCGCCATCTGGGGCGGGGAAGTGCTGCTGGCGAATCGCGCGGCGTTCGAGCGGTTCGCGAACTTCGCCTACGTGCCCATGCCCGGCGGCGCGGCCGCGGTGCGGTATCCGCTGCGCATGGCCTACGGCGCGCTGTGGGCGTTCGACCTGCTCGACCATCCCGGCGCAGCGCGCGCGCTTGAGGCGCTTGGCGAACAGGCTGCCGTGTGCGAGCAGATGATCGAGCACGGCATCAACACCCCCCAAACCTCGTCGGTCGGTCGCCTGTTCGACGCGGCCAGCGCGCTCCTCGGCATTTGCACCGCCCCCGCCTACGAAGGTGAGCCCGCCATCCTCCTGGAAGCGGCCATCGACGCTGCCGAGCTTGACGGCGCGCCCCCCTCCGATTCGGTTGCTGCTTCGTTTGCCGCTTCGTCCACCCGTTGCGTCGCAGGGGGTTTCGACGCCGAACGAACGAATGTTTCACGTGAAACATGTTCCGCGGAACAGGAGAAATTCGCAGGTCAGGAGAAGCTTACAGGTCGGGAAGAATCCGCAGGACGAGAGGAATTTGCGGGTTGGGAAGGATCCGCGGGTCAGGAGGGGCTTGCGGATCGGGAAGAATCTGCGAGTTGGAAGGAGCTTGCGGATCGGGAAGGATCTGCGGCGCAGGAGAAGCTTGCGTGTTGGAAGGTGCCCGCTGGACAGGGTGAATCCGCAGGTCGGGAAGAATCTGCCGGCCAGGAGGAGTTCGCTGAGCAGGAGGAATCCGCGGGTTGGAAATCCGCTGGGCAAGGGGAGTCCGCGGATCGGGAGATGCCCGTAAGTCAGGGAGAATCCTCAGGTTGGGAGGAAAGCGACGATGCCGCCGCAGCCGAGCGCTACGCCATCGCCGTCCTCAAGAACACCGCCACCTCTTCGAGCACCGCGCAGGACACGTCCGTCGTTCTGTTCGACGCGGCCCCTTGCTTCCGCGCGCTGCTCGACGACGTGGTGGCCGGTGTGCCCGTTTCCGTCATAGCCCGCCGTTTCCATGATGCGTTTGTCCAGGCCGTCGTCACGGCAGCCGAGCTTGCGCGCGCCCTGTACGGCATCAAGGCGGTGGCGCTTTCCGGTGGCGTGTTCATGAACCGCTACCTCGTCGAACATGCGCTCGCCGCGCTCGAGGCGGCAGGATTCACGGTGGCCGTCAATCGCGATTTGCCGCCCAACGACGGCTGCGTTTCGTTCGGGCAAGCTGTGGTAGCATGGGCTGCGAATGAAGAGGGCGTCGCCGAGGGCGACGTGTAAGGCGCGCCTGCGAAGCCGCACTGCGATACGAAAGAAGGCATGAACCATGTGCTTGGCCATACCCGCGAAGATCATCGAGATGAAAGACGACCGCTTGGCGACCGTCGACATCCTCGGCGTCACCCGCGACATCGCGCTCGACCTCACGCCGCAGGCCGGCGTGGGCGATTTCGTGTTGGTGCACGCCGGATTCGCCATCGAGGTAGTGGATCCCGACTACGCGCAGGAGACGATCGACCTCATAGCGCAGATCCCCGAATTGGCGGCCGACGAGATGCCCATCAGCGAGGAGACGGCCCGATGAGCGCGGCAGGGTCTGGCGAGGACGCGCGGTGCGCGCGTGCGGAAGAGGCGTCAGAGGTCGAAACGGGAACAGATGTTTCACGTGAAACATCTGCCGTCTGCAGTGCTGTCGGTGCTGATACTGTAGCCACCGCCCACGCTGCCGAAGCCGACGTCATTGCCCATGCGGCCGTGGCCAGCACCGTGGTCGCCGCCACTGCCGCTGACTACGGTGCCGCCCCTCATTCCGTTTCTGTAGCTGGCACCGCCGCCCACGCTGCCGCAGCCGGCGCCACTGCCGCTCGCGCCGCCGCGGCCGACATTGCTGCCGCAGCCGGCACCGCTGCTGCAACCACCGCAGCCGACACCGCTACCGCGACCTCTATCGCAGCCCCCGTTCCCCTGCACGAGGCGCGCACGGTGGACGCCGCCGAGATGCAGCGGGAGCTGGCGGCGTTCAAGGATCCGCAGCTGGCGCGCGGCCTCATCGAATCCATCGGCAAGCTGGCCCCCGCGGGCGGCGCCACGCTCATGGAGGTGTGCGGCACGCACACCGTGGCCATCGCGCGCAACGGCATCCGCAACCTCATGCCGCCGGGCACGCGCTTGGCGAGCGGCCCCGGCTGCCCCGTGTGCGTGACCTCGAACCGCGACATTGACACGGTCATCGCCCTCGCACGCATCCCGAACGTCACCATCGCCACGTTCGGCGACATGACGCGCGTGCCGGGTTCCACCTCGAGCCTGCTGAAGGAGCAGGCGGCCGGCCGCAGCGTGCAGATCGTGTACTCGCCGCTGGACGCGCTTGCGTTGGCCGCCCAGCGCCCAGAGCGCGAGATCGTGTTCGTGGGCGTGGGCTTTGAAACCACCACGCCGCTTGTGGCGATGGCCATCAAGCGCGCCGCCGCAGCCGATCTGAAGAACTTCACCGTGTTCGCCGCGCACAAGAACATGCCGGGCGCGCTGGAGGCCATCATCAACGACCCGCAGCTGAAGCTGGACGCGCTTATCCTGCCCGGCCATGTGAGCACCATCATCGGCGCCGCGCCGTACGAGTTCCTAGCGAAGAAGTACGGCATTCCCGGCGTGATCACGGGTTTCGAGCCGGTGGACGTGCTGCAGGGCATCGCGATGATCATGCGCCAGCTGCACGAGGGCCGCGCCGAGATCGAGATCGCCTACGCGCGCGGCGTCATGCCGCAGGGCAATCCCACCGCGCTGGCCGCCATCGACGAGGTATTCGAGACGTGCCCCGCCATCTGGCGCGGCCTCGGGCGCATCGATGGCTCGGGCTACCGCATCCGCGAGGAGTTCTCGCGCTTCGACGCCGTGCGCCACTTCCAGCCCGACGTGGAGCCCACGCAGGACCCGAAGGGCTGCCGCTGCGGCGACGTGCTGCGCGGCATCATGGCGCCGAGCGACTGCCCGCTCTTCCGCACGGTATGCACGCCGGAGAACCCGGTGGGCCCCTGCATGGTGTCTTCCGAGGGCAGCTGCGCCGCATACTACCGCTATTACTAAAGTAGGGGCGCGCGAAGGGGTTCGAGCGAAGAGCGCGAAAGGGCACCTGCCTCCACTGCGTCGCTGATGCTGGCGTTGATGGATGCGAATAGGGGCTCGAGCAAAGGGTGCGAAAAAAGAGAGACCAAAAGGCTGGTTCTCGGATCGGATCGGATCGGGCTATCCGCGACGGAGCGGGGGATCCGGTGGGAGAGTCCTCGCATCCCGCCATTGCGCGCCTTGCGTTTCGCGTTCGCGCGCTTCGTTTGCTTTGCGCTCTGCGCTTCAAACCGTGCCTTCTTCTTCCGCGAGCAACTTTTCACGGATGTTTCACGTGAAACATCCGTTTCGCGTGGCTGCGTCGCCGCCGTCCCCTCGCTTTCCTTGCCTCTCCGCTCGCATTCTCCCGTCCCGTCTTTTGGTTACGCCATCATGACGCGAGCAAGCAAGCGACGAAAACAACCGCGCCGGAAGCGCGCATCAGAAGCGCGCGCAGTGAAAACGGGCCGAAGCATTGCTTCGGCCCGTCGTGCTGAGAAGCGCCGCCGAGGGAGGGGAAGGCGGCGCGGTGTCGTTGCCGGTTGTCGATGCGCCGCAGCGTTACTCGGCTGTGTTCGCGAGGGCGTTTTGCGCCGAGATGCGGCCGAATACCAGGCATTCGGCCACGTTGCCGCCGCCTTCGTAGTAGTGGCCCCAGATGGAACCGAACTCGCCGGCTGAGTACAGGCCGGGGATGGGGTTGCCGTCGTAGTCGAGGATCTCGCCCTTGGCGCTGCGCACGGGGCCGCCGTCGGTGTTGAGGAACGACGGCGCGCACAGCTGCGCGTAGAACGGCGGGGTCTGCACCGGTACGAGCGTGCTTTCGGGACGATGGAAATACACGTCCTTGCCCTTGGCGCAGCATTCGTTCCATTGCTCCACCGTGGTCGTCAGCTCTTCGACCGGAACCTCCATGAGTGCGGCCAACTCTTCGATGGTGTCGGCGGCGTATGCGTAGCCTTTGGAGTCGGGCGTGGAGCCGTCGTCCGAAGGCGGGATGGCGCCCTGAGCCAATCCCTCGGAGTCGAACACGAACCACGCCTTCGAGGGCATGGGCAGGTGGGGCCATTCGCCGCCGAACTGCATGTGGCCGTGGCGCGAACCCACGTGTACGGTCATATCCGAGAGGTAGGGGTATTTCTCGCGCACGTTGTAGCCGTCCCAGTCCATGTAGAAGCGCCGTCCGTTGATGCCGACGGTGATGCCGAAGCCCTTGGGTGCAGGCTTGTAGATGGGTGGGTTCGTGTACGAGGTGTTCTCGAGGTCGCGTCCGGCCATCCAGAATCCGGCCACGTTGTTCATGTGCCAGAAGTCCGCGCCGAGGCGAGCGCAGATGCGATGTCCGTCGCCGGTGTTCATCGATCCGGCGGCTGGGACGGCCGCGCCCTGACCCAGGTAGTTCTGCATCATCTCGGGATTGTGCTCGAATCCTCCCAGGCACATGATGACGCCGCGCTTGGCGCGGATGCGCTTCGGGTTTTTCTCGCCCGCGATCACGCCGGTCACGGCACCGGTTTCGGCGTCTTGCACGAGGTCGACGAGCGGCGTGCTTGTGCGGTAGTCCACGACATCGCTTCGTTGCGCGACCGCCTGCTCCAGAAACACTTGCACGTGGTTGGGCCCCTTCACCTCCACGTCCTTGCTCTTGCCGATGGCGAAGTACCCGAACGCGTACGAGTTCTCCAGCTCATGGTACTCGGCGTTCTGCCCCTCGGGGTCGGTCGCGGGCTCGGTGATGCTCATCTCGTCTTTGTTGGCTCCCAGCTCGATGACCCAGTCGAACACCCAGCCAAGGCCCTCCGCATAGGCGTCGATCACGTCGTCGGGCGTCGTGCCGTGGGCAAGCTCTTTCAGGTACGTGGCGAAGGTGGGCACGTCGTTCGTCCAGATGGCATCGCCTTTGCAGAACGGGCTGTTGCCACTGGGCGTGGAACCCTTCTCGATGAGCAAGCACGTTGCCCCGTTCCCTTCGGTGGCGACGGTTAGCGCGGCGGCTTGACCCGCGATGCCGCCTCCCACCACGATCACGTCGAACTCTTCGTCCCAGGTGCCTTCTGCGGTTGCGTCGACGCTCGCGTCCGAGCTGCCTGACGGGGCGCATCCGGCCAGCCCTATGGCGGCTGCGCCCGCAAGCGCGATGCCGGCGGTCTTCACGAACCCGCGGCGCGTTTGCTCCATGCCACGGTTGGAGGCGGCGCTCTGTCCGGCTTCGCTCATTCTCATGCTGTCGTTGTTGCTCATGATCCCTCCTTGGTTTGTGGTGAATTGGACGACAACGTTTCGATCATCTGCGTTTTCGTCGGTTTTGCCTATCGGCGAAAAGGGAGATTCTTGCCGATGGGGAAGCATCCCCAAAACGGATGATGTTGCGTTTGCTCTCGCCCGGTGTATGATGATGCCGCCGAAAACGTTGGAAAACGGGAAGGGGGGGGGGTCTGTTCTGGGCTCTTTAAAGCGCTACCGCGTTGCATGCTGCGTGGCTGTGGGTTGGGCCTTGCTGGCTGCTTGGGCCGACCTGTTTGGCCATTCGGCTGGATTCGCCCAGTCGTATTCGGGATTGTCCGGGCTTGGCAATATGCGCATTTATTGGTTGGTGGGGTTGCTGCTTCTAGCTGCCGCCATGGCGGCGTTTCCCCGCAGGTTCGAGCGTGCACGGCGCAGTTTGTTCTTCTGTCTGCCCCTCGCTGCTTCGTTCGGCACGATGGCGTTTGCGGTTGCTCCGCAGCAAGCGTTTTTTCAGCCGGAGGTGGTCGCGCTCCTGGGCATTGTGGTGGCGGGTGCCGGTTACACATGGTTTACCTGCCTGTTCTGCGGCATCTTGGCTGAGACGCAAAGCATGTCGCGCGCTATCGGCGGCATTGTGGCAAGTCTGGCGCTCAAGACCATGCTTGTTCAGGTGCTTACGGGCGTGCTTTCGGAGCCGATGCAGGTGGGGCTTGCCGTCGTGCTGCCGTTCGCCATCGCCGTGCTGGCGGGCGTGGCCGAGCGCGGCCCTTGCACGCGCATTGAGCGCGACGAGTGGAAGCCTGCATCCGATGCGTCGGCGGCGTACCGCTATGTGGTGCCGCAGATGCTTGTGGCCGCGCTGGCTGTGGCT
Source organism: Rubneribacter badeniensis (assembly GCF_002899695.1). Lineage (GTDB taxonomy): Bacteria > Actinomycetota > Coriobacteriia > Coriobacteriales > Eggerthellaceae > Rubneribacter > Rubneribacter badeniensis. Next base: position 43,123 of record NZ_PPEL01000013.1, read on the forward strand.
ACGACGCGCGTGCTGACGCCGCTGGGCTTCTTCGGCGATCCGCTTCACCAGTTCTCGGGCGCGATGCTCGCGGCTGCGGGCACGTTGGGCGTGGTGGCGGTGCTTGTGGCGCTTTCGCACGCAGTGCTGGTCAAGCGCGTGAAGATCCATCTCAACCGACGGTTCATACCGGCGTTTCTCGTGGTGGTCATCGCGTTTTTCGTGTCGGCTCTCACCCCTTCGTGGCAGGGGGTCGTCCCTGCGGTTTCGGAGGTGTTCGTCACGGCGGTCGAGGCGTTGACGCATGCGCTGTTCTGGACGTTGGCCGTCACTTCGATCCGTCTGAAGGGGGCGTCTCCGTTTCGTGTGGTGGGCTTGGCTGCGGGGTTCTACGACGCGGTGTCCATCGTATGGGTTGCGTGCTTTTTCGACTTGGGCGTTGCGAACAGCGGCGTTGTCCTGCTGGTTGCGCTTGTGCTGGCGGTGCTGGTCATCTGGCTGATCGATCGCGGCGGGGGAGAGGAGCGCCCCGCCGTTCCTCCCGAGTTGATCGTCGACCGTCGTGGTGAGGTAGCCGAGCGCGCCGGCTTGTCCCCGCGTGAGACGGAGGTGTTCATGATGCTCGCGCAAGGGCGTTCGCGCGCCTTCATCAGCGAGGAGCTTGTGCTATCCGAGGGCACGGTGAAAACCCATATCTCCCATATCTATGCCAAGCTGAACGTGCACGGACGCCAGGAGATGTTCGATTTACTGTTGGCCGAGGGCACTAACTCAGATCGTCGCTGACGTCTCGCCGCGCCCTTTTGCGCTGCTATCCGTCGGGAGCGTTGCTGTTGTGCGCCTCTGTCTGCTCTGCGTCGCTTGCGCTCGGTTTTGGTGATCCCGTTCCCTGTCGCGCTCTCGCGCCGCTAGCTTCCCCTCCTTTCGTTCCGCGGTGCTTCTGCGGTCTTTTCTCCGAACTCTGCGTCCGTGCTGAACCGCCATCGGTGCGGGCCTGCGTTCGCCGGATGCCGAGTCGGGCCTCCTCTGACCCGGCGCCTCGGAAGGCCCCCGATGGGCAGGGCCTTACGAGGCGCCGGAGCGGGCCGTGCGCGGCGATTCCGCCGTTAAACCAGGATTGACACGAACCCGCGTTCGCCGAGTCGCCCCCCGAAGCCCCCGATCGGGTGCCTCAGGGGGGCTTCCCGCTTGCCGGCTGGAACCTCCGAAGCGATGGCAGAGCCTTGCACGACGAGCCGACTTGGCCCATGCCAATCCTGGTTTAACAGCGGAGCGTCGATGCGGTAGCACAAAATAACGGTTAAGAACGATTTTTTGACCAGATTTGATTTCGCGACCTGGCGTTTCTCCAAAAACACCCTTCCAAGGAACAGAAAAATCGTTCTTAACCGTCATTTTGTGCTAGATGCTTTCCGACTCTATATGAAGCCAAAATCGACATGGTATATGAAACCAAGATTGACATGGGCCAGGTCGGCCCGCCGAGCAAGGCCTCCCGTCGGGTGAACTGCTTCCCATTTCTTTTGTCCAAGAAATGGGAAGCAGTTCAAGGGAACCTCCGAAGCGACCGATCGGAATAAGCTTGGTTCGGGGTTTGGCGATATGAGTTCGTGTCAATCGCGGTTTGCAGAGAGCTTCAGGATTCCGTGAAAGTTTTCCGTTTTTGGGAGCTAATAAAACGGAGAGGCGAGCAGCCATCGGGGGTTTCTTCTTCAAGTGCTAACACGGCGGGGGAAACAAGCTGAATATGCTCCCAAAAACGAAAAAACTTGCACAAGAAACTCCCGTCGGGGGTGCGGACGTTTTTCCGGACGGCCTAGGCGGCCAGCCCCAGCCGCCTCCTGCGGCCGGCTATCGTATCGTACACCTTGCGCCCTCCCTCGTCGAACGCCTTCAGCCTCCCCTCCCGGTACC
>NZ_PPEL01000014.1 GCF_002899695.1 Rubneribacter badeniensis
TTCGTTTGCTTCAAATACATGACAACCTCGAAGTCCTATATAGTCCTATACCAATATATTACCACAAAAGGCAAGAAAAAATCCTGCTCATGCAGGAAAAAGAAGAAATTATTCATTCAAACTCGGGAAGGCGTGCAGAAGCGCTTGGGGCACGAGGGCGGGCGTTATAATAGACAGGTCACCCTAATCGAATATGTACGTCAATTGCCGGACAGAGGGGCATCTGCCGTTTTGGGTAATTGACGTACATTTCCCAACAGGGTGACAACTGAGGTGGATGCCTCTCATCTTTTGCGACAAGGGGCTTACTATCATCCTTTGCAAACATTTTTGCCTGAAAGGATGTCCCCAATGGCAGCGAACGCAGATTACGCCCCAACCAAGGATATGGTCAACGCTGTGGTCCAGTCCTCCGAGAAGCTGGAGGGTGCAGCACGGCTCATCGCCATGCTCGAGGACAAAGCCGACAACGAACGCATTACTCCTAGCGAACTCGCAGCCGTACGCTGCATCGTAGAGGCCTGCGCGAGAGAACTCGATGAAATCTTAGATTTCACCTAGATCACTGCTCCTGGTTTTTTACATCTTTGCGCGCGAAAGACGTGCTGATGAGAAGTAAAAGGATTTCATTAACCAGTCTTCCTCTGAAGTTAACCACCGAGACATGCTGAAAACGGTTAAGTTTCGCCAGAGACTTTTTATCGATTTCTCCTGGATTCGCGTAAACCAGCACGCCGCAGTCGGAGCATTTGTTGGACACGATTTCTTGCACCCTGTCTGCACCGAGATATCCGTATTCCAAGACGAGAAGTCTCGCGCCTGCTAGGTCGCTTATCTGCCCGTCAGTTTTCTCAAGAATATTTCTCTTTTTGATTATTCCTGAACGCACTACGTCGCTTTTTAACTCCTGACGTGTATTGCTGTCGGCGACAATGAAGACCTTTTTCCAAGCGATGCCTTTTCCAAACCTATACGCTGGTCTGAATAAGCCCATTACCGACAAAGCGACAAAGCCAACTGCCAAAACAATCATAGCAGCAGTACACGCATTGCCAATCAATCCTAATACATTATTAACCATGTGCCCAATCTCTTCCATGTTCATTACCCGCTGCTTACCCTTTCAAGCTTGACTACTCCATTACCTTTTACAATTGATGCAGAATTGAAGTCGTACGGGCTGCTTCTGCCAAAGACTATGAGAATTGGTTCGGGGCAGTTATAGCTCGGTGACCTTGAGATAGCCTGCATCTGACGGATGTCCTGAAAGCTAGGTGTGCAGTTTGTTCCTGGGTGGCAATGCCATTCTCCTAAATAGTATCTTCCAGATATGAATTCTTCATCCAACTCCGCTTGAAGGCCAATTGGCCTTCTTGTGAATGAAAACAATCCGAATAGAGATCGCGGTCCAGGACCGGAGGCGGATAGTATCGTAGCGGTCGAAAGATCGTCCGAATAATTACCGATAAGAATGCCTCCAGTTTCGCCTCTCTTGCGTGACAAGACATACTCCATAATGGAAGTAAAAACACCCTCTGTCATTTCTACATACATGCCATTTGTCGACTTCCAAATCATAGCTCTTCTCGTTCTATCCCCAGCAAAACACCATCTTTGTCGCGCTTGGTTATATATGCATAACTCACCCCTGTTTTGCCTTGCTTGACCAAACAATCCAAGCAGTCGACGACAAGGGAGGCGGCTCTGCTGACATCTGAATTCTTAGCGGGAAAGACGGGCGACCAGCATCCTATGCCCTCCCATGGCATTTTTTCTGACCGAACCAAAGTCGCATCCTCACGCATCATCTGACCATAGGTATCATAATAATTTTTCAAAGAGAATGAATTCAAAGACGAAGCAGAGATGTAAACCTTTTCCGCTGCATACCCGAACGAGCACACAAACAGCTGATGATCTCCGTCTAGCCCGTCGAGAATAGCCAGAACAGATGGAGACGAACTGCAATCGATAATGACGTCGAATCCTTTAAGGCTTTCTGCATTGCTCTCATCTACTGCGCTTCTTCCTTCAAGCTGCCCCATTGGAGTTGCCGCGTTCAACGAAGATGCAACGGCAACGGCCTTGTTACTGCCGACGTCGCAAGTGCGAAGAAGATGACGTGTGGTGTTGCCGATTCCGAAACGATCCGAATCGAAGATGCATAAATCGGTTACACCGCCTCGCACAAGATTATTGGCAACTATGCTTCCCAAGGAGCCGGCCCCAATAAGCGCGACCCGTGAATCGGTCAACTTGTCACATAAGGCTCCTCGTGAATGTATCTGGTCTTTTGCGCAATTGGCGCTAGTGATCCAATCGATTTCAACTGTGGAGGCGAAAGTCTTCTGCCTGTCAACTGTTTTCAATACACTCTTCTTATGCACCCCGCCTTTACCGAATTCTTTTCCCTCAGAAAAAACTGGCATCTTCGCAATAAACCAAGAGAGGGAATCGGGGGCTTTTCCTACTACATTTGCGCAGGGCACACCAATCGCAAGATAGTGCCTTAAGCCGTCTCGCAGCTTTGATGAATTCCGAGCGATGATGCTATCTATATCCAGCCCTTCTTTGTTCGCCCATTCGCGAAGTTCTCCATATGTGTTGGGGGATTGCCAGCAACGGATATGGGGAACCGAGGATGCGATGAACCATATTCCGAGATCATCTTTCTTTTTCGCGTTGCGCTCAATGGTTGTTCCCCAGCCCGTAGCCCGTACGAGATAGCCATCTGCCCCGTAAAAGTCTGAGAGGCATATGTGGCCAAGACCATCATCGATAGTCTCGACGACTCCGTTGCAGCTAGCGGGATGACTGTCCCAAATCATCTTCGAAACTTCATCCTCGCAGTAAAGGACTGACTCGTTTGACCGAATGTTTTGCATGGGAAACTCAAGGTTGTCCCCGGTCTTCATTAGCGAGCCTTCATTTGCCGCTTTAATCCACTCGAGAAATCTTTCCGCATGAGAAAGAAGGGTGAAATCAGCATTCCCCCGCAAAGCCCACTCCGCATTTTCAGTGAAAAGGCAGACGTTTCCCGACCGACAGTATTTCCCATGCTCCTCAAGTCCGTTATTCGATTGATGAGGATAGGTTTCTTCAATGCCGCCATTCAGTGCCGGGTATATTCTTACCTTGCCGTCGGGATAAGCGGGAGAGACGGCGAAGACCCAGGATGAGATTTCGGGGATTCTATCTGCGCTCGCTATCCGAGCAGTGAAGGGGAGGCACCATTCAGCAATCGACTCATCCCAAATCCAATCCTCGGAAACGATTTGGGACGTCAGCTCCTCCAAAGAACGGCGGGCAGAACGAAGTGCCTCGGGAATCTCGTCGTTCATGCAAAATTCGCTTCAGAGAGAATCGTGGCAGCCCCTGCCCTAGCTGTAAAAGCGGCTTTGCTTTCTGATTTCGGAGCAAGTGGGAATTCTGCCCCAAATAACTCTTGCCACTTCTCAGAGGCGACGCGTGCATCTTCGGCGGCAAATGCCTCTCTTGCAAGACAAGATGCCTCGATGACGCATTCGTGGAAGGTTGAGTAATCATCTTGGGAAACCCTAGCCATTACGTCGTTAGGAAGCCCACGATCCAGAAGGATTGGCTTCGATGGGCCCATCTTTGCAATGTTCTCAAGCGTTAGCACAACACCCTCGGCGACGGACTCTATTCCATCAGGGCAACAGTCTCCAATGAGGTGCTCCAAAGGATAGCCTTTGGGATATTTCTTGTCTGGATGTTGCGTCCGCCACCACCATTTAAGCGCTTTTACCACATTCACATAGCGCCCCGAGCACCTTGCGTTTTTGTCGATGGTCCAACCAATTTGACTTAGAGGGTCTGTCCATTCCCAAACATCCGCCTCACGATCAGGAATACGTAGTGCCTCATCCTTCCAGTCGTCCTTTTCCAGGATGTCCCTGATGTTTACTGCGGTTCTTGAGCCATAGGCCTTCGACAATTCCGATGAATCTGCAAAGGACTCGACGTCTAGCGTCGAAAAAACCATATCTTTAAGCGCCTCCGATTTGGACAGGGCCTCGCTCGGTGCTGAAGTCGGAACAAGATCGATGTCAGCACCATCAACATGTATACCCCAAGATCTACCCTGTCGCTCATACTGACCAGGATAGTTTTTATCGAGGAAGCCTTTGAAAAGATCGAGGGCTTCAGCGGGAGTGTAATCCTCTTCATCGATGTTGGTCACCACCACAACATCGACATCAGAACTTTGCCCGGCAGCAGGCTTGATGATGGTAGACCTTCTGTAGCTGCCCTGAAGAAACGTGTTTATCAACATATCTTGGAGACTGGCGTCTGCTTCGAGCTCATCCCTTAAACGGGTATGGGCTTCCACAAGTGTGGCTTTTTGAGATTTAGACAATCTTATGTTCTTGAGAAAATCGTCAAAATATGAGTTCATGTGCGGTGTGCTGGTCATCGGCGCTTCCTTTCTTTTGCTCTTATCGCATTAAGCGACATTCATGAGCCATGGCAGCTAAACTTCTATATATTCGCGCAGGGTTTGTGTGATCTCGTTCAATTGAGTGCATGGGTTCATTTGCGAAGGCCGCAATGCTCCTTGATTTTCATGCCATTTAACAAGTCGGTTTGCATTTGCCTCTGCATTCGCAAGTCGGCTTGACAGATCCGCAAATAGACTCATATCATTTTTCTTGTAGCGGCGACGTAGCTCCTTCTGAAACAACGCATCCGTCTTCGCGATGGCTTCGGCCGATGTCATCTCGGCGGTGGTGTAGCCGAAATGAAGCAACATCCAAACCTCGACACACGGATTCGACCACAGGGGATGGTATGTCGTGGTCTCATCGGAGTTCCGAGCGCATTCACTGACCACGGAGTCGAAATCCTGGAGATCGAAATCGTCGCGGTCGTATGCGAGCCATACGTGGTCATAACCTCCCGACAGCCTGCACTCCCGCAAGGCATAATCGAGCAGGTCGGTCGTGTGCAGCCCGGTGCCCTTCACGACGATGTGGATGCGATTACGGAACTCCGGCTTCAGCGCGTCGCGCATGCCCTCGAAGTACAGGGGCTCGGTTTTCTCGCCCTCGCAGACGACAAGATGGCGCTCGGGCGCCAGGACGCGGTAGCCCTGGCGCCGCCCCGGCTTTCGCCATTCGCTTTTGGATCGATTTCGCGCCATGCTTAGTCCTCCTCCCAATATAGGAGGCGGTTGAGTATGGGGTCGGCTCCGTATCTGCCCGAGAGGTACTGACGGTCGAAAGCCGCGTTCTTGTTCACAAGGTTGCCGTTCGGCTCGTGAATGTCGGACAGTGACCAAAGGGAGCTCTCCTCGTCCTTGCCGCGTGCCGCGAACCAGATCTCGTCGCGACGGAACACGTCGTTACGCATGATGCTGACATCCTGAGAAGTGAACACGAGCTGTGCGCCATTCTTGTTGATGTCGGGATTCTGGAATAGCGTGACGATGAACCTGAGCAGCTTTGGGTGCAGTTTTGAGTCTAGCTCGTCGATGACGAGAAGGTTCCCCTCCTTCAGTGCGTCATCGAGAGCGACTGCCATGCTCATCATCTTGCGCGTTCCAGCGGATTCTTTGTTAAGACGCAGCTCGTAAGGCTTCCCGTTCACGATATGGCGAACCCAGACGCGCCTGTTCTCGAAGTCGTCCTCATCCCCCTCGACTCGGAAGCCGTCGATGTTTATCCCGGTTGCCTTCAGGATGCCGACGACCACGCCCTCGTCTTCCTGCTCAAGTGTTTTCTCAAGGATGAGTTCCTCGAACCGGAAGTCGAAGTTGATGAAACGTACCGAGGCGAGCCACTCTGCAGCCATATCGACGAACTCAATATCGTAGTTTAGGGCCAAGAACGAAAGGTACGGGATGTCTGTGTTGAACGACGTGTTCACCCTCGCACGCTTGAGGGACGACCCGGGCTCTACTTCGTCCCCAGTACGCTCGAACAGAAGAGCAGTCCTCGTGCCGCCGATGTTCTTCCTCGTCAGACTCTCTGCGGTTATCCCCTCGGAATCGAAGGAGAGGGTGTAGCGAAATTCCTGGCCCTTCGTTCTGAAGTAGACCTCGAAATCGGAGGGCACCTGCGAATGCTCGTCATCGAAGTGGAAGGCATCGGTGCCCTTCACCTTGGGGCGCGGGATGTCCTTGGTCACATCATCTCTCCGCGAGAGGAGATAGATGGGGTAGGCAACGGCATCGAACATCCTCTGCATGGCGAGGAAAAGGTTGGACTTGCCTCCGGCATTCGGGCCGTATATAACCGATACGGGAAGAAATGCCTGTCCGTCCTTGTCGTCAATGATCAGGGATTCCCGGAACTCCTTTATGGAAGAAGCCTGCATGTCAAACGTCGTCTCGTCTCTGTATGAGCGGAAATTATCAAATGTGAACTGGCAGAGCATCTTGAACTCCTTTTCGCAGCGATGCGCATTATTTACATCAAATATCAGAACTTTTTTCTGACATTTGCGGATTATACATCCATATTGTGCACTATTCAAGCTGTCTTTTGGGTTAGGCGTTGATTTGTGGCGAAGTCGATCGATGCGCCCTATTGGCGTGTTTCGCGTGGTCGGGGAATATCGTTTGCTTTAAGATGGGCGAACGGATTTGCGCGAGGCGAAGGAGGGGCGCTGCATGGGCGAGGGCAAGCGTGTTGGCAATGGCCTTGCGGGGTGGAGCGGTTGGTGCCTCGGCCTGTGCCTTGTCGTGTCGTTTTCGAACGTGGTCAGCTTGCAGCTGGTGGGCGCGCCGTCGGATGCGGCGTCGCTTGCGCTGGCGGGAGTTCCGTCTTTGGCGAGGATCGGGGCGTACGGCGCTTTGGCGGTGCTGGCGAAGCGCGTGGGAAGCGTGCTTGGGCGCCGCCGGCTGCTTTTGCTCGCGGGCGTCGCGATGTCGGTTGGCGCGGCGGGGGCGGCGATGATGCCTCCGTGGGCCGCAACGCTGTGCGCCGTCGTCCTCAACGTGGGGTTCGCCGTGCTGTATTTGGGCTGGATGGAGCTGTACGCCCAGTTCGACACGTCCCATGTGCTGGTGTTCTTCACGTTGGCGCATTTCTTCTCCGCGCTTTTGACGTTTCTGGTGTGCCTGATAGAGCCGTTTCCGGTGGTGGTTCTTGCGACTATCCTCATGCCGGCGGCCTCGCTGCTGGCGCTTTGCCGGGCGGACCGTCGCACGAAGGAGGTTGCGTTTCGCCAGGGCGAGCGGCAGCGCGCGGGTTGGACCATTTCGGTGCGTCCGCTTGTGCTGTTGGCCGCGTTCGGGTTCTCCAACGCGGTGATTCGCGGGTTCCTTGGGGCGCAGGACCGGGTGACCGTGCTTTTCGGCGTGTGCGTTGCCGCCGCGTGCGTCCTCGTCGCGGCGCTGGCGCGCAAGGGGATGATCGAGATCAAGGCGCTGTACCAGATGGCGGTTCCCGTGTTGGTGGCGGGCGCGCTGCTCGTGCTCATGGGGTACGGGTGGAGCGGCGTGGCGGCGGCGTTGTGCTCGAACGCGGCGTTCACACTGTTCTCGGTGTTCGTGACGGTGGTGTTCTGCGGCATCTCGTACCGTTACGGGGTGAACGCTGTGTGGATGTTCGGCATCACGCAGGCGAGCCTTTCCCTTGGCTCGTTCGCCGGCAAGGCCGTCTCGGCGCTGGGCGCGCCGCTTTTCGCCGATCCCGAGGTGCTTGTGGCGACGATAGCGGTGCTGGTCGTTGCGTTCGTGGCGTTGTCGATGGTGCTTGTGTCCGACCGCGACTTCACAACGACCTGGGGCGTAGCCAGCCGCAACGAGGGTTCGGGGGCGCTTACGGTGCTCGACGAGGAGGAGCGCACGGCGCGAGCGTGCGCGCGGGTGGCGCAGCGCTACGGCCTGACGCGCCGCGAGGAGGAGGTGCTCGTGCTCATGATGCGCGGCTACACGCTTGCGCGCATCGGGGAGGAGCTGTACGTGGCGGACTCAACGATGAAGACGCATTCGCGGCACATCTACCGGAAGGTGGGCGTGGGAAACCGCAACGAGCTTCAGGAGTTCGTTGCGGCGCGTCGGGGGTGAGGCGGGAAGCGGAAGGAGTGACAGGGGGAGAGTGACAGGAGAGTGACAGGAGGACGGGGATAACGTCAGGAGAGTGACAGGAGGACGGGGATAACGTCACCCTTCGAAGCGCCGGCCGGTCCGCGCCAACGGGTTCTTGCCGGTGGGAGGGTCTTTCCGAGGCGCCGGCGAGTCCCCTCCGGCGGTCCGACTTGGCCCGCGTCGGCGGCGATCAAACAATGAGCAAAAGGATCATGGACAAAACGGGCCCTGATCCACATGAATTCAAGCGAAATCAGGCCGATTTGGGCCCCTTTCAAGAAAACATGCGGGAAGGCCACTCGTTTCCCCAGGTAGCCGACTTGCAGTTTTGATTATCCTCATATGAGGATGTGGATTAGAGGCCGTTTTGTCCAGAAGGGCCGCCGCCCTTCGCCAAACCAGCATTGGCATAGGCCAGGTCGGGCTGCAGGACAAAGCCCCGCCGGCACGGGTCCGGTCCGATCGCTGGGCGGGGCCTGCGGGCGGGGGTTCGACCCGGCATCGTGCGAGCGCGCTCATGCCAACGCTGGTTTCATATGCCTAACGGAGAAAGCGGGCCTTCGATGCGCGGGTAGGTTGCGGGTCGGCGTTTTTGATCGCTCCCTTGGGCAGAACCAGGTTCAGCGTTATGCCCAGCAGCGCGGCTGCGGCCAGGCCGGGCAGCGAGTAGTCGCCTATAGGGATGCCTGCGCCAAGCGCCTGCATGCCCACGCCCACGACGATGGGGGCGCAGACAACCGTGACGGTGCGGTTGTCGGAAAGGTCGATGCCGTTTTCCACGAGCATCTTCAAGCCATTGCAGGCGATGAGGCCGAAGATGATGATGGACACGCCTCCGATGACTGGATCGGGTATCGTGCCAACGAGGGCGCCGAGTTTCGGGCAGAACCCGCCCACCACCAGCGCCGCGCCCGCCGCGTACCAGAAGATCTGCGTCGCGTACACGCGCGTCACACTCATGACCCCTATGTTCTCGGCAAAGGTGGTGGCGGGCGGGGCCCCAAGGAACCCCGCCGCGACGGTGGCCAGGCCGTCTCCCAAGATGGAGCGATGCAGAATGGGGCCGTAATCAACACCTGTCATCTGTCCGATGACAAACAGGTGGCCTATGTGTTCGATGACAACAACGAGCGCGATGGGCGCCACCAGAGCGATGGCGCCTAAGTCGAACGACGGGAACGTAAACTCGGGCAGCCCAAACCACGGCGCCTGCGCCACTGCGGAGAAATCGACCAGTCCGAAGACGCATGCGAGCGCGTACGCCACTGCCGCCCCCGCAAGGACGGGAATGGTGCCAAGTAGTCGTTTGCCGAAACAGGTGCAAGCCACCACGACCAGCAGCGCCACGAAGGCGACGGTGATCTCCTGCCAAGGTCGCGGGTTGCCCGCGCCGTCAAGGAATGCTTCGCTCACGGCTGTGGCGGCAAGCCCGCACCCGATGACGATGATGATGGCGGCCATCACGGGGGTTGGAACGAGCGCGTCGATCCAGCGGGTGCCCACCCTCCAAATGACGAACGCGATCACGGCGAACACCAGGCCGGCCGCCACGATGCCCGACCCCACTCCCGACGGCCCGCACACCGCCGACGCCGCGACGATCGGCCCGATGAACGAGAACGAGGGACCTAAGTAGCTGGGGATCCTCTGCTTGGTGCACAGCAGGTAGATGATGGTGCCCAGGCCCGAGCACATCACGGACACCGATGGCGAGAACCCCATGAGCAGCGGCACGAGCACCGTCGCGCCGAACATCGACAAGAAGTGCTGCAACCCTAAGGCGCACGCTTGCGGCGCCGGCAGCTTCGCGTCGACCGGAATGGCTTTTCGTTCGCTCATGCTCGTCCCCTTCGCATCGGTGTCGCGAATCATGCTCGATCAGCGCGTTGTCTCGCTCGCAGCCCTGTCCGCAACTTTGCCTGCGACCTTGCGCACAGCTTCGCCTGCGGTCTCGCCCGCAGCATCGCCGGCTTCGTCCTCCTTGGGCAGCACCAGGTTGAACACGACGGCCAAAATGGAGGCCAGCAGCAGCCCCGGCAGGTTGAACGACCCCAGCGGAATGGAAACGCCCATGGTCATCATGCCGATGCCGGGAATGAGCGAGCCGGCGGCTATCATGAGGTTGCGGTTCTTGCTGAAATCCACCTTGCTGTCCACAAGCAGCGACAGCCCGTTGCCGGCGATGAGGCCAAACAGCATGAGCGAGACGCCGCCCAGCACGCAGGTGGGAATGGTGTTGATGAGCATGGCCAGCTTGGGGCAGAAGCCGCCGAGCACCAGCGCGAAACCGGCGGTGTACCAGAACACGCGGGTGGAGTACACGCGCGACACGCCCATGATGCCGATGTTCTCGGCGATGGAGGTGAGGGCCGGGCCGCCCAGAAAGCCCGAAACTGCGGTGCCCAGGCCGTTGCCCAGAAGCGATGCGGCCAGCTTGTCGTTGTAGTTCTCGCCGGTGATGTTGCTCACCACCAGCAGATGCCCGATGTGCTCCACGATAACCACGAACGCGATGGGCCCGATGACGAGGATGGCGTTGAGGTCGAACACCGGCAGCGTGATGTTGGGAAGCCCGATCCAAGCCGCTTCGCTCACCGGGGAGAAGTCGATCATGCCGCAGGCGAACGCCACGACGTACCCCACGATGATGGCAAGCAGGATGGGGATGGTCTTCAAGAAGCCCTTGCAGAAGCTGGAGAACGCGACCGCCGCCAGGAACGTGACGAACGCCACGAGGCAGCCCAGGCCGTCGAACTCGCCCGTGCCGTTGTTGAGCACCATGTCCACCGCCGTGGCCGACAGGCCCACGCCGATGACCACGATGATGCAGCCCGACACCGCAGGGGGCAGCACCACGTCGATCCACTTCGTTCCCACCAGCTTCACGATGCCGGCTACTATCGCGAACACCACGCCCACCGCCACGATGCCGCAAAGCGCCGCCTGAATGCCCGAGACGGCCGTGATGACCGCCATCGGCGTGATGAACGAGAACGACACGCCGAAGTAGCTGGGAATCTTGTTCTTCGTGCAGATGAGGTAGATGATGGTGCCCAGACCGGTGCACATGATGGCCAGCGCCGGATCAAGCCCCATGAGCACGGCGGGCAGGATGGCGCCGCCTCCCACGAACGCCATGAGATGCTGCAGACTCAGCGGTATCGCCTTGCCAAGCGACAGCTTGTCGGAGACGCCGATAACGTCTTGTTTTGGTTGCATTGTTCCTCCTTGTTGTCGGTTTTTCCGTCGCTCCCGCATGGTGCGACGCTTTTAACGGTGTTTCAGAGACAGGGCCTGGGTGGGGCACGCCTTGACGCACAGGCCGCAGCCGGTGCAATCCGCGCGGATGCGCGTCGTGCTCATTTCGAACGGATCGAGGCCGCGCGGGCAGGCGGCAACGCAGCGCGAGCACGTGTCGCCGCGTTTGCGAATGCACCGGCCGCGCCGTATGCGCACGCGGCCGTCCGAGGCGCGAGAATCCGAGGCGCGAGAATCCGAGGCGTGAGGCATCCCGGGCGTGGTTGGAGGCGTCTCCCACCAGGCAAGGTCGAAGGGTTCTTCCGGCGCGCCCAGATCGGCCAGCATGTCGTCGAGGGCGGCGGCGTCAAGCGCGAAGAACCCGCCCGCCGCATCCAGCGCTCCGCAGTAGAACGGCTCGTCCACGATGCGCGCGGCCAGCTTGGCGAAGTGCTCGTACCAGCTGAGGATGTGGCTGCGCAAAAACGCGCGCTGCAAACGCAGGCTCTCGCACGTCTTGTCAACGTCTCCTGCGGAAAAGGACGCGGCCGTTCGCTGCGCCATCGCGGCCATGAACTCGCATAGGAAGGCCAGGTGATCTTCGGGCAGGTCGATGCCCGCATCCAGCTTGAGCGCCTGCTTCTTGAACACGTTGAGCACCTTGCCGCGCGCTGCGCCCATAAGCTGCTGGCTCTCGCCTTGATGCGCGCTCTCGTAGGGTAGGGCCATGCGGCCGCCTATGCTCTGGACGCCGTGGAAGGCCGACGTGTAATCCCGCGCCAGCGCCTCGCGCGTGCCGCTGTCGCACGCTTGCAAAAAGCGCGCCATCTCGCGCAGCCCGTGCTCCGCGCGGGGGCTGCCGCAGGCGAGCGCGGGCAGGTTGGCGCGGGTGAGCGCATCGAGGTCGGCCTGCGACAACGGCGCGGCGAACAGTTTCTCTATCAGGCGGTACATTGCGCTGCGCCCGCTTTGGGCTTGGGCGAACTCCTGAGGGTCGATCATCGGGGTCTCCTTGTGCGTTCGGAGGGGACGGACGGGGCGTTTTGCAAGATGGGGCGGGGTGGTTCGCAGGAGGGTGCCGCGTGCGTTGTGGGATGGGACCCGCGCACCTTACGTGCTCTGCGGAATGCGGACAGGTGCTAAGGGGCGGGCTTTGCGTGCGTCAGCAGTTGAGGATGGCGCTGCGCCGGGCTTGCGCGTCGTCGAAAAACGACAGGAATGCCACGCCGGTCTGCCACATGAGCACGCGCAGGGAAAGCCCGCCGGCAAGCGTGAAGGCTGCACCCGCTGCCGCTGCCGCAATGAAGGCCGGCGACGAAGGGTCCAAGAAAGCGGCAGCCGCCGCGCACGCAACCGAGGCCGCCATACCGCACGCGACGATGCCTCCCCACAGCGTGAGCGCATGCCGCCGCGCCTCCGCAAGGCCCAGGTGAGCCAGGTAGACGGCGAGCGTCGCCACGGAAGCGAGCACGCATACCCCCGTGATCCATGAAATCACGGCCAGTTCCCGCGCCTCGCCGGAAAGCGCGGCTATGACCAGGTACAAAAACCCGCCCGCCGCAAGCGCCGTGCCCGTGTAGGCAAGCGGCAGCTTGACGGTGTTCCACGCGGGCTTCGAGGAGATGAGGTAGCCGTGCCCCGTCGCGAACGCCAGCCCCAGGCCCGAGACGATACCCGCCAGCCCCACCGCCAGCCGTGCGGCCTCGCTGCCGCCGAACCAGCACAGCGCCAGGTACGCGACCATGAGCACGCCGGTGACGCCCAGCATGATGAGCTCCACCGAGATGCCCGAGAACGAAAGCAGGTGCGTGACGGCGGCGAAGGCGTGCTGCGGACGCGCCAGGTGCAACACCGAGCAGATGCCGCCGACGGCGATCAGCGCAAGCGATGCCGCAGCCACGACACCGGTCGCGCCGACGCCCTCTCCCAAAGCGTTGGCCGCGCTCGCGAAGGCGAACGCGCAACCGCCGGCCCCCGCCAGAAGCGAGAACAGCACGAGCGGCCATTGGATCTTGGGCGTCATTTACACCAACTCCTTCCAGGAAGCATATGCGGGCGAGAGGATGTAGCGTGTGAGCGGATGCTCGTTTTGCGGCTCAGGCAGCATGTGGATGCACGAAGCGTCGTATTTCGCCAGTTCGCGCGATACGTCGGAGTCGGGGTCGTCCAAATCGCCGTAGAAGCGCGCCCCGCCCGGGCAGTTGTGCACGCAGGCGGGCTTGGACGATCCGTCGGCCGTGAGGTGCTGGCAGAGCGTGCACTTCTTGGCCACGCCCTCGGCTTCATCGAAGCTGCGCACGCCGTAGGGGCAGGCGTAGAGGCAGTACTGGCATCCGATGCACTTGCTTTTGTCTATCTGCACGGTGCCGGTTTTCGGGTCGCGGTAGCTGGCGCCGGTGGGGCACACGCGCACGCAGTTCGCGTTTTCGCACTGCTGGCACTGCACGGGCAGGTTGTAGCGCTCGATGTTCGGGTAGGTGCCGGTGGGTCCCACCTGCATCACGCGGTTGTAGAAGATGCCGAGCGGAAGGTCGTGCTCGAACTTGCAGCTGACGATGCAGCTGTCGCAGCCGGTGCAGCGGTCCAAGTTCACGACCAGGCAGTTCTTAGGCATGGCGGAACACCTCCTGCGTGTTGTCCTGGGTGTGTAACGTGGGCATGAACGGCTCGAACTCGTGCGGCTCTGTCCAAATGCCCTCGGGCTTCTCCGCTTTCCGCACGTTCACGCGGTAGCCGCGCCAGCTGGCCGATGCGAACGTGGGGTTCACCACGTCGTCGCGCGCCATGAGGTTCACGTTGCACTGACGCCAGCCGCCGCTGAAGTTCTTCTGCGTCTTGTCGTAGCTTTCGGGGAAGTAGAACCGCTCCATCATGACCACGCCGGGACGCACCCCTTCGGTGAGGTAGGCCCGCCCCCGCGTGCGGCCGCGGCGGCTTGAAAGCTCCACCCAGTCTCCGTGCGCCACGCCCAGCTCGCGCGCGTCGCGCGGGTTGAGGCGCACGTCGGGCACGGGGATAAGCTCGCGGCTGTAGGGCGCGTTGCGCAGCGTGGAGTGGTGGTAGTGCGCTATACGGCCCGTGGTCAGGTAGAACGGATAGTCCGGGTCGTCTTGCAGCATGTTTTCGCTCTGCTCTTTGTACGTGCACACGGCGTCGTACTCCAGCCATTCGCCGTTCGGGCCCGTCTGCTCGTAGGGGAAGTGGTAGGGAAACCCCGTGTGCCCGTTCATGACGGCCATGGTCACGTACGGTTCGCACTTGCGCGAGAGCGTGGCGAATCCGGCCGGCAGCCCGTCGTCTGCGATGTCGAGGTACTGGTAGAACTGGTACAGCTCGTCGATGGGCACGGTGAGGGTGTGGTCCTCCGAGTGCTTCACCGCTTGCTCCCAGTCGTCCACGCCGAAAAGCTTTGCCCAAACGGGGTAGATGTCCTCTTTGGTGCGGTAGGTGCCGTTGAACTGGAAATCGCGGTAGAGGATCTTGTCGCTGCCGCCCAGCTTCTCGCACACCTTGTCCACCAGCTGCGTCACCACGATGAACGGGTCCGCCGTCTCGCCCAGATGCACGATCTGCTTGCGCATGAACGTTTGGTTGAACTGCGTGACGGTTTCCGTGCCGTGTTCGAATTCGAGCCATTCCTGCAAGGGCAGGAACAAGTCGGCGTCCTCGATGGTGGTCGAGGTCATGTGCGGCTGCTGATGGATGCAGTAATCGAGGGTGGCGTAGGCTTCGTTCCATTCCTCGCCGTGGCCCATCACGCAGTACTTGTTGCCCGATTGCTCCCAGCGTACGGCTATCTTGTACGGCTCGCCGGTTTTGAGGGCGCGGCGCACCGGCGCAAGCTCGTTGAGCTGCCATTGGTGCACGGCCTTGTGCTTGTCGGATCCCAGGCGCGCCATCTGGTAGTCCACGAACTGCCTTTGTTTGGCCAGGCCATCTACGCCCTGCTCGTTTAAGCGTTCGACGGCCGCCTGGCTGCGACGGAGGTTCTCGTTTTCGGTCAGGCCCACGGTCCAGCCTACGCCGAACGTTTCTTGGTAGGGGCGGTCGCACCAAAAGAGCGTTGGGCGGGTGGTGTGGCGCGACGCGGGTTTCTGCTCGGTCAGCACCACGCCGGGCTTGTCCACCTTGCCGCATAGTATGTCGAGCGCCATGGTGCCAAAGATGAAGTTGGATGACAACTCGCTCATGTCGGCGAACTGACCGGTGCCGATGCCCGAGAGCGTGGTGGCGTACAGCTTCACCGCCCGCTCGATGGTGTCCGCGTCGACCCAGGTGACCTGCGCGGTTTTCTCAAGCGTCCATTCCTGGCAGGCTTCCCATTGAATCTGGCCGCCCGTTTTGCACAGGCGCCCGTTCACCTCAGCCTCGCAAAACACCACCGGGTCAACCGGCGAGTCTTTTGGCAGGCTGAACGGGAAGGGCTGCACGGAGTTCGTGCGCGCGTCGAAGCACACGTAGGCCGGGGTGTCGTAGACGTCGTTGGGGTCGGCTGCGGGGTTGACGTAGTCGGGCCACACCTCCTCCGCTTTGAGGGGAAGTCGTGTGTCGGGGTCGATGAGGAAGGGGTAGTTCGTCCAGTACTTGCAGAACTGTTCGTCGTAGAGTTTGTTCGCGATGATGTAGTGGAACCATCCCAGCAGCATGGCGATGTCGCTCATGGGGCGCACGGGCAGCCAAATGTCGGCTTTGGCGGCCTCCTCGGTGAGGTACGGGTCCACCACGATGGTCTTCACGCCGCGCTCGCGCATGTCGGCGTTGGCGCGGGCCGCGTAGCCGGCGCCCGAGGCGCTTGTCTGCGCGCCCCACAGCACCACGCACTCCATGGTGGGATGCCAGGCGTTCCACATCTCGCGGGCGTTGTTGCCCTCGTGGCGGTTGTTCGACCCGCCGTGCATCCACTGGCCGGCGCAGTCGGCGGGCAGGTAGCACTGGCAGCCGCCGGCCGATATGCACACCGGCGCGCCGAGCGCGTCTTGCGTCACGCGTTGGAACACGTTGCCGTAGGTTCCGCCACCGCCGGCGCCCACCATGATGGAGTAGGGGCCGTACTTTCTGATGGCGAGCGCCATCTGGGTGGCGGCCAGGTCAAGCGCCTCGTCCCAGCTGATAGCCTCCCATTCGTTGGTGCCGCGCTCTCCCACGCGCTTCATGGGATGCAGCACGTGGCGCGGGCTGTACACGAGGTGCAGTTGGTTGAGGCACTTGGTGCAGATAGCCCCCTTCGAAAGCGTGCCGTCCAGGTCGCCCTCTATCTTCACGGCCACGCCGTCCTCGGTGCGCACCCATACCGGGCAGCAGTTGTAGCAGTTGTGGCAGCAGGTGTGGTGCATGCGCACGTCGGTGCCCGAAGACGCGTAGGCTTCGTCTGCGTCCCGCAAGGCGGCGGGTCCTGAAAGCTCCCATGCCTGCGTCGCGTCGGCGATGTCTGCCAGGTTGCGGTACGCGGGCTGCTCGGGGGCATCGTGCGCGGAGGCGTTGCCTTGCGCGGAGGCGGCGTTGGCCTGCGCAGGGGCGGTGCGCTTGCGGGCGCCTTGCGCAGAGGCGGCATCCCGCGCACGGGTGGCATTGGTTTTCGTCATGCGGTCCTCCTCTCCTCGGTTTCGTCCGCGCCCTCGCGAGGCGTGCGGGCTGTACGCTCGTTCAAAAACGCCGCTCCCTCCGGCGTGAGCGTCCATCCCTCGTCCCAGACCAGCCCGTAGGCCGCCTCCAACTTCGCCAGCAAGGCGCTGGGAAACGCCGGCAGGCCGGAAAGCTCGTTGTGCGAGGTGAAGGAGGGAAACGCCCTCATCGCCTCTTCGACGTCCGGGTACTCCCGGGGCGTGCGGCACAGTTCCATGATGGTCGTGTAGGCGCCTTGGCGTTCGGGGTCCTCGTCGAACAGGGCGCGCAGTTGCTCGCTTGGCCGCATGCGGTCGGCCGCGCCCGCGCCCGCGTCGGTGGTGCGCAGCGTGCGGTCCTTCCCGCACTCAAGCGCGCCTGCGTTTACCAACATGCGGATGATGCTCGCCTGGCTCTGGTCGCTGTAGCGGAATTCCGGATACGTCGCCATCTCGCGCTCCATGTCGGAAAACGCGCGTTGTGTGCGACAGTGCTCCAAAGTCTTGCGCATGATGTGGATGAAGGATCCGCGCCGGTGCACGGTTTTCCATGCGCGTTCCGTGCGATCTTCAAGGCTTGCCGGGTTTGTCGGATCGGCCGTTTCCGGTGTCCGGGTTGTCGTCATGGGCGCCTCCTTGGTTCTCGTTCGTTTGTTTGCCCGTCGTGTCCGTAGGCGACGAGCACGTTATGGTTTGGGAAGCTTTCGGGGTATCGTCAAAGTGGTGGAACGTGCGAACGGGGTATACATCAAAACGTCGATTTTTGTGTTTACGCAGTTCATCAGGCTGATATGGAGCAGCGCGATTTCGGGCGCGGCGTCGGCTGGCGCGATTGGGCGCTGCTATAATCGAGCGTGACGAAAGGGGGACGAGGCAATGGAGATAAGGCTGGGGAAGGCGTTTCCCGTGCGGTTGTTCGGATTCTCCCTTTTTTGGACGTGGCTGTTTTTGGTGGCGGTGTCGCCCTCTCCGCTATTCGGGTTGCTGCGCGGCGTGGGCGACACGCCGTTCGAGGTGTCGGAGGTCGGCTTTCGCGTGGCGTTTCTGGCCTGCGCTGCGCTGTTTTCGAAGCGTTGGGCCAATCCGGTGGGCGTGCGTGCGCTGTCGGGCGCGTGCATTGTGGCCGGCCCTCTGTCTGTAGTGGCGCTTCTGTTTGCGCGCGGTCCCGTTGCGGTGACGGCGGCGGGCGCGTTGGCGGCTGTTGCGGACGTGGCGATGTTTCTGATGTGGATGTGCTTTTTCGGCTATGCGAAGCTGGGCGAGACGGCGTTGCTTTTGGCGCTCTCCTACGCGTTCGGCTCGCTTTTGTGCCTGTTGGCGGTGGCGTTGGGGGATGCCGTCATGATGCTGTTCGCGGTCGTTTTGCCCGTGGCGTCCGCGCTGGCGTTTATGTTGTCGACGCGCTACTCGCTCGATCAGGGCGGCGAAGTGCTGTTCGGAAGCGTCGGGCAAGATGCGCCCGCCCGACCGCGTTCTCCTTCCGTCGCGCGCCTTACCTTGGCGCTGCTTTTGTATGCGTTTGCGTTCGCGCTTTACTCGTGCCGCACGGCAACGTCCGAATTCGGGTTGGCAAGCGGTCCTTTGCTGCAGTGCGTGGGGAGCCTCGTTGTGGCGGGCGTGGTTGTGGGCTCTTTGCGCGGGGGCAGGCGAGGGGCGGGGCTCTATCTGGTCTACCGAGGCGTTCCCGTGCTGTTCGCGGCGGGGTTCGCGCTGTTCGCCCTGATGTCCGAAACGTTGGGCGTGGCGGCGGGGCTGTGCGTGATGACCGCGTATTTGCTGTTCGAGGTGCTTTCGCTCAACGATTATTGCAACGTGGCGAAAACCAACGACGCTTCGCTTGCGCGCTCCATGGCGTTCGTTCGTTTCGCCATGTCAGCGGGCATGCTTGCCGGGTGGCTTTTGGGGGTGGCGATGGTGACGCTCATGCCCCAAGGCGTGCCGCCGGAGCTGGTTTCAATCGCAGGGTTCATGGTGGTCGTGGTGGCCTCCACGCTTGTGTTCACCGACAAGTTGGCCGAGGAGCTGCAGGGTGTTGCCGGCGACCGAGCGCTGCAGGAACAGGCTGAGCGCGCTCCCGATAGGACCGAGTTCATCTCCCGATTCGCTGCGGGAAACGGCCTGTCTGGCCGCGAGGCCGAAGTGCTGGGCTACCTGCTGGCCGGACGCACCACCCAGTACATTGCGGAGAAGCTGTTCATCGCCGATTCCACCGCGCGAACCCATGTGCATAAGATCTACGCCAAGACCGACACTCACGATCGCATGGACCTGCTGGACAGCTTCGAGCGGTTCTACGAGGCTCATCGGGGGTTGTGACAGGAGGACGGGGATAACGTCACATTGGGATGTGCCCCAATGTGACGTTATCCCCGTCCTCCTGTCCTGTCACTGTCCTGTCACCCTCTCCTGCAGCATCTTTGAGTGCATGCCGTGAAGGTGCGGCGGTGGTGCGTGCTTGCGGTTGTCTCGCGAGCGCGCGTCTGGGTCGGCGATCGCAGTCTTGCACAACGTCTTCTGAGCTTGCATGAGCGCTGGAAAGCTGGTCAGCATGCCGACCAGCTTTCCAGGCCGGTTGCGGCTGCCGGCCCGGACGCGCTTGCGCCGTTCCCGGCTACCTGCGTGGACGCGCGTCCGGACCGGCCTTGCGCTCTTCCGCATCGCGGACCCAAGGGTCGTTCGCGTCGGCGTCCTCGCAGGCGTACTTGAGCCAAGCGTCCTCTTTGCGCGCTTCGGCCACCCAGTCCTCCTTCGACTTCGTCAGCACGCTGCCGACGATGCACACGATGCCGCACAGGATGCCGCCCACCACAAACGCGATCCAGCTGACGGCGAAGCCGCCCTGCCCGCTGCGGATGGCGTCCTTCAACTCCCATTTGTCGAAGCCGCCTCCTGCGGCCATCTGGTCGGACAGCGGCACTATGCCCCACACCAAGAATACGATGAGGGCCAGCAGCATGATGACGCCGCAGAGTGCGCCCATGACAGATTCGGCGCGCACCGCTCGGGGCGTTTTGGTGGCGACGGTGGGAGGCACCTCGGCTCCGAGGTCTTGGCGGTGAGCGATGTAGGTGAATTCGGAGAGGTCGTACTTCGACTTCTGCATGCAGGTCCAGGTGATGATGCCCGCAGCTGTGGCTATCATGAGCAGAAACGCTGCGGTCACCAGGCTCTCCAGCATTTCATCGGCGGATGAGGCGCTGTTTTCGGGGGTGAGGGCAACCAGCAGGATCACCCCGGCGAAGATGAGCGCCACGCCCACGGCGATGAGGGCGGGGTAGCGGCTGCCGAAGCGGTTGAGCACCTCGGCGGAGTAGCGCGGCTCGATGGCGGGGTTGCGGCGCTTGAACTCGCTGTGGCTCAGGCCGGCGACGATGCCTAAAGTCACGGCTGCGACCACGCACAGCATAAGAGCCGCTGCCTGCAGGTTCTCCGGCGTGCCGAGAGCCTCCAGCACCTGTTGCGCGCTCACGCTGAAGATGGCGCATGCGACGCCGATGGCGACGGATGCGCTGTAGCGGTTCATGTGGCGGTCGTAGCGCTCGGTGTCGTTTTCCTTGGCAATATGGACGCTGCCGCGCATGAGGTCGTCCATGCTCACATGGAACAGGTCGCACAGCGCAAGCAGCTTGTCCATCTCCGGGTAGTTCGTTCCGGCTTCCCATTTGCTCACGGTCTGGCGTGACACGCCCAGCTGCTCGGCAAGGCCCTCCTGCGTGACGCCGTAGTGCTGGCGCAGGTAGACGAGGTTTTCGGCGAAACTCATACGGGGTTCCCTTCTGTTATGCTCGGTTGCATGATACCCGAAGCGCGCCTCGGCCGCGGCGACGCCTCGCGGCCCTATGATGCCCGCGCGTCCCCGCCCGCTCCACCAACTTGGGCGCGCGTTTTGGCCTTTTTCGCGCACGCTCAGGTTGCGGAGGCGTGAACTGGGGGTTTGTGGGGGCGGTTTGCGTAATGTTGGGAACGCCGACGGGTTGGTTGCCGGGCGCGCGGGGGGAGGTGGGGTGCGGCAGCGGGCTTCGGGCCGCGAAGCCGTCCGGCTGCGGGGCGAGGTGGCGAGAAATCACCGAAGTCGGAAGGTTCTCGCCGCTTGTTGCGGGCCGGTCCGCGAAGAGGAGGAGGCTGTCTTCCTGCGACCAGGCATTATGCGGGCGACACTCGAGCGGATGCTCCCAGCGCGTGCGCGAGCTTTCCGACTTCGGTGATTTCTTGCCATTCGGAAGCGGTCCGGGCGGATAGGGCGGTGTCGACGGCGGGTCGGCGTCAGAAGAGATGCTGGTGGTAGGGGGCGACAGCGTGAGGGGTTGGCGGGAGAGGGCCGTCGGCAAAGGGCGGCTACCGGCTCAAGGACGCTGCCAACAGGGGGTCGCCAACGGAAGAGGTCGCCAGTAGGAGAGGGCCGTCGGCAAAAGGACGTCGCCGACAAAGAGGCGCCGCCGGCGGGAGGGGCCGCCGGCGGCGCAAGAGGGGGAGAGGGATTCGGCTTTCGTGCGCGTTTTACGCCTCGGAAGCGTCCCACGGTTCGAGGGCGCAGGCGTGGCGGGCGCCGATGCGGCCCCACACCATGTTCTCGGCGTTGTTGCCGCCCGATATGCCGTAGGTGTGCGCGGCGAAGTTGCCGAAGCACCCAGCCGCGTACAACCGGGGAATGGGCTTGTCGTTCACGTCGAGCACCTGCGCGTGCTCGTTCTTCTTCGGGCCTCCAAGGGTCGAGCAGCCGCCGGGGTAGATGGGCCAGGCGTAGTAGGGAGGGTTCTCGAGGGGCAGCAGGGTTTCGGCCGGGCGGCCGAACTCGGGATCGCTCCCCGAGGCGCAGCATGCGTTGTACTGGTCGATAGTGGCCTTGAGCGTCTCCGCGTCCATCATGCCGGGGTCCACTTTCCGCATTTCCTCGACAAGCCCTTCAACGGTGTCGGCCGTTTTGAGCCATCCGCGTTCAAGTTCGGCTTTGTTGTCCTGGCTCCATCCGGGGAAGCGGCCCACCTCGTCGGGCAGCGCGGACGAGTACATGCCGCGGGCGAGCTTCGCCGAGGGGTCGGGGCCGAGCTGTCCTGCGTCGAAGGCGGTTTGGTCGATGATGGCCCAGGTGGGGATCAGCGGGAAGTCGCAGATCTTGTCGTCGAACCTGAGGTACTCGTGCCATCCGACGTGCGGGCTGCTGCTGGCCTTCTCGTTGCGCCAGCGCTTTCCGGTGCGGTCCACCCAGATGTAGTTGTCGGCCTTGGGGCTGAGCTGGATGGCGTAGGGGTACTCCTCGTCGTGGAAGTTGGGATTGGCGCCGCCTATCATGCAGTTCATGTGCCACAGCTGCGCGCCCACGTCCTGCACCATCTTGATGCCGTCGCCAGTGTTGTACGGCCAGCCGTAGAAGCCGAGCGCCGGGTACACTTTGAGGTGCTCGTTTTTCAGGTCCTCGTTGAACTCGAAGCCGCCGATGGTCATCATCGTGGCCTTGCGGGCCTTGATGGCGATGCGCTTGCCGTCGTAGTCGGCCCAGCAGCCGAGGATCTCCAGCGTGTCGGGGTTCTGGATGAGCTCTTCGTTCTCCACGCTGAACAGCACCTCGATGCCAAGCTCTTGGCGATGGGCGTCCATGATGTTCCAAAAGTTCATGCCGTAGCCCTCGATGGCGCCGATCTCCATGGAATCCGCGCCGGGCAGGAAGGGGTACTCGCAGCTTTCGGTGTAGCGGCTGGCCAGCGTGCCCTCGTTCTGCTGCCACGGCAGGCCCCACTTCGTGGCGTACTCGCCGTTGCGCACGGCCTCCTTCGCCCAGGCGTCGGCCATGACGTCGGGCGTGAGCCCGCGGCTGAACGACTTGATGTAGGTGGCGCAGCCCTCCTCGTCCACGGGGATGGTGAACTCGCCCAGGTTGATGGCCGAGTTGCCGCCGCCGCGCACGGGCGCTTTCTCCAGGATGAGGACTTCCGACTGCCCTTCGTCGGCGGCGGTCAGGGCGGTCCACATGCCCGCCCCTCCGTAGCCGATCACCAGCACATCGGTCTCGTAGTCCCAGCTTTCGGGCATCCAGTCAGGTTGTTGTCCGGATGCGCTCTCGGCGTCGGCGGCGCAGCCGCCAAGCGCGGCCGTGGCTACAAGCCCGGCTCCGGCCGCAGCGGCCCCTTTCAGAAACGAGCGTCGCGAAACGTTGTTGGTCGTGGTGGTTCCCATAATGCTCCTCCTTGTTGTTGCGATCCCGCCGACGGGGGGGGTCGCGTTCTTTAGCTGTGGCAGGTGCCGCACTCGAACACGCCGGCGTGATGGCACGAAGCGCAGGTGCTCTCTGCCTCTTCGAGCGCGGATGCGGCCTCGTGGGACGTGTGGCAGTCGATGCAGGCAAGGCCGTCGTGGTCGGGGCTGGTCGGCAGTGCGTGCGGGTTGACGGCGGTGCCTTTGTCGTCGGCAATCGTCACGTCGGTCGTTTGGGCCGCGATGGCCTCGCGGCTGCCGTGGCAGGCCAGGCAGGCGGCATCATCGACATCGCTCGCTTGGAGCCTGGTGGCGGGCGTGCCTGACGCGCCGTTTTTGTGGGCGGCGGTCAAGCTTTGCTCGTTGGCGTGGCAGTCGGCGCAGACGTAGCCAAGCTGCGCGTGCGCCTGCGCAAGGCACCCC
This sequence comes from Rubneribacter badeniensis, assembly GCF_002899695.1. Lineage (GTDB taxonomy): Bacteria > Actinomycetota > Coriobacteriia > Coriobacteriales > Eggerthellaceae > Rubneribacter > Rubneribacter badeniensis. The sequence continues at coordinate 23,506 of NZ_PPEL01000014.1, forward strand.
GGGGCCTCGGCGGACGACGCTTCCTTTTCGTGACATGCCGCGCAATCGGCATCGGGCGACCAGTTTGCGGCCGTTTCTGCGCCGTCGCTTGCAGAGGCGGCTGCCGCGTCCTGGTCGGTGGATTGCGAGGATGCTTGCGGAGCGCATCCGGCGAGCGCAAGGACGCCCGCAAGGCTCAACGATGCGCCCAAGGCGATGAGCCCGACTCGGTTTCCCATGAACTTCCCTCCTCTCGTTCGTTCGCGTTCCTGCGATGCTCATGAAACGACGCGGCAGGCGGAAGGAAAACTGCTCGAACGGTGGATTTTCGCCGGAACATGAGTCCTCTACCCAGGAGGTAGAGGCAACGGGAGAAGGTAGAGGCGGGAACGAATGAGGGGCGAGGGCAGGAACGGGGCGGGAGTGGGAGCAGGGCAGGAGCGGGAACGGGACGAGGACGGGAACAGGAGCGGGGCAGGAGCAGGGCGCTACGCTCCCGCGAACTCCTCTATGATGTCGAGGAGCTCCTGCTGGGAGTGGACGTTCATCTTCTGGTAGATGTGGATGATGTGGGAGTGCGCCGTGCCTTCGCCGATACTCAGTTTGCGGGCGATGACGCTTTGCGTGCGCCCTTGGGCGAGCAAGAGGAGCACTTCGCTCTCGCGAGCGGTGAGTCCGGCGTTTCGGGACGCTTCGGCGCAGCGTTGCGCGAGCGTGGGCGTTTCAGGCGGGTTGCGCTTGGCGGGGAGCGGCAGGACTTGGGCGATCAGCCGCTCTGGGAGGATGAGCATCGTCACCACGGCGAGCGCGAACATAGCCGCGCAGACGACGAAGGTCGGATCAAGAACCCCGGACGACAGCGCGTCGATCAGAGCGCCGTGCAGGCCGACGCCAAGCCCCATCCCTCCGAAATTCGCCGCCATGCCCAGTCCCAGCGTTTGCCAGGAACGAGGGCGATGATCGTGGGCCAATCCCACGATCACGCACCAGAACAGCACGTCGAACAACTTGTATCCCGAGGCGGCGGCGAACGAGGCGAACGGCGTGTGCTCGCCAGGCAGCACAAGCATCAGCAGCAAAGACCCGAACAGCACCGGGAACGAGAGCCGGTACAAGCTCATGCGGCTGATGCGCCCCCGCAAGACGACGGCGCAGAGCAGCGCAAGCGTCACGCCCGCGTTCGCCAGGTTACGCGCCGATTGGAACCCTTCTCCAGCTGCCGTCAGGAAGGGAGGCAACGAGGTGTTGACCAGGTTGAACACAAGGGTGAATGCGAAAATCGACAGGCAGAGCCTCCCGAGGTGCGGCGGATCCGTCCAGGGGGGGGGGTGGTCTTGTCTTTGCCCTCCTGTGCGATGCTCCAGGTTCCGGCGTCGAAGCCTCGGTAAAGAAGCGCGAACGACCCCAAGGGCAGCACGACGAACGCGAGCAGTGCGGTTTCGGCGGAATCGCCGAAGCGCGAAAGGGCGGTGAGGATGGCGGCGAACAGCATAGCGCATACGGTGTGGAGGTCGGTGCGCGCAGGCGACAGCGAGGCCATCTTGTCTCCCCAAAGCGTTTGCGCAAGTCCGGCCCCTATGCCGACGAAAGAAAGGCCGATTCCCGCGGGAAGGCCCCATCCTGCTTCGATTCCCGCGTAGGTCAGAAGAACTCCCAGGATCGAAAACGCTCCCGCCGCAAGAAGCGAGAACGTGCGAACCTGCGGCGAGGGGGCCTTTCGCGAGGCGATGCACAGAACAAGGCAGGCGGTTGCTCCGGGAAGGAAGAACCAAAGCCTCTCATCCACGTTGATGGCGAGCAGACTCGGCACGGGCAGCGCGAACACAAGGGAGATCCAAGCCCGGCACAGACCGAACCCGAGAAAATCCCAGTCGAACGTGTGAGTGGAAAAAAGCGTTCGCGCTTTAGGCAAGGTGCGCATAAATCCCCATCCCCTTGATGCGGCAGAAGCGTCATCGCGCCCCATCGGAAATGGCGATGAGGGCGTTGCTTCTGCCATTATGGCCGAGATGGGGGAGCGTGGCAAATGGCGGGGGGGTGCGAGTTACATTAATCGGGAAGAGCGCCGTTGCTCCGGCGAGGAGGAGGGCCTCGGCATCCCCGGGGGCCGCGGCGCGCGGGGCGGGGCGCGGCAGTGGGCTTCGGGCCGCGAAGCCGCCCGGATGCGGGGCGAGGTGGCGAGAAATCACCGAAGTCGGAAGGTTCGCGCCGCCCGTTGCGGGCCGGCCCGCGAAGGGGAGGAGGCCGTCTTCCTGCGACCAGGCATTATGCGGGCGGCATCCGGGCGGATGCGCCCAGCGCGTGCGCGAGCTTTCCGACTTCGGTGATTTCTCGCCAGTTGCGGGGTCCTCCGCTGTCAAATCGGGATTGACCCGAACTCGCGTTTGCCAAATCTTGGACCAACCCCTCTGACCGAGCGCTCCGGAAGCGCCCGCCCCACCCAACGGGCGGGTTCTCCGAAGCCCTGTCGGCGCAGGCTGGCTGCAAACGGCGCCCTGTGGCACGCACGGGGTCGGCTTCGCGCCTTCTGTTCCCCTTGCGCTCGGAGAAACCCCGGGTCGTAAAAATCGGCGGCCCGCCGATGCTCCAGATCGGCCATCCGGAGTGTCATAAGGCGCCGTTTGCGGCCAGCCTGCGGACGGTGACGCGGTCGGAGCCGGTGTGGGACGCTGCGGACGGCGGCCGGCCGGAGCCGATCCTTTTGCATCCCTTCCAGCGCCTCCTTCTTAGTAACCGTTGGGTCAAAACCTCGCAAAGCTTTCGTTCGCGGGCGCGCCGGGCGCACCCTGCGGCCTACTATGGCAGGAGGAAGCCACCACGTTGAGGGGTGCGAAGAGCCCAGAGGCAGGAGAAGGCGATGAGTGTCAAGCTTGTGGCAAGCGACATGGACGGCACGTTCTTAGACGAGCGCGAGCGCGTGCCCGAAGGCGCGTTCGACCTTGTGCGAAGGCTGCACGAGGCGGGCATCCGGTTCGTCGCGTCGTCGGGGCGGCGCTACGACACGCTGCGCGAGCTGTTCGAACCCGTGGCCGATTGCATGGATTTCGTGGCGTCGAATGGCGCGCAGGTGTACGTGGAGGGCGAGCTGGCCGATCTCGAGGTGTTCTCGCATGCGGCCGTGCGCCGGCTCGCTCGCATCGTGGACGAGTTCGGCGCCATGCACCTGGCATTGTTCGACGAGACGCGCAGCTTCCTGCTCGATGATGAGGCGCGTTTCGAGCGCGAGAAGGACAAGAACCTGCCGAACCCTGTGCGCGTGTCCGGCGCGCCGTCGCCGCGCGTGCCCATCCTGAAGGCGTCCGTGTACTGCGACGACGATCCGATGGACCTCGCCTACATCCTCTCGCGCGAGCTGGGCGACGACTTCGTGTTCGCACCCTCGGGCCGCCGGTGGATCGACGTCATGCAGCGCGGCGTGACGAAAGCCACCGGCGTGCGGCAGGTGCTGGCCGCCCATGGGATCGCTGCCGACGAGATGGTGGCTTTCGGCGACTCCATGAACGACTACGAGATCCTGCGCATGGCCGGCGTGAGCGTGGCCATGCGCAACGCGCGTCCCGCCATCAAGCAGATCGCCTCACGCGTGATCGGCACCAACGCTGAGAACGCCGTTCAACGCGAGTTGCGCCGGCTGCTGGAGGGGCGATGAGGGTTCTGCGTCTCGCTTTGCGACAGCCGCCGGGCCGCGCTGCGGTTTCGCGCTTGGATGGGCCGCCTTCGAATCGAACGAGGCCCTTGTTGCGTATAATGGCGGCATGAAAGATTTCTCTTTGCAAAGCAGCGTGGCGGCCGCCGCCAGGCATGAGTCCGCCGCAGCGCGCATGCCTGCCGCCGCGCACGCGCCTGCCGTCGCATGCGCATACGATGCCGTGCACGCTCCCAACGCATCCGCTGCGCCTGCCGGCACGCATGCTTCCGGCGCATCCGGCTCAGCGCCTGCCGCGCAACCTTCCGTGCTCGTGGTGGAGGACGATGCCGCCATCAGCGACGTGACGTGCTCGTTTCTGGCGCAGGAAGGCTATGCGTGCACGCCGGCGTTCTCGGGCACCGAGGCGCGCCTTCTGCTGGACGCCCACCGCTTCGACCTGGTGATTTGCGACCTCATGTTGCCGGGGCTGCCTGGCGAGGACGTGGTGGCGCTCGTGCGCGCGCAGGGCGGCACGCCCGTCATCGTGACGTCTGCGAAAGGCGCCGTCTCCGACAAGGTGGCGCTTTTGCGCACGGGCGCCGACGACTACCTGGTGAAGCCCTTCGATCTTGACGAGTTGCTGGCGCGTATCGAGGTGCAGTTGCGCCGCGTCTGCGACGTGCGTCCAGCCGCCGGTGACGCAGCCGATGCTGCAACCGACGCCGCGCGGGCAAGCGGCCCCGCCGCCGCGCCGCATGCCGAGCGCACGCTGCGGTTTCGCGCCTGGGCCGCCAACGAGGATACGCGCACGTTCGCCGTAAACGGCGTGCTCATTCGCCTCACGCGCACGGAGTTCGACCTCGTGTGCGCCCTCATGCGCCGCCCGCGCAAGGTGTTCACCAAACGCGAGTTGTTCGCTGCGGCGTGGCACGAGGAACCGGTGGTTGAGGAGAAAACCGTGAACACACACATCGGCAACATCCGCGCGAAGCTGAAGGGCACGAACACCGAGGGCTACATCGAAACCGTGTGGGGCATCGGCTTCAAGCTGGCGGAGTAGCAAAGCGCTCTTGCCCCGTTGTTGCGCGACGTCACCTCGCCCCCTTCCTCATCTTGTCGTTTTCTTGTAACTTTGCAGAAGGTTTCCGGAAGTCCCGTCGTTAAGGTGGAAGCGTCAACCGAAGCAGGAAGGAGCACTATGGACGCCATTGCAACAGCGGGCCTCACGCGCACGTTCGGTGCCAAGCGCGCCGTGGACGACTTGACGCTCACCGTGCGACAAGGCGACATCTACGGGTTCGTAGGGCGCAACGGGTCGGGAAAATCCACGGTCATGAAGATGATCTGCGGGCTGGTGCCGCAGACGGCGGGCACCGTGCGCATCTTCGGCGAGCAGTTCGCGCCCGGCATCACCAGCCGCCGCATCGGCGCCGTCATCGAGGAGCCGGGCTTCTACCCCAGCCTCACCGGGCTGGACAACGTGCGCTGCCGCGCCCTGTCGCTGGGGCTGCCCGACGCGAAGGCCGCCTCGGCGCAGGCGTTGGAGCAGGTGGGGCTTGCAGACGTTGCCCGCAAGAAGGCGAAGAAGTACTCGCTGGGCATGAAGCAGCGCCTGGGGCTGGCGATGGCGCTGGTGGGCTCGCCCGACATCCTCATGCTGGACGAGCCGTTCAACGGGCTTGATCCGCAGGTGGTGCGCGAGGTGCGCAGCCTCATCGTGCGGCTGGCGGAGGTGCACGGCGTCACGGTGTTCATCAGCTCGCACGTGCTGGACCAGCTGGAACGCATGGCCACGCGCTACGGTGTCATCCGCGAGGGACGCCTTGTGCGCGAGGTGACCGCAGCCGAAGTGGAGGCGGAATGCGCCGACTACCTGAGCGTGCGCTGCGCCGACGCGGAGCTGGCGCTTTCGGTGCTGCAAACTGCGTTTCCGCAGGCGTCGTTCACCGTCATGCCCGACAACGCGCTGCATGTTTCGGGCGGTGCCGCGCCGCAGGAGGTGGGGCGGGTGCTTGCGCAGCGGGGCATCGTCGTGGAGGAGCTGTTCGTGCACGAGCGCGACATAGAGGAGTACTTCGTGGCGCTCATGGGAAGCGATGTCGAAAGCGTCGCCGCGCCCGCCGCTTCCGCCGCGCCCGCCCGCCGCAGCGCCGCGAGAGGGGGTGGTCGCCGTGCTTAGCATGGTCCGCCTCATGCTGTTTCGCGCGCGCAAAGAACCCGCGTTCGTGGTCCTGTCGGTTGCCATCATCGCGCTTTCGGTGTTCTTCCCCCTGTTCGCAGGGCTTTCCAAGGTGTTTCCGCTCAACATTGTGGTCATTTACGCGCCGCCGGGATTGAGCGTGTTCCACTTTATCGGCATGACCTCGGGCACCCTGTTGCCGTGGTGGTGCGGCATCGCGCTTGCCGCCCTCTTCTCCGCCGACTTCAAGACGGGCGCCGTCAAAAACTATCTGCAGGCGCGCGGCGGCAGGATGTCGTGGGCGCTGGCTGCGGCGACGACCACGCTTATCGTTTCGGCAGCGTTCGCGATTTTCACATACGCTGTGTCCGATGTGGGCTTTCGCCTGGCAGGCTACGACATGGCGCCCACCAACCCGTTGGACGCCGTGCGCTGGGTGGCGCAGATGGCGGTGACGCTTTCCGGCTACGTTGCCGCGGCAACGCTTGCGATAACGATAACCCGCAGCGAGACGGTGGGCATTCTGGCGGCGATTCTGCTGGTGGGCGGCGCCGTGGAGCACGTGCTTTTGGGCTTGTGCTCGCTGGCGCTGAGCCCCAGCGCGGCAACGGAGCTGTACGAGCATATGCCAATCGCCGATATGAGCGCCTTGCAGGACGGCCCTTTGCCGTGGGGAGGCTGCATGGAGGGCGTCATCGTGTTCGTATGCGCCAGCGCGTTGGTTGCGCTGGTCATGAGGAGAAGGAAGCTGTAGCCATGTTCGAGTTGCTGCTTGCGGGGTTCGTGCTTGTCGTTGCGTGCGCGGCGGGAGCGGTGGCGCTGTACGAGCGCGAGCTGCGCCGCCTGGCGCGCTTCTTGGAAGAGCGCGACCCCGCGAGCAACGAGCGCGCGGGCGTGGAGTTCGCCACGTCGGGCACGCGCGCGCTGGCGCGTGCGGTGAACGCCACGCTGGATGCGCAGCGCGAGGCGAGCGCCGCCGCCGTCGAGCACGCCCGCGCGTTTCGGCGGGACTTAGCGGCGCTTTCGCACGACATCCGCACGCCGCTGGCGGGCGCGCAGGGGTACTTGCAGCTCTACGCACGCACCAAGGACGAGGCTGAACGCGCGCGCTGCGTTGCGGAGGCACGCGAGCGGCTTGCCGCCATGCGCACGCTCACCGACCGCCTGTTCGACCATGCGAAAGCCGCCGACCCCGACGCCGAGCTGACGCTTGAACGCGTGGAGGTGCTGCCGGTTTTGGCGGACGTGCTGGCGGCGGCCTACCCCGACTTTCTGGAACGCGGGACGGCGCCCGTGGTCGATTTCGCCGACGAGGAGTTTTCTGCCACCGCCGACGCCGACGCGTTGGCGCGCGTGTTCGCCAACCTGGTGACGAACGCGCTGCGCCACGGTGCGGGGGACGTGCGCATCATCCAGCGCGGGCGCACGCTCTCCTTCTCCAACGCGGTGCCCGCAGGCGCCGCGCCCGATGCCGAGCGCCTGTTCGATCGCTTCTACAAAGCCGACGCCGCCCGAGGCGGGGAAGGGGCGGGCTTGGGACTCTCCATTGTGGCGAGTCTCTGCGAGAAGATGGGGGCGAAGGCGGCGGCGCATTGGGAGGGCGACGAACTTGCGATAACGCTGACGCTTGCGGAATAGGGGAACGGCGGCGCTCGCTGGGCAACGCCTGGGTCCCAGATCGCGTTCCCGTTTCCCGTTTCGCGTTTTCTGCTTGGTTCCCTCGAAAACGGGATTGCATAACGCTCGAAAACGGGATGCCATATTCCTCGAAAACGGGATCATTTAACGCTCGAAAACGGGAAAGGTGCTGATTATGACCCTTGTTCCCCTTGGATACCGTCCTCGCCTTCTCGATGGAATGATTGCGCGCCGTCTTAAAGGGTTCGGCGCGGTAGAGGTTGCGGGCACGAAGTTCTGCGATGAGGTATGGGCCAGCCTTGCCCAGGGGAGAAGCGTAACCCACATTGACGAATTCCCCAGGCCGAAAAGAGCCTGCTGCGCCTGCGCGACAAGGTAGCCGCAAATCCTGCGGCAAGAAATCCCGAGCCGTCGTTTCTTGCGGTGCTCGTGGGCATCACGCCGTTTGCCAGACGACTGACGAGCGGCGTGTGCGTGGTGTCCATCACGTCCCTCGGGGCATGACGGTCAGCGGGTCTGTTTCGGCGAAACAAGCTTCTTTTTCTCCGGCAATAAGAGAGAGATTTTGCTTGCCGGGGATATCCCAAGCCCTTGCGCATGCAAGCTATCAAGCCCTTTGCAAACCGAAAGTTTGCTCGGCGTTACTCGGAGAGGCAATCTCTCACCGGTCGGACAAGAAGGAAACGATGCTTTCGCTGATCGCATTGTATTCATAGTCCTGAATATAATGCGGACAATCCAATTCAATATATTCTCCACCCTCAACCTGCGATATATATTCTATGGGGATTTTCCGCCAGGTTTCTTCGTCGAATCCTGTTCCGCCGGAACCATCGGAAATAAATAGCAGCATTGGAAGCTGTGGAACCCCCAAATCATTCACTGTTTGGGCGTTTTCCTTTACCCATTCCATTTCGTTTATCATGGTGTCAGTTGCCGTTCGGCTGTAAAAAACGGCTTCGTAGATTTCTTTATCCTTATCCGTCAATGTGCCATGCTTCATAGCGTCGCTATTTGAGATTCCCGGAATGAAACGAGTGACGCCCAAATTTGCAGCCCAGCTTGCAATGCGCATGAACGGTATAGGTATGTCCATGCTGTCATAGTACTCTGGCACGGCCATATCAAGCCCAATGATTGCGGATACCTCATCAGGATATTTCTGTGCCCAATATAAGGCTTCAAGTCCCGACATAGAATGCGGGCAAAGAACATAGGGGGCGGTTAATCCTGCTTCTTTCAACGCTGCTCTTGTGTCTTCCAATATGGAATCAATATCTCGGCTTTTATCGACAGCATCGCTGAAGCCATACCCAAATTTCTCCACAACGGCAATTTGGTATTGGTCGCTCAAAAGGGAGTAGAGGGATTTGAAGTCCAGTATGGGAGAGCAAGTGCCCCCGCCCGACATGAAAACAACCGTCATGTCGCCTGCTCCCTCGGTGTAAACGCTCATATTGTGTCCGTCAACTTCAACAATTTGCCCCAAGGGCGAGCGCAGTTCCGTTTCCTTTTTCAGCTGGATTTGATGATTGACGCCTACGATTAGCAGCAATGCAATCAACGTAACAATGACAATACAGGTATTTCTCAAAATCTTTTCTTCTTTATGGCGCATCTCTCGCAAATCCCATTTTGTTAATTTGTATACTTGCCTATTGCGTCGCTGAAAAGCGTCATACAATTTTTCATCGTCCTCTTGGGCAGTCGATAGCCGCAATGCTTGCGTTGCTTTTAATCTATCCTAGAAATCTTATTCTATCTTGACTTGCGGGTATTCCATTTTTGATGGTATGCCATTTTCCATTCCGATACACCTCGTATTCTTCAAAGGCGCAGGGCAATCCATTGGCAACGGTTATGTCGCAGCTGTCCATAAGCTGAAAATGCAAATGCGGGGCAAAAGAGTTCCCGGAATGGCCTATGCGCCCGATAAAATCGCCTTTTCTCACTTTTTGACCAACGGAAACCTGAATTGATCCACTTTGGAGATGGCACAGCGCCGCGTAAACGCTCTCGCCGCATTCTATGATTATGTGGTTCCCGGCAATAGATCGAGCGTCGTCTTTCGCTGGATCAAAATAGCGAGCATTCTTATACGCATTTAAAAAATCGGAGAACAAATTTGTTCGAGCTCGTTCTTCATATCCGTCTTCGGCTGCAACAACGGTGCCGTTGCAGGGAGCGTATATTTTTTGCCCCCAGCAATAGTATTCGTTCAGAGGAATGCCGCAAAAAAGATACTGGAGCGGACTTGCACGGTAGGCTGGCAAGCCGGCTCTATTCCAGTCTACTTGTATAAAATCATAAGCGTATGTTGTGCCTAATTGATTTGTACCATGACTTGGAATTTTTGTTCCCGGGGTGTTGGGGGAAAGCCATTCCCCTTTCAAGGGAAATTGGACAACAATTGGAGTGATCATTGTTTGAGCTCCTCGCTCTTTCCCATTTGTCTTTCGGTGCAAGACGGGGCGCTCGTGGTCCCTGTGCGGGCCCCAGATCGTGCGAGGCTCACAAATCCTGCTGCCCGTCGGCGCTTACGCGGGCGTTGGGGTCGTTGAGCACGGAGCGGTCCAGGCTTCCCACGGCGTTCGATGCGGTCACGCCGGCCACCATGGCGTCACTCACGTTGAGCGCGGTGCGGCCCATGTCGATGAGCGGCTCCACCGAGGCCAAAAGCCCCACTATCTCGATGGGCAGCCCCATGGTGCCCAGCACGATGAGCGAGGCGAACGTCGCGCCGCCGCCCACGCCCGCCACGCCGAACGAGCTGATCACCACCACGGCCACAAGCCCCGCCACGAACGCGGGCGAGAACACGTCGATCCCTACTGTGGGCGCGATGATGGTGGCCAGCATGGCCGGGTAGATGCCGGCGCATCCGTTCTGCCCGATGGACAGCCCAAAGCTGGCCGAGAAGTTGGCCGTGGCGGCGTCCACGCCCAGGGCGCGGCGCTGCGTTTCTATGTTGAGCGGCAGCGCACCGGCGCTCGTGCGCGCCACGAACGCGAAGCTCAGCACGGGAAACGCCTTCTTCAGGTACGTGAGGGGGCTCACGCGGTTCGCCGCCAGGATAAGGCAGTGCACCAGGAACATGAAGATGATGACAGCGTAGGACACTAACACGAATTTCCCCAGGTCAAGGATGGCGTTGTAGTCGCTTGTGGCCATGACGTTGGCGATGAGCGCCAGCACGCCGTACGGGGCCAGCCCCAGCACCATCGACACGATGCGCATGACGATGCCGTACAGGCTGTCGATGAGCTGCTTGAAAAACGCCGCCTGGTCGGAATCTTTGTCGCGCAGCTTGAGGTAGGCGATGCCCACGATGGCCGAGAACACCACCACGGCGATGGTGGACGTGGCGCGCGTGCCGGCCAGGTCGGCGAAGATGTTCGTGGGGATGAACGAGAGCAGCTCCTGGGGAATGGTGAGGTCGGACACCTGGTCTTGGCGGGTTTGGAGGGAGTCCATCTTGGAGGCGTCAACGCTCGCGTCGGTGAAGCTGGCCCCGGCAAGGCCGGTGAAGGCCGCCGAGGCCCAGCCAGCGAGCGCGGCCACGGCCACGGTGCCCAGCAGCACCGCCAGCACCACCGCGCCGATACGCCCGAGGTTCTTCGTGGACTCCGTGCGGGTGAACGCGCCCACGATGGCCACGAACACAAGCGGCATCACGAGCATCTTCAAAAGCGAGATGTAACCTTGGCCCACAAGCGACATCCAATCGAGCGCCGTGGTAGCAGTTTCGCTTCCCAGGCCGAGGGCAAGCTGGATGCCCGCGCCCAGCGCAATGCCCAGACCAAGCGCTATGAACACGCGCGGGGTGAAGTTCATCCCGCGATTTTTCAGCAGTTTGAGGACGGCGAGCAACGCCGCGAACACGGCGAGCGTGACAATGACGGGTGCGATGGTTTCTGCAGACACGGTTGCTCCGGCTTTCTGGTTAGGGGTTGCGCTGCGAACAGTATACCGTTTGTCGATGATGGCGAAAGGAACCCGGAAGTAATCAATCAACCTCAATCAGCCCAACTTGACAAAACGATGGGCAGAATTTCGACAAAATAAAGAGTTAATTCTTGACAAAACGCATATTAAGATGTCTCCAAAATAACGAATAAGCTGGTAGACAAGGTATTTCCTCTTATGTATGGACAACTCAAAAACAAGAGCTATCTTCCGCGACTCCTTGACAAGCGTATCGCCGAGGACTTGGAGGTGTTCGGTGCCGTATGCATTCAAGGGCCAAAGTACTGCGGAAAAACGTGGACGGGGCGCAGTTTTGCAAATAGCGAGATCAGCTTGCTTGATCCGTCGGGCGGTTTCCAAAATAGAGAGTTGGCGGAGCTTGCGCCGTCGGTTGCCCTGCAAGGCGCGTCACCCCGGCTCATTGATGAGTGGCAGGAAGTTCCCTCGCTTTGGGATGCAGTGCGAAACGAAATTGACCAAACCGGCAAATTGTCCACGTTTGTTTTGACCGGATCGGCGGTTCCTCGTGAAAGCAAGCCTAGGCACAGCGGCGTCGGTCGTATTGAGAAGCTGAAAATGCGTCCCGTGACCCTTCAAGAATCGGGCGATTCAACTGCAGAAGTCTCGCTCAGGGGCTTGTTCGAGGGGGTCTGCGCCCCTGTGCAAGGCTCCCGAGACAACACTTGGGGCACTTGCTCATCTGGTGGTGCGAGGTGGATGGCCGGGGTCGCTTCAGTCTGCTGAACCCTTGGCTCAGCGCATGCCTCGCAACTACGTGAGCACGCTCGCTTCGGACGATCTGTCGCGCGTTGACGGGATAAAGCGCGATCCAGAAAAGGTTTCCCGTCTTTTGCACTCTTTGGCGCGCACCATGGAGCAGGCGACAGCCGACAAAACGCTCATACGCGACATGACTGCCGACGCGTCGAGCACGCCCCTTTCAGCCGAAACAGTTGGCGACTATCTTCAAGCGTTGGAGAAAGTGTTTGTCATTGAAAGGATTCCCACATGGGTGCCCAACATTAAGTCGTCCCTGCGCGTCAACAAGAAGCCGAAATACCACTTTGTCGCCCCTTCTCTTCCCGCCGCCATCCTCGGAGCATCGAGCGCAAAGCTGGTGGGCGATCTTAATACGTTCGGGTTTCTGTTTGAATCTCTTTGCATGAGGGATTTGCTTGTGTATGCGGAAGCTATGGATGCAAACGTGTTCTTTTATCGCGACAAGGAGGGCCTTGAAGTCGATGCCATCATTGAGGCATCCGATGGGGCGTGGGCAGGCATTGAGGTGAAGTTGGGACATAACCAGGCGGATGCAGCTGCAGCGAATTTACTCAAACTTAAGAAGAAGATTGCATCTGCGGGAGGTCGCCAGCCCTCATTCCTTGCCGTTGTCGAAGGGATTGGCTCCCTTGCCTTTCAGCGCGATGACGGGGTGTTGGTGGTGCCGGTGCGGACCCTTGGAGCGTGAGGGTCGCAGGTTTTGCTGGTCGTTGACGCTTGTGCGGGCTTCGAGGTTGCTGGGCGCGAAATGCCCCAGGCTCTCTATGCCGAATGTCGAAGGATCTTGGAGGCTTTCGGGACGTTATGCGGGGCGTTGGGGATGCATTTGGGATGCCTTGGTGATGCCGGGGCATCCCCAGCGGTGAGGGATTCGAAATCTCAAATCCCTTACCGCTGGGGGACGCAAGTGCCTCTCACCGGTTGAATGTGGTTGAATGTCAGCGCAAGTGCCTCTCAACCGATGCCTCCGATGCCCCTCACCGGTTCTTGTCGTCCGCTTTGCACCCATAATCCTGCCGACAACGGCATGGGGTCACGAGTCCGTCCTCCGGTACGCAGTTGCCCGTGCTGCGCCGACTTTCTCAATCATGCCTTCGGCTTGCAACTTTTGCAGCATGCGCTCAACGGTGCGCTGGCTCATGGAAGGGTTGGCGTCCATGATCTCTTGTTTGGAAACCGGACCGATGATGTTTTCGAAGTAGGTCCGCAGGGTCTCTTCGTTGCTGCTTGAGGATAGCTGAAGGACACGCTTGTCAAGCTCCTTGTAGCAGGCGATGACGATTCCTAACATGTAGGTTACGAAAGGGGCGTAGTCGCTGTTGCCGTCCTGCCAGCCAATTGAGCTTGCCGCAAGAGCTTCATGATAAGTTGATTTTGTTTGTTCGATTTCCTTTTCGAGAGAGATGTATTTGCCCACAGTGTAGCCGTTGCGATAGAGAAGCAGCAATGTGAGCAGCCTGCTCATGCGTCCGTTACCATCGTTGAAGGGATGGATGCTGACGAAGTCGAAGGCGAAAAGGAGGGAAACGAGAATTGGATCGTAGACGCCGTTCGCAATCTGCTCGTTGTATTCGGCGCATAGGCGCTCCATTGCGAACGGGGTGCCAGCGGCGCTTGTCGGGCGAAAACGGGCGACAAGCGTACCGTCAGCGTTTCGCTCCGCAATAACGTTGTCGGCGTCCTTCCACATGCCAGCATGGGAAGCGTCGCTGAACCGGTAAAGGTCACGATGCAGTTGAAGAATGGTGTTGGGTTTGACGGGGATGGCATCGTGTCTTTCGTGAATCATATCGAGCACAAAGCGATAGCCGGCAATCTCCCGCTCATCCCGGTTGCGCGGCTCTGTTTTGTCGTTCATAAGTTCGTGCAGGCGTTTGTTTGAGGTTGAGATATTCTCAATCCTGTTGGAAGCGCCCGTACTTTGAATCCTTGCAACCTTTTCAAGGCTATTGAGAGCATCCGGTTTGATGACGGTGTAGAGCCTTTGTTTTCCGCGGTGTTCGCGCACGGCGCCGAGTGACGAGACGATTTCGGGAATCATGAGGGTGGGAAGGATCTTCCCGTAATCGAATTGCTCCATGGGTATCTTCGCCACCTTAAAAGTATCTTAGCCAAATTGCGCATATTGGCGATGATACCATATACGTGGCGAGGATGCTTGACGCCGTGGAACTTGCGATAGGTTGGCAGCGCGCTCCAGGGAGGCGCCGGGTTTCGCTATACTGCGGTCGGGGCTGCGGCTGGCGGCTGAGGTGCCGGTTGGGGCCGTGGCTGGCGGTTGGAGCGGAGTTGGCGGTCGAGGCGGCGGCGACGGCCGGGGTCGCGGCTGTCGGCTGGGATCGTGGCTGGCGACCGAGGTGACGATGGAGATGAGGAAACCCCATGGACCAGGCGAGCGTGCTCATTGTGGAGGACGACGCGGACATCAGCGAGATTGTGGCGGAGCACCTGGGCCGCGCGGGGTACGCGTGCACGCAGGCGTTCTCGGGCACGGAGGCGCGGCTGGTGCTCGAAAGCGCGCGGCAGCGTGGCGAGCGCTTCGACGTGGTGGTGTGCGACCTCATGCTGCCGGGGCTGCCGGGCGAGGAGCTGGTGCGGCTCATCCGCGCAGCCGATGAGGACACGCCCATTGTGGTCACGTCGGCGCGCTCGGCGGCTTCCGACAAGATAGATCTGCTCAAGTTGGGTGCCGACGACTACCTGGCGAAACCGTTCGACCTGGACGAGCTGACGGTGCGCATAGAGGTGCAGCTGCGCCATCGCGGGCGCGCGTCCGCGCCGCAGCCCGGCGGCGATACGCTGCGCGCGGGCGCGTGGACGATCGACCGCGCGGCGCGCACGTTGTCTGTGGACGGAGTCGAGGTGCCGCTCACGCGCACGGAGTTCAACATCGTGGAGCTTTTGGCCGCGCATCCGAAGAAGGTGTACACGAAGCAGGAGTTGTTCGAGCTGGCCTGGGGCGAGCCGTTCGCTGCAGATGACAGCACCGTGAGCGTGCACGTGTCCAACATCCGCGCCAAACTCAAGCCCACGGGCACGGACGGCTACATCCAAACGGTGTGGGGCCTTGGCTTCAAGCTGTCCGCCGACGCGATGGGGAAGCGGTGAGGGCCGCGTCCGGCGCTACCGGTGCGCTGTCGGCCCCCGTTCTTCAAACTTTCTTAAACCTTGCTTCGGGTTTTCTAAAACCCTGCTCCGTATGCTGGTTTTCGTCAGAAGGCATGCGAGAAAGGGGCGTTCATGAACGTCGTTGAGACGCGGGGGCTGGCGAAGTCCTATCGCGGCAAACGTGCGGTCGATCGGTTCGACATGCACGTGGCGCAAGGCGACATCTACGGGTTCGTCGGCAAGAACGGGGCGGGCAAGTCCACCGTTATGAAGATGATCTGCGGGCTGGTGACGCCGACGGAAGGCGAGGTGGAGCTGTTCGGCGGCGCGCGGGCGGGCGGTGCGGGCGGGGCTGTCTGCACGGGGCGCATCGGGGCGCTCATCGAAGCGCCGGGTTTGATCCCCAATCTTACCGCCTACGAGAACCTCATGGCGAAAGCGCTGGCAATGGGTGTGGTTGACGCTTCTGTGCGCTGTCGCGAGGCGCTTGAACTTGTGAGGCTTTCCGATACGGGCAGGAAGAAGGTCAAGGGTTTCTCGCTTGGCATGAAGCAGCGGTTGGGGTTGGCGCTTGCGCTTATCGGCTCGCCTGATTTGCTGCTGTTGGACGAGCCGCTGAACGGGCTGGATCCCGAGGGCACGCGCGCCATGCGCAACCTGCTCGTGCGACTCAACGAAACGCTGGGCATCACCATCGTCATCAGTTCGCACGTGCTCGACCAGCTTGACCGCGTGGCCACGCGCTTCGGCGTCATCGCACATGGCACGATGGTGCGCGAGATGACCGCCGACGAGGTGCAGGCCGAATGCGGCGACAGCCTGCGCGTGCGCACGGCCGATCCGGCGCGCACGCTCGCGCTTCTGGAGGAGGCGCTGCCGGGTGCTGCCTTCCGCGCAGAACCCGACGGCGCGCTTTCGGTGTCGGGTGCGGTCAACCAGGCGGCCGTTGCGCAGGCGCTGCGCGCGTCCGACCAGACGGTGCTCGAACTCAGCCAGGTGAGACGCGACATAGAAGACTACTTCGTCGAGCTTATGGAAGGCGGTGCGCGCGTTCAGGCTGAGGCGCCAGCGCGCGGGAGAGGCGGTGCGTGCCATGTTTAACCTGTTGAAATCCGACATCTACCGTCTCGTGCACGGCAAGATGCTGTGGGTGGGCCTCGCTCTTACAGTGCTTTTCGTGGTGGGCGCGGCAGGAATGGTCTGGTTCGCGACAACGCCGCAGTTCGCCCAGATGGTGGCCGAGCAAACTGAGCACGGCCAGCAGAACGCGACGGCGGGCGCGGGCGTCAGGCTCACTGACGAATCGGGTGCGAACCTCACGCCCGAAGAGGCGAACACCCTCAACGAGAAGGAGCTTCCATCGCGCACGAAGGCTTACGCGCAGATGCTCGTCACGGGCGGCGGGCTTGCGATGATCGTTTCGTTGATGACGGCGCTTTTTGTGGCAAGCGATTTCGAAACGGGGTTCGCGAAGAGCGTGTTCGTCGGCAGGGGTCGCCGCCGCGCGGCGTACTACCTTGAAAAACTCGTGCTCTGCGGAGTGCTGTCCGCGGTGTTTTTGCTGGCAGGGATGGTGCTCACAGACGGTGCCTTCGCGCTTGCCGGGTTTGAGTACCGCGCTTCGGAGACGCTTGGCGAGTATTGGGGCTGGGTGGCGCTTGCGTGGCTGGCCGTGACGATGTACGCGATGGCGACCGGTGCGACGGTGCTGCTCACGCGTAGCAAGGCGGTCGGCATTGTGTTCGCCCTCGCCGTTGCGACGGGGACGCTGGCGAGCGTCATCATGACGGCGACGTCGGCGTTCGCCCCCGCTTTTCCGGTGTTGGACGATGCGGTGAAGTGGCTTCCCGCATCCAGCGTGGCGCTGCTGGGTTCCGGAGGCGTGGGCCTGCTGTCCTCCACGGAAGGGACGGCGCTTGCAGGACTTGCGGTTCCGGCCCAGGTCGCGCTCGTGTTGGGCGCAGCGATTGCCGTGTGCGTCGCGCTGGCGGCGGCGGTCGGGCCGCGGAAGGACGTGTAAGGGATATGACGGTCGTGCTCGCGGGGCTTGCGTGCGGGGTGGCGGGCGTGGCTTTAGCTGCGCTTGTGTACGAGCGGCAGCTGCGCCGTTTGGCCCGCAGTCTGCGCGAGCGCGACGCGCACAGCAACACGCGCCTTACGGTGGAGGCGCCGGGCCGCGGGTTCGCCGAGCTTGCGGCTGCGGTGAACGGGCAGCTGGACGCCGCGCGGGAGGAGCGGGTGGAGGCCCTTCGCCGTCAACGGGAGTTCCAGCGCGATCTGGCCAGCCTTTCGCACGACGTCCGCACGCCGCTCATGGGCGCGAAGGGCTACGTGCGCCTCGCGCAGGACGGGCGCGAGCGGCCAGGTGACGAGGAAGCGGTCGCTCGCCACCTGGCCGCCGCCGAAGCGCGCCTGGACGACATGCAGGCGCTGTTGGATCAGCTGTTCGCCTACGCGCAGGCGAGCGATCCCGACCTCGCGCTCGACCTGCGCCCCGTGCGCGTGCTGCCGCTGCTCGCCGACGTGCTGGTGGGGCACTATCCCGCCTTCGACGAGCGGGGATGGGAGCCGCAGGTGGATTTCGAGGACGAGGCGCTTGCGACGGACGCCGACCCCGAGGCCCTTGCGCGCATCTTCGAGAACCTTGTGGGCAATGCGCTGCGTCACGGGGCCTCGACGCTTGCGGTGCGGCAGCGCGGGCGCGTCGTGACGTTTGCGAACGAGGTGGCCGATCCCTCCGCGCTCGATGTGACGCGGCTCTTCGAGCGCTTTTACCGCGCGGACGCTTCCCGCAGCGCTTCCGGTGCCGGTCTGGGCCTTGCCGTGTCCGCGAGCCTTGCCGAGGCCATGGGCATGCGCCTCTCCGCGCGGCTGGAGGGGCGCATGCTCTGCATTGACCTGGAGATTTCCGAATGCTTCACCTGAGGTGTTCGCCGAAACGTTCGCCCAAAGCGGTCGCGTGCGAAACGCCCCTTCCGAAGCTCATCGCCGGTTGAACGCGGGCAGCGTGACGGGCAGCCCGCCTTCCATAACAAGCTTCGGCTCTCCCTCGATGAGCGGTCGGAAGTACGCGAGCGCTTCTTCCGTGACGCCCTGGTAGTTCGGCAGGATCCACTCGGCGGGGAAGCGGCGCACTTGGTTGGCGAACTCGCTGGCCGGTGCGGCGAAGAAACGCGCGTTGTAGCGGCCCTCGGCTGCGGCGGCCTCGTCGCGCCGGATGCCCACCACCTGGCCGGTGAACGCCGGGTCGGCGCTGCGCATGTGCGCGCTCATTCCCAGCTCATAGGCCTCGGTCACGTCCACGAGGCTTTGCGCGAAATTGCTCGAGCGGGCCGCGCGCGACAAGTCCTGCACCACGCCGCGCGGCACGATGCCCGCGTCCACGATCATCTGTTTGAGCGTTTGTGCCGCGCCGCCCAGCACCGCGTGCGCGAACCCGTCGTTGGCCGACTCGCCAGCGGAGAGGTAGGTGCCGTCCGCGTAGTGCGCGCCTTCGGACACCACGATATAGCATTCGCCCTGCTCGTCGAACTTCGCGCGCACCTCGTTCAGGAATGCGTCTTTGTCAAAGTCCACCTCGGGCAGCACGAGCAGGTCTACGTCGCCCGTTGCGCAGCAGCTGGCGGCGAGCCACCCCGCGTCGCGGCCCATCACCTCCAGCACGAACACCTCGGGGCGCGTGTACGCGTCGTAGTCGAGGCGCGTCGCGTGCGTGATCTGGCACGCCACCTTGGCCGCGCTCGGGAAGCCGGGGCAGTGGTCCACCGGCACGAGGTCGTTGTCCACGGTTTTGGGAATGCCGATGAAGCGCTTGCCGGGCGCGTTCTCGGCAGCCCACTCGGCCAGCGCGTCCACCGTGTCCATGGAGTCGTTGCCGCCGATGTAGAACAGCGTGTCGATGTCGTGGTCGTCCATCACTTCGACAAGGCGCAGGAAATCGGCGTCGTTTCTGCGCTTGAGCTTGTAGCGGCACGTGCCGAGCGCCGACGAGGGCGTCTGGCGCAGGATCTCGAGGTCGCGGCCGGACAGGTCCGTGAGGTCGAACAGCTTGCCGGCAAGCGTTCCCTCGATGCCGTGCAGGCCGCCGAGCACGCGGTCGTACACGGGGTTCAGCTGGTTGGCGCGGACGACGCCGGCCAGGCTGGCGTTGATGACGGCGGTGGGGCCGCCGGATTGCGCGACGAGGCAGTTGCCCATGGGTGGATGCTCCTGTTCTCTTGGGTTAGCTGCCGAGTATGGCGCGCTGGGGCCTCTTCGTCAACTTCGCGAATGCGAGAGCGCGCGAATGATCACAGAGTTCCCGCAACAGCTCCTTGGGTGCGTCGCTGGTTCCGGCTGCGGTGGGCGCGGGTGCCGGCTTGGGTTGCGGAGGGGGAATGGGGG
>NZ_PPEL01000015.1 GCF_002899695.1 Rubneribacter badeniensis
CTCGGCCGCCTCGGTCAGGCTGAACCCCGCCGCGACGGCCTCCACGGCGAGCTCCCTGGTCTCCAACGGGTACATGCGGACTCCAATCCGGACACCGGAGTGTCCAACTTTTTGTCCGCACCCCCTCGGAGTACAAAAATATTCGAATTTTTGCGTTCCCCGCATTCTTGAGGATGCGCGATCACCCCCCCCCCGCGCAGAGCGCGAAGGGGGGGGGGATCCGTCTCCTACACGTAAAACAGCAGGTCGTTGTACGTGGGCACAGGCCAGTGATCGCGATCGACGAGAACCTCGAGCCCGTCAACGGCGGCACGCAGCTTGTCCATGATGGGAACGATCTCGTGCGCGTAGGTGTCAGCCTTCTTCTGCTCGTCGGAGATCTCAAGCGTCTCGTGGTGGCGCTTGCCCAAGGCGCGCAGGTGCGCGTCGATCTCGCGAACGCCCTCGGTCAGACGGCGCAGCAGCTCTTCCTGCTGGTCGACGGAGGCCGTCGGGCTCGCAGCGCGGATGGCGGTGATGTTGCGCGCCACCTCGGCGGCGTAGCTGTTGATGGCGGGCAAGTACGCGCGGCGCACCATGCGCTTCATCGTGCGGGCCTCGATGTTCATCAGCTTGTTGTACTTCTCCAGCTTCACCTCGTAGCGGCTGCGCACCTCCGTCTCGGTGAGCACGCCGAACGTCTCGAACAGCTCGATGCTCTCCGGCGCGACGAGGCACGGCAGCGCGTCGGCCGTGGTGCGGTGGTTCGCGAGCCCTCGGCGGGCGGCCTCCTCCTGCCATTCGTCGGCGTAGCCGTTGCCGTTGAAGATGATGCGCTGATGGCGCTTGAGCGTCTCGCGAATGTAGTCGATGGCCGCCGCCTCGAACTCCTCGCCAGCCTTCCCCTCCATCGCGTCGGCAAAATCCTTGAGGCTTTTCGCCATGGCCGTGTTGAGGATCATGTTGCAGTCGGACAGGTTCACCGCCGAGCCCGGCATGCGGAACTCGAACTTGTTGCCCGTGAACGCGAACGGCGAAGTGCGGTTGCGGTCGGTGTTGTCGATGAGGAAGTTCGGCAGCACGGCCACGCCCAAGTCCATGGCCACCTTCTCGGCGCTCGCGTACTCGTGCCCGTCGATGAGCGCGTCCACGATGGCGTCCAGCTCGTCTCCCAAGAAGATGGAGACGATGGCCGGCGGCGCCTCGTGCGCACCGAGACGATGATCGTTGCCGGCAGATGCGACGGACATGCGCAAAAGCTCCTGGTAGTCATCCACCGCCTGGATGACGCCGGTGAGAAACACGAGGAAGCGCAGGTTGTCCATGGGGCTTTCGCCGGGGTCGAACAGGTTCTTCTTGCCGGCAGACAACGACCAGTTGTTGTGCTTGCCGCTGCCGTTGATGCCATCGAACGGCTTCTCGTGCTGCAAGCACACGAGGCCGTGATGGCTGGCAAGAAGGCGCATCTTCTCCATCGTGAGCAGGTTCTCATCGATGGCGCGGTTCACGTTCGTGAAGATGGGCGCCAGCTCGTGCTGGGCGGGAGCCACCTCGTTGTGCTTCGTGCGCGCCGACACGCCGAGCGCCCACAGCTCGTCGTCGAGCTCCTTCATGAACTCGTTGACCGTGGGGCGGATCGCGCCGAAGTAGTGCTCCTCCAGCTCCTGGCCCTTACACGGCGCGTAGCCGAACAGCGTGCGGCCGCACATGACGAGGTCTTGGCGCTTGGCGTAGTCCTTCTCGGAGATGAGGAAATACTCCTGCTCGGCGCCGAGCGTGGGCACGATGTGCTGCCGCTCCCAGCCGAACAGCGCAAGCACGCGGTTTGCCTGCTCCTCCACGGCGTGCATCGAGCGCAGAAGCGGCGTCTTCTTGTCAAGCGCCTCGCCGGTGTAGCTGCAGAACGCGGTGGGGATGCACAGCACCTCGTCTTTGATGAACGCGTAGCTGGTGGGATCCCACGCGGTGTAGCCGCGCGCCTCGAACGTGGCGCGCAGACCGCCGGAAGGGAAGCTCGAGGCGTCGGGCTCGCCTTGGATGAGCTCCTTGCCAGAAAAGCTCATGATGGCGCGACCGTCGTCGGTGGGGTCGAGGAAGCTGTCGTGCTTCTCGGACGTGATGCCGGTGAGCGGCTGGAACCAGTGGGTGAAGTGGGTGGCACCCTTCTCGATGGCCCATTCCTTCATGGCGTGCGCGACGACGTTGGCCACCTCGATCTCAAGCGGCTGGCCCTCCTTGATGGTCTTGAGCAGGCTTTTGTACGTCGCCGAGGGCAAACGCTCCTGCATCGTATGCTCGTTGAACACCATCGAGCCGTAGATCTCCGAAACCATCGCCATGGATGCGCGCTCCTTACCTCGTCTTCGCGCGCCGCTTTGGCCGCGCGACTGCATCATCCGCATACGATAGCACGGCTTGCGGGCGAAACGGGGCGTCATCACGCGGTCATCAAACGAACGGCGAAATGTTTCGAGGGGTCTTCGCCGGATGCGGGCGATGCGAGGTCACAGCACGCGCTCGTAGAGGGCGGCGGGGAGAGTCGGATCAATGCCCGGATAGAAGCGGGGGCACTCGCCTACGCACACGAAGCCGCAGGATTCGTAGAGCCGGCGTCCGCGCAAGTTGGCGGCGAACGTGTCCAGGCGCACGGCCTTCTTGCCCGACGCGCGCGCCACGTCCGCGCTGGCGTTCACCAGCTGACGCGCGAATCCGCGTCCGTGAAACGCGGGCAGCGTGGCCACCACGTGCAGCACGGCCACGTCCTGCGGCGGCGCCTCCACCTGCCACGCGCCTTGTTCGTAGCCGGGATCCGTTTCGCCGTTCATAACGAGTGCGCACGCGAGACGCGACGCACCCACCGCCGCAGGCGCGTCGGGATCATCTGCGCCCAGCACGCCCACAAGCACCTCGCCCGCCTCCACCGACGCCCGCAGGAAGCCCTCGGAAGGATGCTCGCCGTGCCTCCACCTCACGTCGAAGTCCGTGCCGCGCATCTCGTCGATCATCCTTGTGTAGAACTCCACGACCGCGCCGATCTCGTCGGCCCGCGCCGTCCGCACCTCCAACATGCCCGCCCCTTCCCGCGTCTGCTACGTTTGCATCGTGCTCGCATTGTACCCGATCACACGTCGCACGGCCTCCGGCGAACGCAATCGAAGCTCGACCTTGGGCGAGAACGAAGAGAAGGCCGAGGGTTCGGAGCGGAATCGGGTGCGCGAATGCACGAGCGGGCCCTGAGCGCAAAAGCTTTCCAAGAAAGGACTCGCACGACGCCCCGCCCCATCCCCCGGCATCCCGCCGTCCCCGCCTTTTCGAAAACTGCGCTTCGACATCGGCTTGATGAAAGGGTTGCTTTCCGAAGAGCCGCTTTCCAACCCCAAATCCCCGAGCGCACGAAAAAGTGCCCGCCTCCAACGAGGCGGACACTTCCGGAATCCGTCGTGTCTGCACCGCGCCCGCATTGTACCCGACCGCGTGCCGCAACGCTTGTGGCCGAACGCTCTCCGCACCCGACCACGTCTCCAGTCCCGTCAGACTTCTACCCCTCCTGACATCCAACGCCAACAGGCCCCGCATCGCCCTCTACATCATGAACACCTTGTACGCGTTGGCGCAGTCCTCCGAGCTTTTCCTGATAGAGGCTTCTCCCCGCAGATACGTCAAAGACATTTTCGTAAAACGCCACTGCCCGTCGATTTTCACGTACGCGTTATCGTAATGAGCGCGGCCGACAAACTCGCCGCCATGCCCCGCGTCGTACAGATCGTCTTGAAGGGCCCAATGCGAAACAGCCGTCCCATCGCCAATCAGATCGATCCAGTGATGATGACCGTGATGGCTCGACGTGACGCCATCGGAGAATTTGGCCTGCATCGTCGCGATCATTCCCTCGCGTCCCTCGTAACGCCCTCCCGTCGTGTTATTGACGAACACGAAATCTTCGACAAGGCAAGCCCGCAAGCCCTCCCAATCCTTCGCATCGAGAGCGTCCCAGTACTCGGCCTGAAGCCGCTCTATAGCCCTGATGTCCTCCAAATCGCCGACTCGCCGCTCAAGATCCTCCAACGTTGTCATGCCATCCCCTTTCCGACGTTGCCTTACGGAAGGCTGAACCCGCCCTCTTCGTAAATCGTCTCTCCTGTGATGAACGAAGCGTCCTCCGAAGCCAGGAACAAAGCAACGCTCACCATCTCGCGAACTTCGCCATAGCGCCCGAACGGCATCTTGGCCAAGAATGCAGCGCTTCGCTCGGGATCGTTGATCGTTCCGGCGGCAATGCGGGTTCGCGACGTTCCCGGCGCGACCGCATTCACATGGATGCCGTATTTCGCGAGTTCAAGCGCCATGATCTGCGTGAGCATTTTCACGCCGGCTTTTGACGGGCCGTACGGGGTCACGCCGGCAACGGTTTTGCGAGACGTGTTCGAGCACGTGTTCACGATGTGCCCTTCGACGCCAAGATCAACCATCGTCCGAGCAACGGCTTGTCCAACGTAGAACACGCCGTTCAGGTTCGTATCCATGACATCAAGCCAGCCTTCTTTGCTGCATTCGAGAAATCCCTGTCGATGGATGATGCCGGCATTGTTCATCAGAACGTCTATGCGCCCATACCGCTCGATGACGTCCCGAACGCCCTTTTGCACCTGATCGTAATCACGCACGTCGCAATGCAGGCAGCATACGCGGTCGTTGTGTGCGAACGCCTCCTCCATCGTGTCGTCTTCGATATCGAAGACGGCAACCTGGGCGCCCTCTTTCACAAGCTGATCCACCATGCCCCGGCCCAAGCCGTTGGCGCCCCCGGTGACCAATGCGATCTTGTCCACGAACCGTTGCTTTTCCATTGTCACGCTCCTTGTCATCGTCATCGCGTCGAACCCTCAAAGGCTTTGACCGCCATCTTCGAAGATAGTCTCCCCCAGCATGAAGGACGACTGCTCCGAAGCCAGAAACAACGCTACGTCCACAGCCTCCCTCACCTCGCCATAGCGGTGCATGGGAATATCCCTGAGAAATTGCTCGTTCATCTCCGGATTCGACCGAGTAGGCTCGCTCATGCGAGTAAGCGTCGTTCCCGGCCCGAAAGCATTGACCCGTATGCCGTATTCGGCAAGCTCCTTGGCAAACTGCTTGGTGAATACGGCAATGGCCGCCTTGGTAGCGGGATACGCTCCCAAATACTTCGGAATGAAGCGAAACGTGTTCGAGGACGTGTTGACGATGACGCCCTTCGTGTTCGCCTTCACCATGCGCTGGGCGACGGCCTGCGCCACATAAAACGACCCGTTGAGATTCGTGGACACCACGCTGTCCCACGCCTCTTTAGGACAGGTGAGCATGCCGTACCTCTCGCCATCTTTCATGCTGATGCCGGCGTTGTTCATGAGGATGTCAATACGCCCGAACAGTTCGATCACCTCATCGACCATGCGATGGACGGCGTTGTAGTCCGTGATGTCGCACGGTATCGTACGGACGCGACGCTCATCGGCAAAAACGTCTTTGAGTGTGCGGCATTCGATATCAACTGCGGCAACGCCCTCGACCCCTTCGGACAAGAAACGCTCGACCATGCAGCGTCCGATCCCATTCGCCGCCCCAGTCACCAGCACGACCTTGTTGTCAAATCGAGCCATGATACACCCCTTCCCCATCGCAGGCCGACCCAACCGGCCTCCTCCTCGACATGCCGCTATTTCTCGTCGGCAGTCGCCAAATGCAGATAGGTGGTAGCCCCGCCGTCGGCTGCGATGAACTCTCCGTTAATGAAGCTCGAATCATCGGAGGCGAGAAAAACAACGACAGACGCTATTTCCTCAGGCAGTGCATAACGCTTCATAGAGGACGCCTCCACCAATCCTTTGCGGTTCTGACCGCGAGGAAGCGTCATACCCGAAAGCACCAAACCGGGATTGACAGCGTTGACTCGAATGCCGTACGTCCCCAGATCAGTGGCGGCAGCACGCGTCATTCCCATAACAGCCGCCTTGGCCATCGCGTAACCGATGAAGCTCCCCGGCCCGAAATGCGTGCCTTGGTACGAGCAGGTGTTCACGATAGCGCCTCCACCGCTCTCTATGATGGCGGGCGCGCAGTAGTGCATGCCGTTGTACACTCCCCAGCAGTCCACATCCATGATGCGATTGAGCGATTCGCGCGTCTCGGTGAGGACGGTGCCGTTCTGGCACATGCCAGCATTGTTCACCAGCACATCGAGCCGACCGCTCTCGTTCAGCACTTTTTCGACAAGCTTCTGCCACATCCCTTCATCGGCGACATCCATGAGAACCGCCACGGCCTCCCCGCCGTCGGCTCCGATAGCAGACTCGACGCGCTTCAACCCTTCTTCTTCGATGTCGACCATGTACACTTTCGCACCCTGCTGGGCAATCATCTTCGCTTCCATCTCGCCCTGACCGCCCGCCGCGCCCGTAACAACAGCCACCTGGCCCTCGAACTTCCCTTGCCCTTCGGCAACGCGTGGCCACCGTTTGGCTTGAGCCTCAGCATAGACTCGCTCTTCGAATTCCTTTTGGCCAGGCCCGGAGACAACAGCCTCGTCGAAAAACTCTGATCGCTTCGATTTCATCGCAATCCCGCCTTTCCTCAATCGCGGCTGCGCTGCGCCGAGTTTCGCAACGCAGCCGCCAATCTGCCTATTTCGCCAACTCCACAGAAACAGCCTCGACGAAATACGTCGTCACCGTGCCGATAAACTCGGCTGCGTGAACGCTCGCCCGCAACTTGAAGCCCACCGTGCTGTAGCATTCGTTAAAAGCGTCCATGTCCTCGAACCAAAACTCCACCATGCCTTCGACGGGCAGATCGGCATAATGAACGGGTTTTTCTGCCACCAAACGATCGACAACGAGGTTTTGATTGTATCCGCAATATCCGCTCATCAGCTTCACGAGCACAGAATGGGTGTACCACCATTCGTCATGGAACGTCATAGCGTCGACGCCCTCTTTGCGATCACAGAAGGAAACCCGCTTGATAGCCTTCCCGTCAAGATAAGCCGGAACGAGCGTATCCTTCTTCTTCACGACCACCAATGTGGAAAGAGGGGTTTCGACAATCGGCTCCAAAGCGGCCAGCACCGCATCGCCAGACTGGCGATACGCCTCCTGCATGTCGCCGTAGCTGTCAAAAAACATCTCGATGAACCCATCGATATCGATGGCTCCACGGCCCAAATGGGAACGCTGCTGACGATCGGTGACAAAATTGATCTCGCATTTTCTGAGCCCGGGCATGGAAGCAACAACCTCGCGCACATTGCCCATCATCGCTTCACGAAACGCCTCTTCGGAAACTCCTTCGCGGCACTTCAGCAAACTGATCCTGGAAATCATATCGAACTCCTTCCGTAGAATGGAAACCCATTCCCTCCAACAGCGATCCCGGCAGCAATCCCAACGACAGTCGCGCACCTTGGCGCTCAAAACACGCGACTTCTTCGGACCTGCTCTCTCAACCAGGTCTCGCAGCCTTACGCGCCCACTTCCTCTTTGGCTCTCATCTTCTTGAAGAACATCCACGCAAGCGCCAAAAGCACGAGGCCGACAACGCACAGCATTCCGAGGATCGGGAACGCCGAGCTGTAACTGCCTGTGGTGGCCAAAGCGTTAGCCGAGATCACAGGACCGATGAACGACGCCATCGTGTAGCCGATGAACATAAAGCCATAATTCTGACCCGCATTGCCAGGACCATAGGCATCCGCGCATACGGACGGCATGATGGCCATGATGCCGCCGAAGCAAATGCCCAAAAGGCACGCCTCCACGATGAAGACCAGGGGGCTGGTGGCGTTGGCGAACAAGAACAGGTGGATGACCGCCGTCACGGCCACAGCGACGAACATGGTCTGGAAGCGTCCGAGCCTATCGGAGATGGCACCGAGGCCCAAACGGCCCGCACCGTTGGCAACAGCGAAGATTCCCACCATAAGAGCGCCCATGGCCGCATCCATGCCCGCCTGAACCTGGCCCACCAAAGACACGGTGGACAGCATCATCACGCCCGTGCATGCAACAGTTCCGAAGAAGAGCAGCAAAGTCCAGAAGAACGGGGTTTTCAGCATTTCGCCAGAGGTGTAGTTTTTCACATGCTTGGCGTCGCTTTCGGTAGGAGGAACCCACCCTTCGGGCCTGTAATCAGCCGCAGGCATCTTCAAGAAGCGCGACAAGACGATGAAGCCCACGATGCAGAACACACCCACAATATTGAAAGCGATGCTGACATTAAAGTTCTCGATGATCATGTTGCCCGCCGGAGCCGAGAACAGCGGATAAATAGCCATGATGGCCAGGGCGACCCCATTGGCAAATCCGCGCTTGTCGGGATACCACCTGGTGGCGATAGCAAGAGCGAGGTTGTAGCAAATGCCGTCGCACACGCCCACCAGAAGACCGAACGAAACATACAAAACCGGGATGGTGCTGGCGAAGCCCGTCAGAAACCAGCCGAGGCCAAAGCCGATGCCAGCAATGGTCATGATGATATGAGCCGGCGCTTTGCGCTGCAGCCATCCACCGATGGGACCGCTCAGGCCAATCATGGCGATGACGATAGTGTAGGCGAACGACACCGACTGAGGAGAGAATCCGTAAGCCTCCATCAAAGGCTTCTGAAAGATACTCCAAATGTTCAGCGATGCCGTCAGCGCACCGCACAAGGCCGCGCAGATCAGTATGACCCCACGGCGATACGTTTTAACTGACATACGTTCTCCTCCTTGCATGCCTTCGAAATTGCATTCCGAAATGAAAAGCGGTTAATCTCGCGTGAAATCCCAATTCCGTTCGACATCCACCTCCTTCAATGCGAATCAAGTTCGATCCTCTTCATGCATTCCGCGTTCCACCGAGTCGCGCGCCAACACGATGGAACGCGAGATGATGCCTTATAGCAGACAACCCACACGCCGACCGTCGGCAAACGCATGCTTGAAAAACGCGTTCTCGCCGCCGAGCGTCGACCCGATCTCGTACACTTCGGGAACGATCGTCGAAACCATCTCGAAGAACGCCGCATCGCGTCGCTCGGGCAGCATGACCATCATGGAATCGCATTCCACCAGCTCTTCGCCGCCCTCGGCAAACCTCAGCAACGCCCCCCGCTTGCCGAATTCGGCTACCGTGGCGTTGCGCACAACACGGACGCCTTGACGGTCGAACCACGGTGCGATGCGTTCCTTGTACTTGATCGGAATCAATCCACCCACGTCTCCGTCTTCGGCAACCAACACGATGTCCTTGCCGCGCTTGCGCATGAACTCGGCGCATTGGGCACCTTCGGCCCCGGCCCCCCATATCACGATCTTCTTGCCCACGGGGAAGAACTTCTCGCTCATAGAGGCAAGCCTGTCCGGGCCGAACATCTTGAGCGGCACCTGCGCAAGCTTCGACATCAAGGGGATGGCAAGCACGTTCTTGCGGTTGATGCCGGGGATGTCGGGAATGTAATAGGGTGACGAATTGGCCAAAACCACCGCATCAGGAGCCTCTCGACGAATGAGGCGCTCGTCCACTTCGGTCTTGAGTTTCACGTTAACAGCCGATTTTTCAACCATGGCAGTCAGGCGGTCGTAAATGTGCATGACCTCCTCGCATCCACCGCTCTTGATCATGGCCGCCAACTTGGTGCGACCGCCCAAAGCCCCTGACTTCTCGTACAACGTCACCTCGTGCCCCCGCTCGGCAAGCGTGCATGCGCATTCCATGCCAGCAGGGCCGCCACCCACCACCATGACGCGCTTCTTCTTCTCAGCCGGTCGAGCGGCAAGCTGGCGTTCTTGGCCCAACGTGGGGTTCACACGGCAGATGCGAGGCTGCGTCACCGGATCCTCGCAGCTTGCACAGCGCGTGCAGCGCATGATCTCATCGGTGCGGCCCTCTTGCACCTTTCGAGCAAACCAGGGATCGGCCCACAGCGTGCGTCCAAGCGCAATGACGTCGGCATCACCGGCTTTGAGCACGCGCTCGGCCAAATCCTCGTCCATGCGACCCGCCGTGATGACCGGCACGTCCACGGCGTCCTTGATCTGCCGTGCCACAGCCGTCCACAGCCCCACGCCGCGATACTCGTCCATATACGGCTCCATGAACGGGTCGGGCTCGGGATAAGCGAAGTAGTCGGGACAGTAGCGAAACGGCGTGGGACCGTACCCGTACCCCGCGACGCTGATGTACTGCGCGCCAGCTTCCACGAAAGCCCGCGCGTTCTCGGCGGCCTGCTCGGCGGTGATTCCCTGCTTCGTAGGATGGAACTCGCGTCCGTTCAAACGGCAGCCAATCACGAAATCAGGGCCGCACGCCTCACGAATGCCTTCGATGATCTCGCGCACGATGCGCGTGCGGTTCTCAACGTTTTGGCATCCGTATTCGTCGTCGCGTTTGTTCCACAATGGGCTGACGAAGCTGTCGAGGAAGTACCCGTGCGCAACATGCACCTCGACTGCGTCGAATCCACCCTTCTGCAAGCGCACGGCAGCTTCGATTTGCAGACGCTGCTTTTCGTGGATCTCGTCGATGGTCAAGCCGCGCGGTGCTTGGCACCATGGTTTGGGGACCGGCATCTCGTCTTCGGAAAGCGTCGACGAGGAGATCGGCGCCGGCCCGTTCGGATTCGGGCCGGCCGACGGGCCAATGTGGTGCAGCTGCCCAATGGTGAGGCACCCATGCTTGTGGACGGCTTCGTTGAGCTCGATCATGCCGGGAATGAACCTGTCATCGTAGGCACCTAGGTAGATACCGCCCGCAGGCTCCCACAATATTGCCGCGACATTGATGGCCGCAACGCCTCCTTCCGCCATGTTTTCGTACATGGCGATGGCGTCGCTGCCGTCTGCGGTGCAGTCCTCATTCCAGCGCCACGATGACTGCGGTGCCTTGATCATCCTGTTCTTCAGCACGAAGTTAGGCGCTATCTCTATCGGAGACAAAAGCTTCTCGTAGCTTTTCACGCAACTCCCCCTTGTCTCCCGATTACAGCCTGAGCGCAGCAGCACGACCCTGGCCCACCGCATCGACCATGAGCGTGGAACCCGCCCCCTTGCATGCGCCGATGGGATACACTTCGGGAGCCAGGTCTTTCAGTTGATCGTACAAGCTCAAACCGGAGCCGGGAGATTTGAACACGAGGATGCTGTCCGCTTTGAGATAACGCTCTTCGCCGTCTTTGGCGTATGCGATACCGCGCTTGTCGATAGAGCGGTATTCCACACCGGTGACGATATCCACGTTGTTATCTTGCAGCCATTTGAGCGAGCGGCTCTTATAGCGCGGCGGCAGACCTTCGCCCACCGTGTCCAGATCCTCGAGTACGGTGACGTTCTTGCCACGCTTGCGAAGGAAGATGGCACCCTGCACGCCTTCGATTTGCGCGCCGAGCACAACGCAGTTCTTGCCGATGCCCGGCAGGGCGATCTGCGAGAGCTTGTTGATGGCATTTGCGCCGAAAAGCTTGAGCGGTTTTTCCGCAAGGCGGGTGAGCTGGGGAACCGTAGAAACTATGCCGAGATCGATGCCCGGAACATCAGGCGTGCCGTACACCCCTCCCGTGGCGACGATGATCGCATCGGGCTTCATGGCGCGCACGTAGTCGGGCGTCACCGTCGTCTTGGTCTTGATGACCAACCCTGGCGTCTTCTTCGCTTGGGACGTCAACCAGTCGATGAGCGCAGGAACGTTCTCGCATACGGTGCCCTTCACCATAGTCGCAAGATTGAGCTCAAGGGCCAAAACGGATTCCTTCTCGCAGAGCGTGACTTCGTGACCGCGTTCGGCAGCGACGCGAGCGGCCTCGAGCCCCGCCGCACCGGCACCCACTACCAGCACCTTCTTCTTTACTTCTGCAGCAGTGACGGCCATTTCGCGCTCGCGCAGAAACGCCGGATTCACGCGGCAGCGGCGGTGCGGCGTTTCGTTCATGCGAAGCTCGTCGCATGTCGCGCAATGGTTGCAGCGTCGGATGTCCTGCGCACGCCCTTCCGCGATCTTATTGGGCATATCGGGGTCGGCCCACAGCCCGCGTGCAAACATGGCCAGATCGACTTCGCCCTTCTCGAGTGCCGCTTCGGCCTTTTCCGGCGTCGCAAAGCCCACGCCAAACACCGGCGCAGAAACGGCTTGCTTGATGGCGGCCGCCGGCGGTATAGCCAGCCCCTCTCCATCCAGTCGACCGAGGTACTGCTTCATATCCTCGTCAGGCGAGGGGTACATCCAGTAGTCAAGCGCAAACTGCATGGGAACTGGACCATAACCATAGCCCGTCACGCTTATGTAGTCGGCTCCGGCGGCGTCATAGAATTTCGCAATCTCGACACCTTCGTCGACAGTGATGGCATCCGGATGACCCCACTCCTGACCATTCGTGCGCACGCCCACGATGAAGTCCTCGCCGCAGCGTTCCTTTACGCCGCGGATAATCTCGCACACCAATCGCGTGCGGTTTTCGATCGATTGGCAACCGTACTGGTCATTGCGATGGTTCCACACACGCGACACGAAGCTCAGCAGGAAGTAGCCGTTCGCCGCATGCACTTCGGCGCCGTCGAGGCCGGCCCTCTTCGCACGTTCGGCAGCGGCGAAGTAGCGCTCCTTGAACGCCGCGATCTCCTCGAGAGACAGCCCGCGTGTCGGATGGCAATACGGCTCAGGACTGGGGAGTTCCTCCGCACTCAGCGTCGACGAACACCACGCCCCGCCCTTCGTCTTGATGGCGGCACCGTTCTGGAAGATCTGGGCAATGAGCTCGCATCCGTTATCGTGCACGACATTGGCAAGCTGGGTCAGGCCCGGAATGAACTTGTCGTCGTACAGGCCGCCGAGCGGGTAGGTTTCCACGGTGTACACGCCGCCGTCGGCATCGTCGATAAGGGTGGCGGGATCGTCGCAGATCATGCCACCCAGGATGATGGCAGACGCACCGCCCTTGGAGATGGCGTCGTACAGGCCGATGATGCGATCGTTGCAGAACTGGCCCGGATCCCACGACATCGCGGACGACGGCGCCTTGACCATGCGGTTACGCCAAGTGTGGGTGCCGATAGTTATCGGCTCAAGCAACTTCTCATACGCTCTCATAGCTTCGTTCCCTCTTCTCGTTCAATAGGTTCATCGTGTTTGGCGCGCGACAGGCGCGGCTTTCTAGACGGAAGGCACGGCCACGGGATAGGTCTCGGTCAGGTAGGTGTCGATGGTTCCGACGAATTCCGCGGCGTGCGCAGACGCGCGGGCGAATTCGGGCGATGCGCAGAACTCGTCGAGCGCCTCCCGCGTTTCAAACCACAGCTCAGCCATGCCCTCAACCGGCAGTTCGTCGTACGATACGGACACGCCGCCGTCGATGCGGTCGATGAAGAGGTCCTGGTTGTAGCCCACGCAGCCGGGAACGGTCTGCACCAGGCGATCGTGAATGTTCCACCACTCCTTGGCGAAGCGCTCGGAGCTCACTCCTTCGGCGCGACCAAGGAACGACACACGCTGGACGAGCTTCTTGCCGCGCAGGTACTCGGGGATCTTGATGACGCTGCGCTTGGCCAGCACGAGGATCGGGCAGTGGGGGTTGGCGAACAGCGGAACATCGTTCGCCCCCTCGCCATGCAGCGATTCCACACCCTCGAGCATGTCGCCGTAGCTGTCGAATTGCAACTCCGAGTACCCGTCGATGCGCACTGGGCCCTGAGCACGGGAAGTCTCCGCACCGACCACGACATGCTGGTCATACTGGCGCAGGTTCGTCATGGCACTGGCGATGGGACCGTGAACGTTCAGCCAATAGTCCTGGAACTCCTCGACGCTCATATCCTCTCGCTTTTGCATCAAACCGCATCTGCTGATCACGAAGACATCCTTTCCGGATTGGACGCACGAAAGATCCCGCACGTCAAGAAACCCTCTCCCATCTGCATTGACATTGCCCCTTCGCAACCGTCGCACGCACTCGCCTCAAAATGCGAGGGACGCGCGAACCTTGCATAACCGTATGCTATGGCCATCGGGAGAAGGCCTCAATAACGCACTTTAAAGTCACAAGGGCACCGAAAAGTAAGTGGCAACCCCATGCCAGACCCCCTATGCCGCGTTGAACGAAAGCTTCTCCCTGCCGAAAAGCGAAGGACGCTATGCCAACCCGACCGATCTCAGCAAGGTGAGCACGAGCACCAACACAACCGAAGCGACCAGCACATACAAGCCGTTCCATCGCAAACTGACCTCGATAGGCGACCGCCCGACCAAATTGGAGACAGCGACGACATTCGCAGAAGCCGGACAGAGCGCGTTCCCCATCGCCCAGCTAATCGACAAGACAAGCGCCGCATAGGTGGGCGTGATGCCGCATCCGGAAGCGCTCATAGCCCCTCCCGCCACGGCAACGATCGCGACAGGATGAATGCCAACAGCCGAGGTTGCCAAAACAAGACCGATCACCGCCACAGTGAGCAGCAACACGCTTTGCCCTGCCACCTGCGCAAGCGCCCCCATCAGAACGTCGCCCACATGAGAAGAGCTCATGCCCTGCGCGAAAAACCCTGCTCCAACGAAGAGCGCTATCTGGTTCCCTGCCGAAGGAAGCTTCCTTTTGAAGTAATCCCCTCTGAACTCCTTTTCATACACCGGCAACCGTCCGATGCACGTCATCCACACGACAGGAAGGAAAAGCGACGCCGCGGCAACCGCAACGATAACGGAAAGCCCCATCATCTGGGAAAGTCCAACTATGGAGGCGATGAGGACCAGGAAAAACACGCATAATTCGATGATTTTCGGCAAGGCAGGCTCATCCGAACAACACTTGCTCGCTCCCATCGCGCAAGGAGAAGCCTTCCTTTTCTCCCCTGCGCAAGCCATGAAGGCACCGACAGCGCCGGCGACAAGCGCACATGCGAAAGCAGAGGGGAAGAGATCCACCCAGTCGACGCCTGTCAATTGAACCACCAGCGCAATTGTCGCGGATGTTGGAGCCCAAATCATACAGGTAACAAATCCCCTGCTCAAAGCTGTGCTTACAAGTTTCTTGTTTTCACAGTGACAGCTTGTCCGAGATACCTCGTGGGAAAGGGGGACAGCCGCGATGCTCAGCAGCACACCCAGAAGGGCGGTCATAACGCTCACCAGCGCATAGTAACGCGCGCCGGTACCCGCATGGCGACCGAACGCCTCACGCAGCGAATCGCCGTACCCTCCGCAGCGAATCGGAATTCCCAAAAGCGGCACCGTGATGAACATGACAACAAGCTGAGAGTTTTCTTGCAGCGCTTGCCCCCATGCGGAAAGCGGCGCATGCGAGCAGATGAGCAAAACGATGCCCGAAAACAGCAGCAACGTGCCGATTGCCCTCGCCGATCCCTTCGAAGAAACGAAGCTCAAGGCAACCACAGCCACCATCAAACCCGAGTTCAGGGAGTCGAGCAACGGAGATTTCAGAAACACGTTCGCGATAAAACTTATACCGAAACAAAAGGTGACTGCGCTTCTCGTAACAAGAAGGAGGTCCTTCGCACTGGCCACATCGCACCCCTCCCAAATGACAAAGCACCTCAAAGAGCGGAAGAAATGCAGGGGAAAGGGGCGCTTTCCCCTGCATTCGAAAAACTAGGACGCACCAGCAGCCCCGATCACCTTTCCTTGGAATAAAATCCTTTCAGAAGAAAGATGCTGGTCAAAAACGTAATAAGAATGGCTCCGAGAATCAGATACGTAATGGACAACTGATCTCCTGTCGCCGCTATGAGCGCAGTCGCCGCAAGAGGGGCCAAACCGCCAAAGATGGCCGCTGCGAGATTGTAGGAAAAGCCTACGCCGCTATTGCGAAGCTTGGTGGGGAACACTTCGGCAGAGACAACCGCGATGGCCACCGCAAGGATCGTCTGGAAAACGATGAGAATCCCCAGCAGCGCGATCATGACAGCGGCGTTCGTCTGCTGCACCAGCACCGAGAAAACGGGGTAAGACAAAAGAAGAAATCCGAGACAGCCAACGATCAGGCACTTCCTTCTTCCGATCCTATCGATGAGCATACCCATAACGGGGCACAAGAGTAGATAGATCGCGATGACCGAGGTGTTGACCACAAACGCGCTTGATAACGAGGTGTCCATGAACTCCGAAATGTAGGTGGGCATATAAGTTATCAGAAGGTAATACGTCGCACTGGAGCCGACAAGCAAACCCACGACCGTGACGATGGGCTTCTTATAACGAAGAAACAGATCCTTGACAGGCGCATGAGGCTCGTCTGCCTTGCTCTCCCGCTCTTTCATCTTGAGAAATTCCGGAGAGTCGGGAACGTTCTTGCGCATGTGAACGCCATAGACGGCGATCAGTATTCCACAGGCAAACGGCACGCGCCATCCCCAATCATACAATGCCGCCTCGGGCAAGATCGTCGTAACGAGCAAACCCGCCGCAGAGCCGAGAAGAAGGCCGCACCCCACGCTGAACGGCTGCCAACTCACAAGGAAGGCCCTGTTGTTCGGCGTTCCGTACTCCGCGATGAACGTGAGCGACGACCCGAATTCCCCGCCCGTCGCCAAACCCTGCAAAAGGCGCAACACGGTCAAAAGAATTGGCGCGACAATTCCCACCTGGGAATACGTAGGCAGAAGACCCATACAAAAAGTGCACACTCCCATGCAGAGGATCGTGAGCGTCAGAGCTTTTATCCTCCCATGCTTGTCAGCGTACATGCCGATAAGAATGCCGCCGATAGGACGAACGAGAAAACCCGTTCCAAACACGAGAAAGCTCAGCAGAAGTCCGACGATCGGGTCATCGGAAACAAAGAAATCCCTGGAAATAATCGTTGCGAAATACCCGTACAACCCATAGTCGAACCATTCCAACATATTCCCAAGGCTTCCCGAAAACACCGCCCTGGCTAGCGAGGTCTTTTTCTTTGCGGACGCCGTAGATGCCTCCATGTTTCATCCTCTCCTGAATTATCCCGAAACGATCACGCAATTCACGCCGAGTCACAAACTCCCAGCGAACAGTTCACCCCCTCGCTTTTCGTCGATCCTCCCCGCCGGTACGCTCATACCGCTCGAAACATCCTTCACCTGTGCTTCGGGCTGAAAATATGCGCGACCGCACATGCGGCCCGCCCTGCGCTTCCAAGCTTCGAACGCCATCCAATGCGAACCCCCAAAACCCGTGCTCGCAAGCTTTTCCTTACCCGCATGATGCGGGTATTCAAGATCGACTTCAATAACGCACTTTAAAGTCAGAAACGTACGAAAAGGTAAGCAGGTTTGCCTTTTTGATCTGCGATTTCATCCGAACCCATCATCGCACCAAAGCCAGAGCGCACCCACCTTCCCGGCAAACCAAAGGCACGCGCATATGCGCGTGCCAAACAAAAAAACCCTCTATCGAAATCGAGAAGAGACGCCTAGCCCCTAACAGCGCATCAAGACCGCGCCGCCACAATGGGCTTCGATTCCACCAGATACGTTGTGATGTTGTCGATGAACTCTGCTCCGTGAGCTCCGGTGCGCTTGAATGCCGCGGTTCCGTAGCACTCGTCGAACGCCTTCATGTTTTCGAACCAGAACTCCACCACGCCCTCGATGGGCAGCGCTTCAAACGGAGCCGACTCCCCCGCCACGATGCGGTCGATGACGAGATTTTGATTGTACCCAGCATATCCCGTCATGGTCTTGACCAGAGCGGAATGCATCTGCCACCATTCCTCTTGGAAGGCCGCAGCGCTCACGCCGTCCTTTCTCCCGAGGAATGACATGCGTTTGATGAGGTTCTCATCCCGCAAATAAGCGGCAACGGGCTTGTCCACCTTCTTCACCACGACAAGCGCAGAGACATCGGGAGATGCGAATTGCGCGTAGTCATCAGAAAGAGCATCGCCAATGGCCGCCATATCGTGCGCCATGTCGCCATAGCTATCGAAAACCATTTCAGTGTAGCCGTCGATTTCCGTCGAACCGCGATCGAACGGCGAACGCT
Source organism: Rubneribacter badeniensis (assembly GCF_002899695.1). Lineage (GTDB taxonomy): Bacteria > Actinomycetota > Coriobacteriia > Coriobacteriales > Eggerthellaceae > Rubneribacter > Rubneribacter badeniensis. The sequence goes on from NZ_PPEL01000015.1 coordinate 17,955, forward strand.
GCTCATTGTCGACAACTACATTCGCCTCGCACCCTTTCAAATGGGGCATGGTTCCCACAAGCTTCCCATGAGCCTGCATCAAATACGTCGCAAACTCGTCCGAGCTCAGCCCTTCTTTCTTTTTCAGCAAATTGATTCTCGAAATCATACCGGCCGTCCTTTCCGAACCCCTCTGCCATTACCGGGCATGCTCCGTTGCCGAAACACGCCCTGCCTGTATTCTTGCGACCTCGCGAAAGCCGCGCAATAGCGCACTTATTAGTGCGCTCCTCACCTACAGGTAAGACCTCCGCGCGCTTGCCCATGCCAAGACAGGCCGGCCAACCGCATCCTCAATGGCAGGTTCAACACGTTCGGCGATCGGACGATTAAAGGAGCCGTTACCTTTCCCGGTCTCCCCCTCCATGCTCTTCGTCGCCAGCAGAGAAATTCGAAGGATCGAACTCCCAGATGATGCGCTCGCCCACATCGCGTCGGGAACCATCGCCGCTCAGGCTTCCGTACACAACCACCCCATCCCCCATCGTTCCCTTCGTCCGGAGCAGCGTCTCCTCTGAAAACCCACCGTACACAGCGCCCCAATCGCGAATGAAATACAGAACGTTTGCGAAGCTGATACCTTTTTTCGTAAGCAAGTAGTCGACATGAAGAGGCTTGGCCTCGACGACGATGCGCTCGATGATCCCCTCCCGCTCCAACTCGCTCAGATGCTGGCTGAACATCTTATGGGATATGTTGTAGGGGATACTCTTCCTCAACTCGCTATAACGCGCCCTTTTGTCGGGAGTCATGCTCAAATACCACACTATAAAAGGCTTCCATTTTCCTCCCAGTATCGAAGCGACGTACGAAAGGGAGCACGAGGTCAAATCATCCATGTTCTCGAGCATTCACAGCCCTCTTCCTCAGCGAGCGATTCGACGGATAGTCCAGGCAATTATAAGAAAAATGCACCCCCCCCCCCCGTCAACAACTTCATCGGTAAAACAATTGCATCGCGTTCGATAAGTAGTCGAAGGGGATGACGCAGCATGGGGTGTTGACCAGCGTCGGTTGTCGCCCCATCACGCTTTCCGATGTCCGCAGCCCTCCCGCTTACGCCCCCGATCAAACCCCGCCTTTTCGCGATTGAGGGAATCACCTATTCACAATCTTCTCCGTAGTATCTATAGGCGAACCGGAACACGCAAGAACGCACTTGAAAGTAACCACCATCGCGCTTTCGTCGCTATCGCAACACCAGTATCGCTGACAGGAAGCGTTGCAAGGGAAAAGAGGGCGGCGGACACCCTCGACCTTCGCGCTTCCTTTCGCTTGCTCGAGCCGGCTCCGAAAACAAGTGTCTCAAGCGCGTGTTCGCGAATCGTCGATACGCTTGCCGCCAACGGAACCTCGGACGAGCGCGGGGGCACCCCGATCGAGCCGGCCAGCCGGCGCAGGCCGCACGCACGCGCACAGTGCCAAAGCGAGCTTCCGGCACAGCGCACGGAAGACTGCCCCTCTCCGAACAGGACAGACGGCGCGCGAATGACAACCATCCTTCCAGCTCCAAATCCCCAAGCGCACGAAAAAGCGCCCGCCTCCAACGAGGCGGGCGCTTCCGGAAAGCATGCTGTTCGCAAACGCGATCCTAGCGCTTCGAGAACTGCGGGCGCTTGCGGGCCTTCTTCAGGCCGTACTTCTTGCGCTCCACCATACGAGCGTCGCGCGTGAGGTAGCCGGCCTTCTTGAGCTCGGCGCGGTAGTCGCCAGCCTCCAGCAGGGCGCGGGAGATGCCGTGACGCAGCGCGCCGGCCTGTCCCGAAATGCCGCCGCCGTTGATGCGGGCGATCACGTCGAAGTGGCCGATGGTGTCCGTCACCTTGAACGGCGTCAGCGCGTAGTTCACCAGCGCCTCGCGACCGAAGTACTGCTGAGCCTCGCGGCCGTTGATCGTGACCTTGCCGGTGCCGGGAACGAGGCGCACGCGGGCGACCGCGTTCTTGCGACGGCCGGTGCCGTAGTACAAAGCTTCACCTGCCATGGGTTAACCCTCCATCTTGATCTCGCGGGGCTGCTGAGCCATATGCGGATGCTCGGCACCCGCGTACACCTTGAGCTTCTTGCCCATGGCGCGACCCAGCGTGTTCTTCGGCAGCATGCCCTTGACGGCGTGCTCGATGACGCGCTCGGGATGCTTCGCCATGGCCTGCTCGAAGGTCTCGGACTTCAGCCCGCCGGGGAACCCGCTGTGGCGATAGTAGGTCTTCGCGGCGGCCTTCGCGCCCGTCACGCGGATCTTGTCCGCGTTGATGACGATCACGAAATCGCCGGTGTCCACGTGCGGCGTGTACTGCGGCTTGTGCTTGCCCTTGAGGATTTGCGCGGCCTTGGCGGCGACGCGGCCGAGCACCTGGTCGGTGGCGTCGATCAAGACCCATTCGCGCTCAACTTCGTTGGGCTTCGCGTAATACGTCTTCACTGTATTCCTCCAAAATCCTGTCCTGCCCCGCCGTGCGGGGCGGGATTCCCGCTGCGCTGGGTGATTCGGAGAAGCCCGAATCGCCGCGGCACGGCGGATGATCGGTTTCAAAAGCGCAGGTCGATCGGATGCCGGGTTCCTACGCCGACACGCTGCTTCGGGCCTGGACTCCCTCGCTGGCGCTTCCGCTTCTCGCTGCATGCACGGGGCTTTGAAAGCGAACCTTTGCAGTATAAACAGCGCGCCGCCGCGAAGTCAACGGGATTCCTCGACGTTGCGCACGATTGCGCGCGATCTGCATAAAGGATCCGGACTTGAGGTCACTGGGCCTGGACTGCCGACCATCCGAACCTGAACCACTCAGATGGAGCCCGCGCACCCCCCCCCATGCCAGCCATAGCGCTAAAGCACCTTTTAATCTACTTATAAGCATAGTATACTATGCTTATTCTCAGCATACGCGAAAAGGAGATCGCCATGTCCGCACCCATCATCCGCTCCTCCACCGACATCCGTCGCGACTACAACAGCATTGAGGCACTCGCCAAGGAAACCGGCAAGCCCATCTACCTCACGAAGAACGGCCGCGCGTCGCTCGTGGTCATGGACGCAGCCGCATTCGACTACGACAGGTACGTGGGATTGGCGATCGACGAAGCCGTCGAGCACAACAAGAAGCACCCTAAAACGTACACCCTCGAGGAAGCGAAAAACGAACTTGATCGTCTGGTCGACGAGGAGTTGAAGCATGCACTATGAAGTCGAATTCGAGCATGGCGCGCTCCTCGATTTGAAAGAAGCCACGTTTTACGAAGTTCAATTCGTTTTCTCGGTCGATAAAGCAAAGGAGCGGATGCACGATGTGATGGAACGGCTGAACGAAGATCTCTCCATCATGCCTGCACGCAATCCCGAAAAACCGTACGGATTCACCGAATCATTGCGCCGGAAACTCGTTGTCGGCAAGTACGCCGCTTTCTATTGGATCGACGAGAGCGAAGGTATCGTGCACGTCGAACGCATCCTGCACTCGAAGGCAGATTTCAGCCGCATCCATTTCGGAAATTAGCTGCCGGCAAACGGATGCCCCGACCCTTGTTCGAGATGCAATCCAGGGACACGGCAAACGCAGACCCCCCCCCCGCTTCTCGCCCGAATCGTGATTCACTCTGCACACGCTGGGTAGCTGGGTAGGCCCGCAAAGATATCCGGGGCACGCAAGACGCTTCAGCAGGATCAGCGAAAGACACCGGCGCGAAAGGGGGCGCAAGAAGACCCAAAGCCTTCTTGCGCCCGCAAAACTTCGCAGAGCCGCAGATACGGTGACGCGGCCCGCAGCCCTCTCCTCCGTCGACGAACGGCTCTTACCGCAGCGTTGCGTACATCACCGCCTTGATGGTGTGCATGCGGTTTTCGGCCTCTTGGAACACGCGTGAGCGCTTCGATTCGAAAACCGCGTCTTCCACCTCCATCTCCCGCACGCCGAACTGCTTGGCGATGTCCGCGCCTATCGTGGTGTTCGTATCGTGGAACGACGGCAGGCAATGCATGAAGATGGCATCGGCATTCGCTCGAGCCATGACAGACTCCGTCACGCGATACGGCTCCAGAAGAGCGATGCGGTCCTTCCATAGATCGGCCGATTGGCCCAAGCCGACCCACACATCGGTGTAGACGGCATCGACGCCCCGCACGCCCTCGTCAACGCTGTCGGTGACGGAAAGCGTCGCGCCGCTCTCCGCCGCCAGCTGTTGGCACACGCGCCAAAGATCCGGGCTGTACGTGCGGTTGCCGGGCGCATCGCTTTGCGGCCCCACCTGAACGAAGTCGATGCCCAGCTTCGCGCAGATGACCAAGAGCGAAGACGCGGTGTTGCCCACCTGGCCGAAAAACGCCATCTTGCGGCCTTTGAGGTCTTGGCCGAACTCTTCGCGCATGGTCAGGATATCGGCCAAAGCCTGCGTGGGATGGAACTGCGCGGTCAGCCCGTTCCACACCGGCACGCCGGCGTTGGCCGCCAACTCCTCCACCACGGACTGCTCGAAGCCGCGATACTCGATGCCGTCGTACATGCGGCCGAGCACGCGCGCCGTGTCCTCGATGGACTCCTTCTTGCCCATCTGGGAGCTGCCGGGGTCGAGGTAGGTCACGCCCATGCCGAGGTCCATGGCGCCGACCTCGAACGCGCAGCGGGTGCGGGTGGACGTCTTCTCGAACAGCAGAACGATGTTCTTGCCCTCGAGATAGCGGTGCGGCACACCGGCGTATTTCATGGTCTTGAAGCTGGCCGCAAGATCGAGCAGATAGCCGATCTCCTCGGCACTGAAATCCAGCAAGGTGAGGAGGCTTTTCCCCGAAAGGTTCATAGGCATGGCACATCTCCTTTCAAACGTATGCGAAACGAAAGCACACAGGCAAAACGCAATGCGGTTGACGGCCGAAGGGGCTAAAGATCGGCGCGCTCGAACGGCATGCTCATGCAGCGCGGGCCGCCGCGACCGCGGGACAGCTCTTCGGAGGGAGCCACGCACAGCTCGATTCCCGCCTTGCGAAGCGCCTCGTTCGTCACGACGTTGCGCTCGTAGACGCACACCTTGCCCGGAGCGATGGCGAGCGTGTTCGAGCCGTCGTTCCACTGCTCGCGCGACGCCTCAACCGGGTCGCCGCCTCCGCATTCGATGAGCATGATGTCGTCGACGCCCGTGGCCATCTGGAGTATCTCCTTGAGCGATCCGGCCAGCTCCTCCACCGCCACTTCGCCGTGCTCATCGCCCTTGCGAAGGCGATAGGCGCGCAAGTCGTCGTACATGCCCGGATACACCGTGAACTTGTCATAGTCGATTTGCGTGCACACCGTGTCCAGGTGCATCGTCTCGTAACCGTAGGGGATCTTGATCGCATACACCGTCTCGACGGCAGACGGCTGCGCGCCCCAGAACAGGTTGCAAGCCAGCTGATCGACGGCAGCGGGCTCCGTGCGCTCGGAGATGCCCACCGCCAACGTGGACTCGTTGATATTCAGCACGTCCCCGCCCTCGATATGCGCCGCGCTCGCGGTGTCGTACCAAAACGGCGTTCCCGCATAGTCCTCGTGATACGTCAGAAACGTTTTGTAGAATAGAACCTCGCGGTTGCGCTGGGCGTAGTACATGCGATGCAACGCCACGCCGGTTCCGATCGAGGCGATGGGATCGCGTGAGAAGTACGAGGAAGGCAAAGGGGGCACGACAAGATCGTCCGGGGCCAAGCCCTCTCCGGCCAATCGCGACAAGGTGCGCGGACCCGCAGCCAAGTCCAACTCCCTCAAGCGCATGCCGGAAAGCGCCTTCGCCACGAACTCGCGATTGTCGGAAAGAGACTCCAGCCTTTCGCGCACAAGCGGCACGAGCCATGGGTCGGGTATGGGCGCCTGGTCCATGTATTCGCTCAAAAACGCCTCGCGAGCCCGAGGATTCTGCTCCATGGCCTCGGCCAACAGCTCCTCCATGTAAAGCACTTCGGCACCTTCATCGCGCAAGATCTGCGCGAACGCGTCATGCTCCCGCTGCGCGCACTCCAGATAAAACGCATCGTGAATCCAGCATGTTTCAAACTCCTCGACCTTCACGTTCGAAAGCTCATAACCGGGCCTGTGAAGAACCACCCTCTTCAGCGCGCCGATCTCGCTGGTAACGTGAACGGGCTTCTTAGCCATACTTTCTCCTCCTTACGATTCGATATCAAGATTGAGAATTGCGCGTAAGCGCTTGCCACGCGCAGAAGGCTCTGCGCGCGCCTCATGCCACGGGCAGCATCGCCGAAATCGCCGTGAAGCCGATGCACACCCCGCTCAGCACAAGCCAGAACTTCCAACAGGTCTTCCACCACTGCTCCAAGCTGATCTTGCACACCGCAAGCCCAGCGACCAGAATGGCGCTGGTGGGGCAGATGATGGTCATCATCGGCTCGGCCAAGCACAGGGCGGTCACCGCGCCTTCCGGATTGAGCCCCATGAGCTCGGTCAGAGGCCCGAAAATGGGCATCGTGAGCGCCGCCAAGCTCGACGAGCTGGGCACGAGGATGGTCAGCACGTTCTCCACGGCGTACAGAATGGTCGTGTACACAGCCGGGGCCACACCCTCCAAACCGGTGGCGAGCCCGTTTAAGATGGTGTCGATGATCATGCCGTTGTCGGCGATGACCAGCACCCCGCGGGCCAAACCGATGACGATGGCCGAAAACGCGAAGTCCTTCAAACCGGCGACGAACTCCAAAGCGATCTTCTGCTGAGAGAAGCGCGCGATGACGCCGGAGATCAGCCCCATGGCCAAGAACACCGCAGAGAGCTCTCCCATGTACCACCCTTGGGTGATCAGGCCCCACACGATGAGGGCCATGCCGAGCAGGAACACGACGAGGATCCATTTCTGCGCGGCCGTGAACGGCGTCTCGTCGTCGACAGGCCCCATCTCCGCACGCTTCGCTTTGTCATCGCGGTACGTGAGCGAGGCTTCGGGATTTTTGCGCACCTTGCGGGCATACAGCATGACCCAGCCGATGGACAACCCCACGATCACGACGAACATGATCGCGCGCAGCCACAGCTGCGGATTGCCCGTGATGCCAACCACGCCCTGCGCGATAAGCACGCTGAACGGGTTGACCGTTGAAGCGACATATCCGGCCTTGGCGCCGATGAACACCACCATGAACGCGGTGAGCGAGTCAAACCCCATCGCGATCATAATGGGCACGAAGATGGCGAAGAACGGCAGCGTCTCCTCTGCCATGCCGAACGTGGAGCCTCCCAGAGCGAACAGCAGCATCGCAATGGGAATAACGAGAATGTCCTTGCTTTTGAACCGCTTGACCACACGCCTCATGCCGGCGTCGATGGCCCCCGTGGCGGCGATGATCTGAAACGCCCCGCCGACGATGAACACGAACGCCACCACCTCGGCAGCTGCCTGGATGCCCTCGATTGGAGCCTCCAGAACGGCGTCGGGCCCTTGACGCAAATCCGTCTCCTCGCCAGTCTCGGCGTCGACGGACACCTTGTCGACCTCCTGATACGTGCCCGCAACGGTGACCTCGCGACCGTCCACCTCCGTCGTCTCGAACGCTCCCGAAGGAATGATCCACGTCATCACCGCAACGATGATCATCAGCACGAAGATGATCGTATAGGTGTGCGGAACTTGAAACTTGCCTTTAGTCTTTCCCTGCATCGCTTCACTCCTTTCTGATCGGGCTGCTTCTTGGATCCGCATGCGCATCATCCCAACCTTCGCGGAACGCCGGCCCCGTCACCCGTTCTGTGGATCGAGAGCTCGCACCCAGCGGAGCGGAAGGTGACATTTGCCGTCAGTTCCGGAAACGGAAGGGACACGAAACGTCCCTTTTCGCATACGCGCCTTTCCAGGAAGAGCCGACTGCTCTACCCTGCTCGCAAACGAAAGGGAAAGGAGGGGCATCCATGGGCAAAACGCACGTGAGCAACGAAGTAGGAGCGCTCAAACGCGCCCTCGTGCATCGACCCGGTCACGAGACTCAGCGCTACCCTCACGGCGACTTCCTCCAAGCATTCCCCCTGCGCCCCTCCTGCACGGATTTCGATCTGGAAAAGGCGCAGACGGAGCATGATCGGCTGACGAAGGTTCTTGCCGCGCACAACGTCGAGGTGATCGAAGCAACCGATCTTTTAGCCGAAACCCTCGAGGCATCCCCCGAGGCAAAGAAGGCGCTTATCGATGCCTACCTCGCCGACAGCCGCATCGAGGGAATCGAACTGACAGAGGCCGCGAGGTGCTACCTGGAAAGCTCAAGCACCAGCACGCAGCTGGTCGAGCGCTTGTTCGAAGGCATTCGGTATGGCGACACCGACGTGGTCAATGCCGACCGATTCCCCTTGGCCGCGCTCTCGGGAAACGCATTCGATCCGGAAACCTTCCTCGCAAGCCCGCTCAACACGGCTTTCTTCGTGCGCGACCCGTTGAGCGTCATCGGCGAGGGAATCACCCTCAACCACATGTACTGGCATGATCGAAACCGCGAAGTAGATCTCCTCGAAGCCGTCGCCCGCCATCATCCCGACTTCGCCGCAACGCAACGTTGGTTCGATCATCGCTGCTCGTTTCACCTCGAAGGCGGCGACATCGTGAACCTCAACGCCCACTCGGTGGCGGTGGGATTGTCCAGCCGCACGGAGGGAGCCGCCATCGACGTGCTCTGCCGTCAACTGCTGTGGGGGCGCGGCGAATCGGACATCGCCGATATCTACGTCTTTTTCGTGCCCCAGATGGGAAACCGGCTGCACCTTGACACGTACGTGTCGAGAATCGATTACGACACGTTCGTCATCGACCCCGCCATAGCGCGCAATCCCTCGGTGCTCAGGGTTCGCGCAGGACGTCGCAAAGGTAACGTCCGCATCGACGAGCTATCCGGAAGCTTGAAGGACATCTTCAGAAAGGCCCTGTCCATCGGCCCGGTTCGGCTTATGGACTTCGGAAGCAGCGCGGAAAGCCGCATGGAATTTGAATACGGCAACGGAGCCACCGGCATGCTGTGCCTCTCCCCCGGAAACCTCTGCGTCAGCGAAGAGAACGTCGTGGCGAACGATCTTCTCGATAAAGCGGGAATGACGCTGCATCCGGTATCCGTGCAGGAAATGACCGTCGGGTTCGGCGGGCCCAGCAGCCTGTGCCTGCCGCTGTGGCGCGAAGATGTCCAAGGGATGCCGCCATGGACATCGGAGAGAACATCCGAGCCCTCAGAATGCGCGAGCACATGTCCCAAACAGACTTCGCGAAAAGAGTAGGCGTGACGAAGAAGACGGTGTCTCGCTGGGAAAACGGCCAGTCGTTCATACGCGGAGCGCACCTTGAGAAGCTGGCTGAAGCCCTGAACGTCCCTGTCGGCGATATCGTGGGGGATGCCCCCGAATTCAAATCGCCGACCGCAGACGAGCCCGATTTCGAGCACGCGTCGAACCTGCCAAACGCGTTCCAAGCGCTGCGCTACCCCGTATACAAGATCGAGCGCTCGGGCAACGGCACCACGCTGCGCCTCGCAAGCCACGCCTTCGCTCCCCCCGACGTGGCAAAACGACATCCGGCAAGCGTGTTTGTGCGCATGGATTATCGGGAGATGACTCGGCTCTACCCCGTCGGCTCTCTGCTTCTGGTGGACCAAAGGCTCAAGCCTTACAACAGCTGCACGGCCGTTGCGCTCGTGGACAATGCGGCCATCGTCATACGCCGCTACCTGACCGGCAACGACACCGTCGTGCTCTCATCATGGTCGCACGACGCCCCCTCGCCCGACCTCATGCTCGATAAGCGGCGCGTGCGCATCATCGGCGTCGTGGTGTGGTTCCAGGCAAGTCACGATGTGCGAGCCTGACACGACGGGATACATTGCCGTCGCCTGCCGACAAACGAGGCCCTTCCCTGCGCCCGCAGAAAGGCGCGCAAAACGCGAAAAGCCCTGCGCCGGGAGGGAGGGGGCGCAGGGCTCAGAGCGCAAAGGAACATGCCGGCAAAAGGAACGGCCAGCTGCGCAGGGCGAAACGCGAAGAACTTACGCCTCGGCCAGCTCGTGCCCCAGAAGATACCCGTAGGTGATGCAGCGGCCGTGGCTGTTGCCGGCCACGTTGATGGGATAGTCCACGGCGCAGATGTCGCCCATCACGTTGCCGAGCGCGTACAGGCCCTCGATGGGCTGACCCTCGGCGTCAAGGCACTGAAAGTCGACGTTCGTGCTCAAGCCGCCGGGAATGGCCAGCAGGGCCGGACCGACCTTCAGCGCGTAGAACGGCCCCTCCTTCACCGGGGTCAGGAACACGGGCTTTTTGTAGTAGTCGGTGTCCTCGCCCGCCTCGCACATGCCGTTGTAGCGCTCGACCGTGGCCTTGAAGGTGTCCGCGTCGCAGCCGATCTTCTCGGCCAGCTCGTCGAGCGTGTCGGCCTGGTACGCGTTTCCAGCCTCGATGTAGGCGGGGATCTGCGTCTCGAAGTACTGGGGCGCCAGCTCCAAGTCGCTGCCGTAGGGACGGAACGAATCCCAGAACATGCCGCCGCCGTAGGGCAGGCCGTTCACGAGGTCGGTCTGCCAGTTCGCGTCGAAGATGGACCACGCCTCGCCGTTCGGCTGGCGGTTGATGGCCAGCGACTTGCCCTGCACCCAGGTGTCCTCGCACATGAAACGCTCGCCGTTGTCGTTGACGAACAAAAACGGGCCATGGAACCAGCAGAACGCCTGCGGGTGCATCATCGTGGGCAGCGGCAGATCCTGCAGCTGCGCGCCGGCCCACATGCCCATCTTGTGGCCGTCGCCCGTGTTCACGCCCACAGGCGTGTACTGGCTGCGGGGCTGGCCGTACTCGGCGCAGATGGGAGCGTACGCCTTCACCATCTCGGCATCGCCGCCGATGTCGCCCGTGCACAGCACGACGCCCTTGCTCGCGTTGTACTGCACGTAGCCGTCGCCCGTCTCGCAGATGCAGCCGACGACTCTCGCGCCCTCCTTCACCAGCTGCACGGCGGGAGAATCGAACACGAATTCAGCTCCGTCCTTCACGGCATCGTTATAGCACAGTTCGGCGCCGGCGAACCCCGTCGAGGTGAGGCCCGCCTCCTCGGGAATCGTGAGCATGTGGTATCCAGGCTGCTCGGCGTACACGTCGTCGTGGCTGTAGAACGCGCCCACCATCGCGGTGCCGCCCACGGCCTCGGCCTTCGCCAGCAGCCAGTTCGACGCCTCCTCGGAGTTGTTGAAGAACTTCGTGATGAGATCCTCGTTCGCGCGGCTGGCGCACTGGGCGATCCAGTGCTGCTTGGCGTTCACCTTGTCCACCTTGATGCCCAGCTCGTCCATGTAGTGCGAGTTGATGGCGCCGAAGCCGCCGCCGCGGCCGTTCCAGCTGGACGTCTTCTCGACGACGGTCACCTTGCCGCCCTTCTCGGCCGCCGCCGCGGCGCATGCGCAGCCGGCCAGGCCCGCGCCGATGACGAGGATGTCGGTGTCCACCGTGCTGGCGATATCGGTGATGGGCTCAGGCGCGACCTCCCACGCGTAGCGGGCCTCGCCCGATGCGGTGCCGGACGCATCCTCGCCCGATGTCTTCGCGCCGCTGTCCGCGCTCGTCGCAGGAGCGCAGCCGGCCAAACCAGCGCCAGCGGCGACGGCGGCGGTGGCGCCCAGCCCGAGGAACGCGCGACGGGACAACCCGCCCTTCAAGCTTTTCGTCATGAGAAACCCCTTTCGTTCGATCGCGGGGCCCCTCAGCCCCGCCCGCAATGTCGGGAAGGCGGCTGTCGACGCGCGGCGGCAGGCGGCGAGCGGCGGCGGGCGGCGGGCGCCGAGCCGCGAGCTGCGAGCGCGATGGCACGGGCCGCAAGCATGACGCCGTCGCCGCGTGCGCCAAAGCGCGAACGGGTCGCGCCATCGCAAACGGCAGCTGGCACGCACGCCGCACTGCGCCCAAACGAACCGCCCTGCGGCAACCCGTCGCGCCGAACCGCATTCGGCGCGACGGGCGAGACGGCAAGCCACGGACAGCGAGCAAACGGCGAGCGGACGGCCTCCTTCCTTCGCCATCCATGCTGCACAAGCAAAGCGATTCAGTCATCGAACAAAGCGGCCCATTTCCGCAGAACAGCGGCATATGGGCCACTGTGGCCCATACCACTCGGCTTTTTGCGCGCTTGCATCCGACCGACCGATTTGCTAGGTTCTCGTCAAAGCGACACGGGACGCGAGGGTGGGGGCAGTTCATGGGACGGACGCAACGCGAGGGAGCCGGGAGGTCCTCGGGGCGGGAACAGCGCGAGGGAATGGGCGACTCCCCAGGACAAGCGCAACGCGAAGACGGCAAGGGCCGCGCCGGGTTCTCCGGCTGGCGGCTGCTCGGCTTGGGATTTTGGCAGGCATGGTGGATGATCAGCATGTGCACGGGCGTCGTGCTGCCCACCGTCGGGCACTATCCTGCCGCTGGGAACACGACGCTGTGGGTGCTCGTGCTGACCACCGCAGGCTACGTGGGCGTGGTGGCGCTGTCGCGACAATTCTCGCCGTTCCTCGCACGCCGCTCATGCTTCGCGCTGGCCGGAGGGCTGACCGCCGCGGGCACCGCGCTGCTGCCGGCGTCGCTCTCGGTATGCTCGGGAGCGTCGGGGTTCGTCTGCTTCCTGGCCGCCGCGATCGCCGTGTCCGTAGGCAACGCGCTTCTGCTCATCATGTGGGGCGAGCTGTGGAGCGCGCTGGCCACCGGCCGCGTGGGACGGCATCTCTACGTGTCGTACACGTTCGCGTTCGTGCTGTTCTTCATCGCATGCGCGTTGCCCAGCGCGGCAGCCGCGGCGTTCACGGCGACGCTGCCCGTCGTGTCGGCAGCGGTCTTGGCGGCCTGCAAGCGGGAGCCCCGACGCGAGCCTTCGGTGCTGCCGCTCGACGTGCGCACCGTCCCCGCAGGACGCATCCTTTGCTGCATTCTGGCCATCAGCACGGTGTACGGCCTTTCGCAGGGCATGGTGAACACGTTCGCCGGCAACGACGCAACCTTCATGTTCAAGACGATGTTGTTCGCCGGGCTCGCCCTTGCCGCGATCACCCTGTCGATGGCGGTGGCGCCCTCCGAAGCCGAGCCCCTTGCGCTGTACCGCCCTGTCATCCCCGCCATGGCGGCGGGCCTCATCCTGCTGTTGCTGCTGCCCGAGCCGTACCGCTTTTTGGGCGCAGGGCTCGTCATCATGGGGGTGTACTGCCTCGACATGCTCATGATGCTCGTGTCCACCGACGTGGCCTTTCGAGGGCGCATTCCCGTGGCGCTGTCGTTCGGGCTGGTCATCCTTTGCGCACGCACGGGAACGCTCGTCGGCTCCATCGGCGCGGACGGGCTGCTGAATTCGGCGCTGTGGTCGGACGAGACGCGCTCCGCGGCGCTTCTCGTCGGCGTGCTGGCGCTCGTGCTGGTGGGCATGCTGTTTCTCACGCAAAGCGACGTGCAGAAGCTTTACGCCACGCCGCGCGCCGAACCGATCGATGCGAGCCTCGAAGAGAAATGCGACCGCATCGCGCAGATGTGCCGTCTCACGAACCGCGAAGCCGAGGTGCTTGTGCTGCTGGCGCGCGGACGCACCGTGCGCGCCATCTGCGACAAGCTCTCCATAGCCCAAGGTACGGCGAAACACCACGTGAGCAGCATCTATCGCAAAGTGGGCGTGTTCGACCGGCAGGGGCTGCTCGACACCATCGAGCAGGGAGGCGTGGGCAAGCCCGGCTGGGAATGATGCGGCGGCGCCTTCCGTGCGATACGCAGACGGCTCATCGGAACCGAACGAGCGCGAAGGAGCGCATGCCGCGCGAACATTCACGTCCGAGCAGGACGAGCGAACCCTTCTCGAGAGGGGCACAAGCCTCCCTCGGAGAGGCGATAATCGAAAGACCGCCCGCTTCGACCCCATAGCACGCCCGACCACGAAACAGCGCTCCCATCCGGTAGCTCGGCGAGACACCCTCTCCATCAGCCCTCGAAACCAGATGTTTCACGTGAAACACCCTGCGAGAAGGCGACAGGAGGAAGCGGGGGGGGGTTGCGAATGAAACGTGACAATATCCCCGTCCTTTTGTCACACTTTCACCCCTTGCCCGCCCTTCTTCCTTCTTCCCGCTCCCGCCCTTGCACCTCTGTTCCCACGCCCCCGCCCTCGCGCATCGCGTTCGCAGTTTTGCGTTCGGCTCTGGCCGTGTCGCAGAATCGCTCGTTTTTGGCCACGAAACCGCATTCTGGCACGATGTTGCCTGTGCGCTCTTCGACAGACGATCAGCGACCTGGGGTTTCTCTGAGCGAGGAAGCTCCAGCGCTCCGGAAACAGACGAAAAGCGCCGCTTTGCGTGCCAGAACGCGGTTTCGTGGCCATTTTCAGGCCGATTTCGCGCACGCGCACGCCGACCCGCCCGACGTGCGCAACTCATTAGGCCCGCCCGACCAACCCGCCTCGCCCGACCCACTCGATCCGCCCATCTCATCTGGCCCGCCTACCCCACCTCCAAGAACCGCCCGTCCCGCGCCCCGCGCCTCCTCGCTCGCAAAAAACAACGGGCCCCGGCACTGCCGGGGCCCGCAAAAACGCAGTCAACTACTCGCGCAGCTGCGCCGCAGCGTTACGCATCCGCGTACAGCTCCTTGAGCTTCACCAAGTGCTCGTAGCGATCCATGGCGGCTTTCTCGTTGCGCTCAAACAGCTCGGCGGCGCGCTCGGGAAACTCGCGCGTCAAGCGGCTGTAGCGCGCCTCGTTCATGAGGAACTCCTGGTAGCCACCCGCCGGCTCCTTGGAATCGAGCGTGAACTTCTTGCCCGCGGGAGCCGCCGGGTTGTAGCGGAACAGGTTCCAGTACCCGCACTCCACGGCCTTCTTCATCTCGTCCTGGCAGTTCGCCATGCCGCCCTTGATGGAGTGCATCTCGCACGGCGAGTAGCCAATGATAAGCGACGGCCCCGGATACGCCTCGGCCTCGGCGATGGCCTTGATGGTCTGCGCCGGCTTGGCGCCCATGGCCACCTGCGCCACGTACACGTAGCCGTAGGCCATGGCGATCTCGGTGAGGCTCTTCTTCGTGATGTCCTTGCCCGAAGCCGCGAACTGGGCCACCTGGCCGATGTTGGAAGCTTTCGACGCCTGACCACCGGTGTTGGAGTACACCTCGGTGTCGAACACGAACACGTTCACATCCTCGCCGGACGCCAGGACGTGGTCAAGGCCGCCGTAGCCGATGTCGTAGGCCCAGCCGTCGCCGCCGAAGATCCAGACGGACTTCTTGGCCAGGTAATCCTTGTCGGCCAAGATCTCGGGCGCCGCAGGGCAGCCGTCGGCGGCTGCGGCCTCGAGCGCCGGGATGAGCGCCTTGGCGGCCGCGGCATTCGCCTCGCCGTCGTCGCGCGTGTCCAGGAACGCCGCGATGAGCTCCTTCGTGGCCTCGGGCGTCTTGTCGCTGGCGGCCATCTCCTCAAGCTTGCCCACCAGACGGTTGCGCACCGCCTCGTGGCCGAGCAGCATGCCCAGACCGTGCTCGGCGTTGTCCTCGAACAGCGAGTTCGACCACGCCGGGCCGTGGCCCTCCTTGTTCACCGTGTACGGCGACGTGGCGGCCGGACCGCCCCAGATGGACGAGCAGCCGGTGGCGTTCGTGATGTACATGCGGTCGCCGAAGAGCTGCGTGACCAGCTTCGCGTAAGCCGTCTCGGCGCAGCCCGCGCAGGCGCCGGAGAACTCCAGCAGCGGCTGCTTGAACTGGCTGCCCTTGACCGAGGCGTCCTCCAGCTCCGGCTTCGGCGCCACGCTGTCCACGCAGTAGTCGAACACGTCCTGCTCGGCCAGCTGGCTCTCGGTGGGAACCATGGCCAGCGAGTCGGACGGGCACACGTTCACGCACACGCCGCAGCCCATGCAGTCGAGCGGAGAGATGGCCAGCGTGTACTGCAGGCCGGCCGCAGCCTTGCCCTTGGCGGGCGCGAGCTTGATGGCGGCGGGGGCGGCGGCAGCCTCCTCGTCCGTGAGGGCGAAGGGACGGATGGTGGCGTGCGGACACGCGAAGGCGCACTGGTTGCACTGGATGCAGGTGGCGGCGTCCCATGCGGGCACGCTCACGGCCACGCCGCGCTTCTCGTAGGCGGCCGCACCCTGCTCGAACTGGCCGTCGACGTGCGCGACGAACGCGGACACGGGCAGGCGGTCGCCGTCCATGCGGCCCACCGGCTCCATGATCTCGCGGACCATCTTCACGAGCTCGGGGCGTCCCGCAAGCTCGGGCTCCGGCGCGTCGTCCGTGGCGTTCGCCCACGCGGCCGGCACCTCCACCTGCTTGAACGCCGTGGCGCCCGCATCGATGGCGCGGTGGTTCATGTCCACGACGTCCTGACCCTTCTTCAGGTAGGACTTCGTGGCCGCATCCTTCATGTACTGGATGGCCTCGGCCTGCGGCATGACGTTCGCCAGCGTGAAGAAGGCGGACTGCAGGATGGTGTTCGTGCGCTTGCCCATGCCGATCTCGCGGGCGAGGTCGATGGCGTTGATGGTGTAGAGCTTGATGTCGTTCTCGGCGATGTAGCGCTTCGCCTCGGCGTTCAGGTGGTGCTCAAGCTCCTCGGGCGTCCACTGGCAGTTGATCATGAACGTGCCGCCCGGCTTCACATCGTTCACCATGCGGAAGCCCTTGGTGACGTAGGACGGGTTGTGGCAGGCCACGAAGTCAGCCTTGTTCACATAGTAGGTGCTGCGGATGGGCGCGTCGCCGAAGCGCAGGTGGCTGATGGTCACGCCGCCGGTCTTCTTCGAGTCGTACTGGAAGTAGGCCTGCACGTACTTGTCGGTGTGGTCGCCGATGATCTTGATGGAGTTCTTGTTCGCGCCCACCGTGCCGTCGCCGCCGAGGCCCCAGAACTTGCACTCGATGGTGCCCTCGGCCGCCGTGTTGGGGCAGTTCGGATCCTCGGGAAGCGACAGATTCGTCACGTCGTCCACGATGCCCACGGTGAACTCGCGGCGTGGCTCGTCCTTCGCAAGCTCGGTGAAGATGGCGAACACCGACGAGGGCGGGGTGTCCTTCGAAGAGAGGCCGTAGCGGCCGCCCGTCACGACGACGTCCTCGCGGCCCTCGTGCGCAAGCGCGTTCACCACGTCCATGTACAACGGCTCGCCGAGCGCGCCCGGCTCCTTCGTGCGGTCCATGACGGCCACCTTCTTCGCCGTCGCGGGCAGCGCCTCTGCGAACCTCGCCGACACGAACGGGCGGTACAGGCGCACCTTCACGAGGCCCACCTTCTCCCCGTGCGCGTTCAGGTAGTCCACGACCTCCTCCACCACGTCGCAGAACGAGCCCATCGCCACGATCACGCGGTCGGCGTCGGGTGCGCCGTAGTAGTTGAACAGCTGGTAGTTCGTGCCCAGCTTCGCGTTCACCTGGGCCATGTAGTCCTCGACGACGGCGGGCAGCGCATCGTAGACGCCGTTGCACGCCTCGCGATGCTGGAAGAAGATGTCGCCGTTCTCGTGGCTACCGCGCATGGCCGGCCGCTCGGGGTTGAGCGCGTGCTCGCGGAAGGCACGCACCGCGTCCATGTCGCACATCTCGGCCAAATCGTCGTAGTCCCACACGGCGATCTTCTGCACCTCGTGGGAGGTGCGGAAGCCGTCGAAGAAGTTGATGAAGGGGATGCGGCCCTTGATGGCGGAAAGATGCGCCACCGCGGAGAGGTCCATGACCTCCTGCACGTTCGTCTCGGCGAGCATGGCGAAACCGGTCTGCCTGCACGCCATGACGTCGGAATGGTCGCCGAAGATGGACAGCGCCTGCGTGGCGACCGTGCGGGCGCTCACGTGCAGCACGCACGGCAGCATCTCGGCGGCGATCTTGTACATGTTGGGAATCATGAGAAGCAGGCCCTGCGAGGCCGTGTACGTGGTGGTCAGCGCGCCGGCGGCCAAAGAGCCGTGCACCGCGCCCGCAGCGCCCCCCTCGGACTGCATCTCGCACACCTTCACCGTGGTGCCGAAGATGTTCTTCTTGCCGGCCGCCGACCACTGATCGACAAGGTCGGCCATGGGGCTCGAGGGGGTGATGGGGTAGATGCCCGCCACCTCGGTGAACGCATAGGAGACGTAGGCTGCGGCGTTGTTGCCGTCCATCGATTTGAATTCTCTCGTCATATCTTCCTCTCCTTTGAAGGGGGGAACCTGCCCCGTCGGAAGCTCGCGCGCGAGCACGCATCGAACCTTATGATACCAGCGCGCATTCGCACGGCGCGGCGCACGACGGCGGGTGGTTCGCCGCGGTCGCCGTTCGTCGGCAAGCGGCCCCGAAATGTGACGGGGGCGTGGAGAGCGTTGCGGCCCCGCAAGCCCAACCCGCGTATAGGGCTTTGCCCGGTGACTCGACGAGCCACCCCAGCCTGCACCAATCCCGGCTTGACGGAGAAGAAGCCGCTTGCGTGCGAAAGAGGAGAGCCGCAACCCGCGATGCGCCCGCCGCATCCGCATGCATCGACCGACCCCCAAAGAAGAACACCGCGCGAAAAGCGGCGGCGAACCCGTCGTCAGCCCCCTCCCCCGGCACGCGCTACGAAACACGCACCATGGACGCCAGAAAACTCGCCGGGACGCACGGGAAGCCCGCACGAACCAGGGCCGCATCCTACACCCGCAGCTCCTTGCCCAGCTCCTCGGCCAACACGGGGAGCAGTTCGGCGAACGTGGCGTCGATCTCCTTCTTCTTCAGCTGACACTCCCAGATGACGTGGACCTTCCACCCCAGGGCCTCGAGCTCGGCCACGCTGCGCTCGTCGCGCTCGACGTTGCGTTGGAACTTCACCACCCAGTATTCCACGTTGCTCTTCGGCATGCGCGGCTTGCAGCGCGGGCACCGGTGCCAGAAACATCCGTTGATGAACAGGGCCGTTTTCTTGCCCGGCCACGCCACGTCGGGACGGCCCGGCACCTTCCACTGCAGACGGTAGCCCCCAAGCCCCGCCGCACGCAACCGCGCGCGCACGAGAAGCTCCGGCTTGGTGTTGGCGCGCTTGTTGCCCTTCATCGACTTGCGCACATGCTCGTTGGTGGCCGGAGGAGGCTCGATGCGGCGAGCGGCAGGCAACGCGGGGCGAGCGGCAAGAGCGCACTCAAGCGCGGCAAGCGAGCAGCTCAAAGAGGAATCGCGGCAGTCGGCAGCCGCAAAAGCCGCATGATCGATATGTTGACAAACGGTCATTCGCAGCATGATACCACGCATCTCCCCAGATCAATCTTTTACAAGCGGGAAGATCGCTGATAAAAACGCTTTACAAGTCCTTTATTTTCTGAAGGTTTTCCGAGATAATGGGGGCGCTGTTGTGCGCGTGCCCTAGGCACGCACGTACGCTCGGGGCCCACGCCCCGATATCCAGAACGGAGGGAAACCTATGGAACAGCCCATCAAGGCAACTTTGTCTCGTCGCACGTTTTTGGCGGGCAGCGCTGTTGCGGCGGCCGCGGCGGGCCTCACCCTCGCCGGGTGCGGCGGCGGTGGCGGCGACACCGGCTCCACCACGACGACCGATAACGGCACGGTGGCCCAGGGCGGCACGCTGACGGCGGCCGTGGCCTACGAGACGAACAACTACCTGCCGCCGAACAACTCCTCGGCGCTGGCGGTTGGCGCGAACTGGCACGTGGTGGAGGGCCTCTACGAGCTCGACATGGCCACCTACAAGCCCTACGCGGCACTGGCCGCGGGCGACCCGGTCGAGGTGTCCGAGACCGAGTACGAGGTGACGCTGCGCGACGGCGCGAAGTTCTCCGACGGCACCGACGTGAAGGCATCCGACGTGGTGGCCTCCTACGAGCGCACGGTGGGCGCCGAGGGCGCGCTGTACCTGTCGATGCTCGACTTCATCGACAGCGTCGAGGCCAAGGACGACACGACGGTCACCTTCAAGCTTGCGCACCCGTTCTCGCTCGTGAAGGAGCGCCTCGCGCTCATCAAGGTGGTTCCCGAGTCGGCCACCGACGCCGACCTCACGAAGCAGCCCGTCGGCTCCGGTCCGTGGATGTACCAGTCCATCAGCGAGTCCGCCATCGAGTTCGTGCCCAACGAGCACTACACCGGCTCCAAGCCGGCCAAGGCCGACACCATGCACTGGGACATCATCAAGGACGACACGGCCCGCACGACGGCCATGCAGTCGGCCACCGTCGCCGTCATGGAGAACGTCCCCGCCACCGTGGCCGACCAGCTGACCGGTGCCGGCGCCGCGGTCGAGTCGGTGCAGGGCTTCAACCTGCCCTTCCTCATGTTCAACACGAAGAAGGCCCCCTTCGACGACGCGCGCGTGCGTCAGGCGTTCTTCTACGCCATCGACGTGAACAAGCTCATCAGCAACGCCATGAGCGGCCTGGCCGCCCCGGTGAAGAGCTTCCTGCCCGAGGATCACGCGAACTTCCACGAGGCATCGACGGTCTACGAGCAGAACGCCGACATGGCCAAGCGCTTGCTGGAAGAGGCCGGCGTGACCACCATCGACTGCACGCTCGACACCACGGACGCCTCTTGGATCAAGGACCTGTCGCCCTCCATCAAGGAGGATCTGGGCAAGGTGGGCATCAACGTCACCATCCAGGAGCAGGCGTCTGCCGCGCTGTACTCGAACCGCTGCGACACCGACGAAGAGGTGCAGCCCTTCGACGTGGTGCTGGCGCCGGGCGACCCCACCGTGTTCGGCAACGACCCCGACCTGTTGATGAACTGGTGGTACGGCGATAACAGCTGGACTCAGAAGCGCTCGAGTTGGAAGGGTTCTGCGGAGTACGAGCAGCTGCACGAGCTCATGAGCCAGGCCGTCGAAACCACCGGCAGCGAGCAGCAGGAGCTGTGGAACCGGTGCTTCGACATCATCGCCGAGCAGGTGCCGCTGTACCCGCTGTTCCACCGCCAGATGACCACGGCCTACTACGAGTCCATGGTCACGGGCTTCAAGCCCATCAGCACGACCGGCCTGAACCTGCTCGACGCCGCAGCCACCGCATAGTCGCTGCGCAATACCCGAGCACAGGACGCATGTTCTGCGCTATAATCGAAAACGGCCCGTATCGCTTCGCTGCGGTGCGGGCCGTTTCTTAGCAAGACGGGCCGAAAGCCCGCGAGGCAGGCGGGTTCCGCGCAAGGGTCGGAGCCCACGAACGCGCGAAAGGAGGACGTGGTGAACAACCTTCTCCGCTTGATCGGCAACCGACTGATCGCCTTGCCCATCATGGTGTTCGGCGTCACCATCCTCGTCTTCTTCCTCATGTCGTTCTCCCCCATCGATCCGGCATACTCGGCGTTGGGCGAGGGAGCGTCGCAGGAAGCCCTCAACGCGTACCGCGAAAGTCACGGGCTGAACGATCCGTGGATCGTGCAGTACGGGAACTTCATGGTGGGCTTGTTCCAAGGAGACTTGGGCACCTACGGTGCGAACGAGGCGTCCGTCGGCGACAAGATCGCCCAGGCACTGCCGATCACTCTGCAGCTGACGTTTTTCGGCCTGGTGATCGCCGTCGTGCTCGCCACCATCCTCGGCGTGGTATCCGCTGTGTACCGCGACAAGTGGCCCGACCAGATCATCCGCGTGTTCTCCATCGCCTGCATCGCCACGCCGTCTTTCTGGCTGGCCGTGCTGTTGATCTTGCTGTTCACGGTGACGCTCAACAACATGCTGCCGGCTGCAGGCGCGCTTCCCGACATCTCCAAGGATCCTGCCGGCTACTTCGCCCGCATGGCGCTTCCCTCGTTCGCCTTGGGCGTGCCCGTGGCGGGCCAGCTCACCCGCGTTATCCGCACCTCCATGGTGGAGGAGCTCGACAAAGACTACGTGCGCACGGCCATCGGCGCGGGCATCCCGCGCAGCATCGTCATCGCGCGCAACGTGCTGCGCAACGCGCTCATCACGCCGGTCACGGTGCTGGGCCTGCGCATCGGCTATCTCATCGGCGGCGCTGTGGTCATCGAGGTCATCTTCAACCTGCCCGGCATGGGCATGACCATCGTCCAAGGCGTGCAGAACAACTACCCCACGCTCGTCCAAGGCGTCACGCTCACGGTGGCTTTGACGTTCATCGTGATCAACGTCGTCGTGGACATGCTCTACATCCTCATCGACCCGCGGATTAGGACGGTGTAGACCCATGGTGCAGCTACGTGGCAACCTCGCCAACAAAATGGAGGCGAACGCCGGACGCGTGCGCTTCCGCCGCTGGAAGGCGATGAGCATCGGCGCCCGCATCTCGCTCGTGGTGCTAGTGGCGTTCGTGCTGGCGGCTGTGTTCGCCCCGCTCGTGTCGCCCCACAGCCCCTACGAGATCTTCACCGCGCGCCAAGCGCCCGACGGGCAGTTCCTGTTCGGCACGGACAACAAAGGCCGCGACGTGCTGTCGCGCATGATCTACGGCGCGCGCTACTCGCTCACCATCGGCCTGTGCGCCACCGCGTGGGCCCTCGTCGCCGGCTCCATCTTGGGATCGATCGCCGCCGTGTCGCGCAAGTGGGTGTCCGAGATCATCATGCGCTGCATGGACGTCATCATGTCGTTCCCCGGCATCGCGCTGGCCGCCGTGTTCGTGGTGGTGTTCGGCAACTCGCTGCCCTCGCTCATCTTCGCCATCGGCTTTCTGTACATCCCGCAGATCGCCCGCGTCGTGCGCGCGAACGTCGTGAGCGAGTACGGTCAAGACTACGTGCGCGCGGTCGTCGTGTCCGGCGCGCGCGCCCCGTGGATACTCTGGAAGCACGTCGTGCGCAACTGCATCGCGCCCGTGCTCGTGTACACCATCGTGCTCGTGGCCGACGCCATCGTGTTCGAGGCCTCGCTGTCCTTCATCTCGGCCGGCATCCCCGAGCCCGATCCCACCTGGGGCAACATTCTCGCTGACGCGCGCGCGGGCGTGCTGTCCGGCCAGTGGTGGCAGGCGCTGTTCCCGGGCCTTGCCATCATGATCACGGTTCTGTGCCTCAACATCCTCTCCGAGGGCATGACCGACGCGATGGCCGCCGCACCCAAGGCCCCCATCGCCGCGGCTGACGACGCCGTGACGGGCGAGCGCGAGGCCGACCGCCTCGTGGCCGACCCGACGCTGGCCTACAAGGCCCAAGCCGAATCGCTCAAGCGTCGCCTCGCCGAGCTGCAAGCCGTCGAGAAGACGCGCACCGACCGCTTCGAGGCGCGCACCGACGTGCCCCCCATCCTCGAAGTCAGGGATCTGTGCATCAAGTTCCCGCGCCATGGCGACGTGAACGTGGTCGACCATGTGAGCTTCGTCGTGCGCCCGCGCCAGACCATGGGGCTTGTGGGCGAGTCCGGCTGCGGCAAGTCCATCACCTCGCTCACCATCATGGGCCTGCTCGACCCGAAGGCGCAGATCTCCGGCGAAGTGCTCTACGACGGGCAGAACCTGCTCGACATGAGCCAGAAGGAGATGAACGCCCTGCGCGGCCGCGAGATCGCGATGATCTACCAGGACGCGCTGTCGTCGCTCAACCCCTCGATGCTCATCAAATCGCAGATGAAGCAGCTCACCAAGCGCGGCGGCACCCGCAGCGCCGAGGAGCTTTTGGAGCTGGTGGGCCTCGACCCGAAGCGCACGCTCGACTCTTACCCGCACGAGCTTTCCGGCGGCCAGCGCCAGCGCGTGCTCATCGCCATGGCGCTCACGCGCGACCCGAAGGTGGTCATCGCCGACGAGCCCACCACGGCCCTCGACGTGACCGTGCAGAAGCAGGTCATCGAGCTTTTGAACCGTCTGCAGAAGGAGCTGGGCTTCGCGATGGTGTTCGTGAGCCACGACCTGGCGCTCGTGGCCGAGGTAGCGAACTCCATCACGGTCATGTACGCCGGCCAGGTGGTGGAACAGGGCCCTGTCAAGGACATCCTGTGTCACCCGGTGCACGAGTACACGCGCGGCCTCCTCGGCTCGGTGCTGTCCATCGAGGCCGGTGGCGACCGCTTGCACCAGGTGCCCGGCAGCGTCCCCAGCCCGAAGGACTTCCCCGCCGGCGACCGCTTCACGCCGCGTTCGAGCCACCCCGACAAGGTGTCGCAGCTGCGCCCCGTGCTCAAGCGCGTGGAGGACACCGACCATTACTACGCCGAGCTGCCTGACAGCGAGCTCAAGCGCCTCGGCATCAAGCCGTACGTTCCAGGAGGTGTGCTGCTATGAGCGAGCTTGAAACGATTGCGGCTGCAACCGCGGCGCCTGCCGTGGGCGCGGTGGGCGAGCAGACGCCCATCATCTTCCTCGACGACGTCCGCGTGACGTTCAAGACGCGCACCGGTTCCCTTCTGCACCCGAACAAGGTGCAAGCCGTACGCGGGCTCACGCTCAAGCTCATGCCCGGGCAAACGCTCGGCATCGTGGGCGAGTCCGGCTGCGGCAAGTCCACCACGGCCAACGTGATGTGCGGCTTGCAGCAGCCCACGGCTGGCAAGGTGTACTTCAAGGGCGAGGACGTGACGAAGCGCTCGGCCGCGCAGCGCCGTCTCATCGGGCGCGTGATCTCGGTGGTGTTCCAGGATCCCGCCACGGCGCTCAACGCGCGCATGACGGTGCACGACCAGCTGATGGATCCGATGCTCGTGCACAAGGTGGGCGACAAGGCCTCGCGCGAGAAGCGCGTCCACGACCTCATCGAGATGGTAGGTCTGCCGGAATCGGTGCTCGACGCGCTGCCGGGCCAGATGTCCGGCGGCCAGCGCCAGCGCGTCGCCATCGCACGCGCCCTATCGCTCGAGCCCGACGCCATCATCGCCGACGAGCCCACGAGCGCCCTCGACGTGTCCGTGCGCGCGCAGATCCTGAACCTGCTCATGGACCTCAAGCGCAACCTGGGTCTGTCGATGGTGTTCATCAGCCACGACATCCAAACGGTGCGCTACATCTCCGACGAGATCATCGTCATGAACGCCGGAGAGGCCGTCGAGCGCGGCACCGCCAAAGAGGTGTTCGAGCATCCCAAGGACGACTACACGCGTCTGCTTCTGGGAGCGGCCCCCTCGCTGCTCCATCCGGAGCTCGGCAAATAGACCCCAGACCAAAGCGGCCGAAGCAAAACCGGCCCCCGGCGCGTTGGCGGTTTCCGCCAACGCGCCGGGGGCTTCTCTTTGAGCCGAGGACCCCCCCCCCCCCGCACGAACGC
>NZ_PPEL01000016.1 GCF_002899695.1 Rubneribacter badeniensis
GATGTGTATACGAGCCATCCCACTCTTCGCCCCTCGATCCCCCCTTCCTCCTCTTTTTCCGAAAGCGCACAAAGGGGCTTTCGGAAAAGAGGAGTTTTCGGAATTGTCGGCGAAGCGATCGCTGCGCGGCAAAGAAGCGGCGCGCGAAGCAATTGCCCTCAAGGAGTTCGCAGGGGTTCAAGGAAAGTAGTCCGAAATTGGACTTTTTGCGCAGGATGCGCATATAGTCCGAAGTTGGACTATATTGAAGGGGAAGGAAGACGCGGAATCCGACGAGGAAAGGGTGGGCGAAATGGACGAGTTCGACGAGCAGCGGGAGCTGGAGCGGCGCTTGGACGACCTGTATCGGGACTTCTTCCGCATGGACAGCCTGTACAGCGCGTTCGCGAAGCGCCACGGCGAATCGTACCACGCGCTGGCGGCGCTTGACATCCTCGGCGAGCATCCCGACGGCATCAGACAGAAAGATCTGGTGAAGCTGATGTTCCTGCCGAAGCAGACCGTCGGCGCCATCATGGGCGGCTTCGAACGGCGCGGGCTGGCCGACCACCGCCGCGCCGCCGCGGACGGCCGCAGCAAGCTGCACTTCCTTACCCCTGCCGGCGAAGCGTACCACCGCCGCGTGATCGGCGCGCTGCGTGACATCGAGCTGGAATGCGCCCGCCTCGTCGGCGCCGAGGACATGGGGCGGGCCCACGACATCAACACGCGCCTCTTCGACGCTTTCGAAGAGGCGCTGAAGAAAGAGGATCGGAAAGACGAGGAAACGAGATGACGGAGCAGAAGAAGCAAACAGAACAGACAGGGCGAAGGGAGCGAATCGACGGAACCGTCTCCGCGGCCACACCTGCGGCACCGTCTGCGGCGTCAACCGGCAGCAACACCGGCTTCGAACCCGTTTCCGAAGCCGCAGCATCGAGCGGCAACCCCGCCTCCTCCGTCCCCGAAGCCCCCTCCGTCCTCTCCCAAGGCTCGGTGCTGGCGGTGTTCATCGGGCTTCTGGTGGCCATGATCGTAGGCTCGCTCGACCAAACCGTGGTGGTGACGGCGCTGCCCACCATCGTGGGCGAGCTGGGCGGCGCCACCCACATGCTGTGGGTCACCACGGCCTACGTGCTGGTCGCCACCGTCACCATGCCGCTCTACGGCAAGGTGGGCGACCTCATAGGCCGCAAGGGGCTGTTCATCGGCGCGCTTGGGCTGTTCGTCGCAGGATCGCTCGTCTGCGGCTCCACCACCTCGATGGAAGGGCTCGTGGCCGGCCGCGCCGTGCAAGGCCTGGGCGGCGGCGGGCTCATGATACTCTCGCAGGCCATCGTGGCCGACGTGGTGCCGCCGCGCAAACGCGCGCTGTACCTGAGCGCCATCGGGCTGGCCTACGCCGTGCCTATGGTCATCGGCCCGCTTCTGGGCGGCCTGTTCACCGACACCCTCGGCTGGCGCTGGTGCTTCTGGATCAACGTGCCGCTGGCTGCCGTCGCCATCGTCACGGCCGTCATCTGCCTGCCGAAGCCGCGGCACAAGGTGGAGAACGCCACGTTCGACGTGTGGGGCACCGCCGCGCTGGCCGCAGCGCTCACCGCGCTCACGCTGGCCACCGCATGGGGCGGCGTGGAGTACGAGTGGACCTCGCCCGTCATCGTGGGGTTGGGCGCGGCCGCCGTGGCGGGCGGCGTGCTGTTCGTGCTGGCCGAGCGGCGCGCGAAGGATCCCATCATGTCGCTTGCGCTGTTCAAGAGCCGCAACTTCAACGTCTGCACCGTGGCGGGCTTCGTCAGCATGTTCGTGATGATGGGCGTGCTCACCTACCTGCCCACCTACTTGCAGATCACGCATGGCATGAGCGCCACCGCCGCCGGCTACATGGAGCTGCCCCTGAACATCGCGTGGTTCGCCTCGTCGCTGATCTCGGGATACGCGGTCAGCAAGCTGGGCACGTACAAGAAGCTCATGGTGGGCAGCTTCGTGCTGCTCGTGGCGGGCGTGGCCGTGCTCACCGCCATCACGGCAGACATCCCCATCGCCCTCATCGCCGTGGCGCTGGCCGTGATCGGCTTCGGCCTGGGGCTGAACTTCGAGATTCTGGTGCTCATCGTGCAGAACGAGTTCCCCGCGCGCGATGTGGGCATGGCCACCGCCGCCACGAACTTCTTCCGCGAGATGGGCACCACGCTGGGCGCGTCGGTGATCGGCATGCTGTTCACGAGCGGGCTTCTGCGCACGCTGCCGGAAAGCCTCGCCTCCGTGGGCGGCACGGATGTGCTGGGTACCGACGTGAACGCCATCACGCCGGCCATCGTGCGCGCGCTGCCCGAGGGCGTGCACGATGCCGTGGGCGCGGCCTACAACGACGCGCTGGCGCCCGTGTTCTGGTTCATGCTGCCGTTCGCCGTGCTGAGCGTGGTGATGATGGCGCTTCTGCGTGAGAAGCCGCTGGCGAACACGCTGGACGAGGATGCGGAAGGGTAAGGCGCGCCCGCGCGGCCCACGAGCCGGAGCGGGGAGCAGAGGTGCAGGCTGCCGCCAGCTGACGACCGACGGCAGCCCGCGCCGCCTACAGCGCTTCGAGGCGGGCGACCACGGCGGCGATGTGCGCCTCCGGCGTGGACGCGCCCGCCGTCACGCCCACGCTCTCGCACCCGGCAAACCACGCGGGATCCACCTCGTCGGGCGACTCGATGTGGTAGGTGCGCGGACACGAGGCCGCGCAGATG
Source organism: Rubneribacter badeniensis (assembly GCF_002899695.1). Classification (GTDB taxonomy): domain Bacteria; phylum Actinomycetota; class Coriobacteriia; order Coriobacteriales; family Eggerthellaceae; genus Rubneribacter; species Rubneribacter badeniensis. Next base: position 2,715 of record NZ_PPEL01000016.1, read on the forward strand.
TCGGCGAGGCGCGTCGTGTTCGACGAATTGCGCCCGCCCACCACCACGATGGCGTCCACTTCCCCCGCCAGTTCGGCCGCGGCCTCCTGCCGCTGGCTCGTGGCAGAGCAGATCGTGTTCTTCACCTCAGGGTTCACGCCGCGCGCGCGCAGGGCCGCCTCCACGGCGTCGAGCGCCGCACGCGTCTGCGTGGTCTGCACCACCACGCCCACCGGCTCGCGCAGGCAGGCGGGCAGGTCGGCCGGGCAGGCGGCCACGAACACCTCCGCCCCCGCCTCGCGGGCGCACGCCACCAGCCCCTCCACCTCGGGGTGCCCCGCCTCGCCAACCACGACGACGCGCCCCAGGCGCTCCCCCAGCTGGGCGGCCGCCTTCTGCGCGCGCGCCACATGCGGGCACGTGGCGTCCACCACGGGAAGCCCGCGCGAGGCGACCGCGCGGCGCACCGCGGGCGTCACGCCGTGGCTGCGGATGACTATGGAACCCGCATGCACGTCCTCCACATGTTCCACGGCGCGCACGCCGCGCGCGGCCAGATCGGCCACCACCTGCGGGTTGTGGATGAGCGGCCCCAGCGTGGAGGCCGCGCCTCCCCCCTCCACCGCCGCAAGCGCCATGTCGAGCGCGCGCTGCACGCCGTAGCACGCCCCCGCGTTGCGCGCCCGCACGACCCTCATCGCGCCGAACCGCCGTCCGCTTCGGCGGCCGGGGCCGCCTTGGCCGTGCCAGGCCCTTTGACAGCCCCGACGCCCGCCGCAACCTCCTCGGCGGCGCGCTCGGGCACGGGGTGCGCCGCGAACACGTCCGTGAAGTCGCGCCCGTTCGGGAACAGCGCCCGCATGTCCACCTGCTCGCGCGGCACGCGCAAGGACAGCGCGAAGCATTCGCGCATGGCGTACCAGGTGCAGCCTTCCAGACGGTCCTCTTTCGGCAGGAAATCGAAGTCCTCCACGAGGACGGGGTTGCCGTACTCGATGGTGATCTTAGGGAAGCGGAAGCGCTCGCCCTTGCGCTTCACGAGCTCGGCGTTGCGCACGGTCATGGGCAGGATGGGGGCCTTGCCCATCTTGGCGATGAACGCCGCGCCCGAGTGGATCTCGGGCGTCTTGGAGCCCTTGCCGCGGCGCGTGCCTTCGGGCAGGATGCCCACCACCTCGTTGTTCTTCAGCATGCGCGTCGCGCGCTTGATGGCCGTGCGGTCGGCTGCGTCGCGCTTGATGGGAAACGCCCCCACGCGCGAGAGGATCTGGCCCACCAGGCCGTGCGCGTTGTCGAACAGGCTCTCGCGGCCCATGAAGCGCACCCACTGCTTCGGACGCGTGGCCAAATACATGAACGCCACGTCCAGAAACGACGTGTGGTTCGCCACGACCACGACGCCGCTTCTGCCGTCGAAGGCGCGAATGCGCTCGCGATGGTCCACGCGGTAGCGGAAGCACACCTTGAACACGCACGACAAAAAGCCCCAGATGACGTTGCCGGCCCAATGCGGCACCTGCCGCTCTTCCGACGTGCCGCCCAGCGGCATGTCCCACATCTTCTCGTAGGGCAAGACGACGCTCATCGCACGCCCTCCCCCGCCCGCACGCGCCCGTCGGCATCGCCCGCCCCGGCGGCGCCGGGCCGCGCGAGCGCCTGGCGAGCAAGCGCGCAGATGTCGTCGATCACGTCTTCGATGTAGCGGCCCGTGGAGTCGAGGCGCACCGCGTCCTCGGCGGGCTTCAGCGGCGAGGCCGCCCGGGACGAGTCGATGTCGTCGCGTCGGCGGATGTCGGCGAGCACCTCCCCGTAGTCGATGGATCCCACCCCGCGATCGACGTTTTGGCGCACGCGGCGATGCGCGCGCTCCTCGGCCGACGCGGTGAGGAACACCTTCACCGAGGCCTCGGGGAACACCGCCGTGCCGATGTCGCGGCCCTCCACCACGTAGTCGCCCGAACGCCCGATGCGCCTTTGCTGGGCGACGAGCGCCTCGCGCACGGCGGCCACGGCCGACACGGGGCTCACGGCGCGGTCGATCTCGGCCGTGCGGATGGCCGTGCTCACGTCCGCGCCGTCGATGGCGACCCCTTTGGGCATGGGGTCGCCCGGCTCGTGCACGAAGGACACCTCGCGTTCGCGCGCGATGCGCCCGAGCCCTTCGGCGTCATCGAGGGCGACGCCGTCCGCGAGCGCCCGCCAAGCCACCGCGCGGTACATCGCGCCGGTGTCGAGGCAGGAGAATCCGAGCCTTTTGGCCACGGCCTTCGCGACCGTGGACTTTCCGGCCCCGCTCGGGCCGTCGATGGCGATGATCATCGTGCCAACCTTTCGATGTCGAAGAGGAATCCGGGATAGCTCACCTTGACCGCGTCGAAGTCCCTCACCTCGACGGGGGCCGTGCCGCACAAGCCCGCAAGCGCCCAGGTCATGGCGAGGCGATGGTCGCCCTTCGAGTCGAAGGCCGCCCCCGAGGGCGTGCGCAGGCCGGGCCGGCCTTCGATGACGAGGTCGTTGCCCTCCTCCCATGCGTCCACGCCGAGGCGCGCAAGGCCCTCCACGACAGCGGCCAAACGGTCGGTCTCCTTCACGCGCAGCTCGCCCACCTCCCGAAACACCGTCACGCCGCGCGCGTGCGCTGCCACGAGGGCGAGCACCGGCACCTCGTCGACGATGGAGGCGATCTTCTCGGCCGGAACCTCGCAGCCATGCAGATCCGGCGTGTGGCGCACCTCGATGACGCCGTAGGGCTCCTTGCCCGCCGCGCCCGTGCGGCACACGCTCACGTCGGCGCCCATGCGCTCGAGGGTGCGCACGAAGCCGATGCGCGCGGGGTTCAAGCTCACGTCCTCCACGCGAACGGAGCTGCCGGGCCGCACCGCCGCCGCGCACACGATGAACGCCGCCGACGAGGGGTCTCCCGGCACGCGCACCTCGCACGCCTTGAGGCGCGCGGGGCCGGTCACGCTGGCCGTGCGGTCGGCGGCGGTGGTGTCCACGCCGAACTCGGGCAGCATGAGCTCGGTGTGGTTGCGAGAGGGGGCCGGCTCGTTCAGGACGGTGACGCCCTCGGCGAAGACGCCGGCCAAGAGCACGGCGGTCTTGAGCTGCGCGGAGGCCATCGGCGCGTCGTAGGCGATGGCGCGCAGGCGCCGCGAGCCGCACACGGTGATGGGCAGCGTCTCGCGCCCTTCGGGCAGAAACCGCGCGCCCATCTTCATGAGCGGCGCGGTGATGCGGCGCATGGGACGGCGCACGAGCGACTCGTCGCCGGTGAGCTCCACGCGCACGTCCCACGGCGCGAGCACGCCCATGAGCAGACGCGCGGTGGTGCCGGAGTTGCCGCAGTCGATGGGCCCGTCGGGCTGGCTCGGCCCGCGCCCGCCCCAGCCGGTCACGGTGCCCGCGAGGCTGCCGTCGGGCTGCTTTTCAAGCGACGCCTCGGCGCCGAGCGCGCGCACGGCGCGGATGGAGGAGCGCACGTCCTGGGAGTCGAGCACGCCCGAAAGGCGCGACGTGCCCTCGGCCATCGCCGCGAACAGCACGGCACGGTGGGAGATGGACTTGTCGCCGGGCACGCGAATGGAACCGCGAAGCGGCGCGGGAAGAGGTGCCGCGACGATCGTCGCGGAGGCTTGATCATGCGACATGGGCATGCTCCTTCGGCGTCAGAGGGCTGAACGACACCGAGAACCCCGCGTCGATGAGGCGCGAGGACAGCTGGCCGACGTCGCCCTCGTCGGTGAGCACGAGGCTGAGCACGGCGCTGTCCTCGGTGACGTGGTCGATCTCGATGGACTGGATGTTGCACCCCGCCGAGCTGGCGTGCGTGGTGACCTCGGCCACCACGCCGGGACGGTCCTCCATGGGGATGCGCACCTCCAGCAGGCGCTCGGTCGAGGGCACCCACGCGGCGGGCAGCGCACGGCGCGCCTCGGCGGCCTCGGCCAGAAGCGCGGTGAGCCGCGCGCGGTCGCCCGAGGCGAGGGCGTCGGAGAACGACGCGATGATGCCCCGCATCTCCTCGAGGCCCGCCGAGAGCGCGTCTTTGTTGTCGAACGCGATGCCGCACCACAGCTCCGGAGAGCCGGCGGCGATGCGCGTGGTGTCCTTGAAGCCGCCGGCGGCCAGGCGCATGAGCGCCTGCTGGTCGTCGGCGTGGCGGCTGGCCAGCTGCACGAGCGAGGAAGCCACGAAATGCGGCACGTGGCTCACCACGGCCACCGCCTCGTCGTGCTCCTCGCGCGGAAGGACCACGACGCGCGCGCCGAGCGAGGTGATGAGCTCGTGCATGCGCGGGAAGTGCTCGGCCGGCGTGCCCGCATCCGGACAGAGTATCCAGTGCGCGCCCTTGAACAGGTCGGGCCGCGCCCCGTCGATGCCGCTTCTCTCCGAGCCGGCCATGGGATGCCCCGGCACGAAGTTCTCGGGATGCGGCAATATCCGCGCCGCGAGCTCGCAGACGCGCTTTTTCGTGGATACCGTGTCGGTGACGATGCCGCGATAACCCCACGAGGCAAGGCGCTCGAAGTGCCCCTCGAGCGCATCCGCCGGCGCGGCGAGCACCGCGAGGTCGCAGCCGGCCTCGACGAACTCCCGAAAAGCCGCGTCGTCGGGATGCGCGGCCTCGCTCGCCCATCCGCGCTCGAGCGCCTCGGCGCGCGTGCGCGCGTCCACGTCGACGGCAAGCACCTCCGTATCCGGATGCGCCTCGCGGACAGCGGCGGAAAACGATGCGCCGATCAGGCCGAAGCCCACGACGGCGATGCGCCTGAACCCCGCCTCGCCCGATCCCTCCCTGTGCGCTGCGTGCATGCGAGCCATGCGATGCGACACTCCTTCCTCCGACCGTGCGCGACGGCCCTGTCGTTCAAAAGCGGCCTCGACGCGCCGCTTCGGCACCATTCTAGCATTAATCTCTGCCCAAGGCCGCCGCGTGCAGCGCGGCCACCTCCTCTGCGGAAAGCTCCCGCCACTCGCCCCTCGGCAAGCCTCCCAGCCCAAGCGGACCGAAGGAATCGCGATGCAGGGCGACCACCGGATGGCCGACGGCCGCGAGCATGCGCTTCACCTGGCGCTTGCGGCCCTCGCATAGGGCCACGCGAACGATGGAGCGCGCCGCCGCACGTCCCTCGCACACGGCGGCGTACTCCTTCGAGGAGCGCGGCGGCGCGGCGGGCGGCATGTCGAGAAGGCGCTCGGCGCGGCGGGCGGCCGCCCCCTCGAGCAGACGCACGTCGGCGGGCCGGGTGGGGCCGTCGTCCAAATCGATGCCGCGGCGCAGGCGCGCGAGCTCGCGCTCGGCCGGACGGCCCTCGACGCAGGCCAGGTAGCGCTTCGTCACGTGGCGCTTCGGATGCAGAAGGCCGTTGCCCAGCTCGCCGTCGGTGGAGAACAAAAGCAGCCCCGTCGTGTCCGCGTCGAGCCGTCCCACCGGGAACAGCCCCGGATGGCGATCCGTCGGCACGAGGTCTGCCACGGTCGGACGGCCCTGCGGATCGGACATCGTGGTCACGTAGCCGGCGGGCTTGTGCAGCATGAGGGTGACCGGCCCGTCCGCGAGGCGAACCGCCCTGCCGTCCACGGCGACCTCGTCCACGCGCGGATCCACCTTGCTGCCGAGCTCGGTGACGACGCGCCCGTTCACGGTGACGCGGCCCGCCGTCATGAGGTTCTCCGACCCCCGCCGGCTCGCCACGCCCGCGCGCGCCAGAAACTTCTGCAGCCGCATGGGCACGACGCGCGCACCGGTGCTTTCGTCCATCACAGGTCCTCCAAAGTCAGCGAGGGTTTCCGCAGTGCCCCGCATCGACGCGTTTCGCAGCCGAGCGCGCCTCCGTACCGAACAGGCCGGTGGCTTGCTCGGCGCCGCGCCCTGCGTCCGAGCGGACGCGCCTTGCGCGCTTGCCGCGCAAGGCCGAGAGCGCCGAAGCGGAGTGCCGCGGAGACCCGCAGCGTCAACCGGTTCCGCCGCTTGGCAGGGCGGCGAAGCGGATCACTCATCGTCCGTCTCGAACGTCAGCTCGTCGAAGTCGATCTTGTCCACGAGCCCGAACCCGCCCGCCATGGCGTCGGCGAGCATCTGCTGGGCGGCACGGGCGGCCGCGTCCTCGCGCGGGTCCCGCGCGCCCTCGACCACCGCCTCGTCGTCGAAGTCCAGTTCCGCGCCTCCGAGCGGATCGTCGGGATCGGCCCCTCCGTCCGTGCGCGCCTCCGCGGCGATGCGCACGTCCTCGCGCGTGGCGCTCAAGCGCTCCCGGATGAAGGCGCGGGTGTCGTCGTCGGGCGCGAACTGGTCGAGGTCGGGCAGGTCGGCCGTCGAGCGCAGGCCGAACTTCTCCAAGAACGCGCGCGTGGTGGCGTAGAGCGTGGGGTTGCCCGGCGCGTCGGCCGTGCCCGCCTCGCGCACAAGCCCCTTCTCCACAAGCGAGTTGATGGAGCTGTCCGAGTTCACGCCGCGCACCGACGCCACGCCGCCGCGCGTCACCGGCTGCAGGTACGCCACGATGGCGAGCGTCTCCATGGCCGCCTGGGAGAGCTTGCGCGTGTCCCACGACAGCACGTAGCGCTCGACGAGCTCGTGGTAGGCCGGATGCGTGTACAAGCGCCAGCCACCGGCCACCTCGCGCAGCTGCACGCCGCGGCCCTCTTCGGCCAGCTGCGCGCGCAGCTCGACGAGCGCGCGCTCGGCCTCGGCGGGCTCCACCTCGAGCATGTCGGCCAGCGCGATGGTGCCCACCGGCTCGTCCGTGACGAACAGCAGCGCCTCGATCGCGCCCTTCAACTGGCTTTCCTGCAATCCTTGGAACACGGCCTACCCCTCCTCGACCGACGTGAGGGCGTCGTCTCCGTCGAGCAGAAGCTCGCCCGACCCCTCGATGTAGCGGATGTCGATGTCTCCGAACAGCTCGGACTGCTCGATCGTCACCATCGCGCGCTTGTACAGCTCCAAGATGGCGAGGAACGTCACCACCACCACGGGCAGGGGCGTGCGCACGTCTGCGAGCTCGGAGAAGCGCAGCCGTTTCTTGTTGCGGATGCGCTGGTGTATGGCGCGCACGTGCACCTCCACCGGGATGGGCTTCGCCGCGATGTGCTCCGATTCCAGCAAAAACACGTCGCGGCGCGCGAGCGCGCGGGCGGCCAGCAGCGCGAGGCCGTCGAGCGTGACGTCTTTCAAATAGTCCGGCATGGGGTTCAAAAAGCACGCGTCGGGGCCGAACGGACGCGGATGCATGCGCCCCTCGCTCACGAAGCGCGCGTGCAGCGCGGCGGCGGCGTTCTTGTGCTGCTTGTAGGACAGAAGCCGCTCCACCAGGATGTCGCGCGCCTCGCTGGGAGCGAGCTCCTCCAGCTCGTCTGTGGCCGCGTCGCGCTCGCGGGGCAGCAGGCTCTCGGCCTTGATCTCGAGCAGCGTGGAGGCAACCAGCAGAAAATCGCTCGCCACATCGAGGTCGAGGCTGTCCATCCGCGCCACCTCGGCGAGGTACTGGTCGGCGATCTGCGTGATCGAGATGGCCCCGATATCCACCTTCTGGCGGCTGACCAGGTGCAGAAGAAGGTCGAAAGGGCCTTCGAAGCTGTCTATGCGAACCTTGTACGACACGGACCCGCCCCTTCTACCCGCCGAAGGAGAACAAGAGGTCGAACACGGTTCCCGCCGTGGCGTCCAAGTAGATGCCGACAGGGTTCACGTGCAGCACGTAGGGCACGAGGATGACCGCGACCATGAAGATGGGAAACGCGTAGCGCTGCACCCGGTAGTACTTCGGCAGGTGCTTCCGCGGCAGGAAGAACGCGAAGACGGACGAGCCGTCGAGCGGCGGGATGGGCAGCAGGTTGAAGAAGGCCAGGTACAGGTTGATGAGCGAGAACAGGGGAAGGAACAACGTGAGGAAATAGAAGAGCAGGTCGTTTTGGGCGAGCAGGTGCACGGGCAGCGCCCACGCGGCGAGCGCGTGCGCGACTGCGCCCAGAGCGGCCAGCGCGAGGTTGGCGGCAGGGCCGGCGAGGCCCACGATGAGGTCGCCTTTGCGCGGATCCTTGAAGTACGCCGGGTTGTACGGCACCGGCTTCGCGTAGCCGAACACGGGCATGTTCGCGGCCATGAGCAGAAGCGGCATGATGACGGTGCCGAAGGGGTCGACGTGCTTGAGCGGGTTCATCGACAGCCGCCCCGCGCGCTTGGCCGTGGGATCCCCCAGCCGCCACGCCGCGAAGCCGTGCGCCGCCTCGTGCAGCACGATGGCGGGGACGAAGCTCAAGATGGAGCAGATGAGGTACGGGATGGAAATCATAATGCCGACCAGTCTAGCGCAACCGGGCCGTCTGGCACATCTGACAGGCGAAACTTCACAAGGAAACGCAGGGCGCACGGGCAGACGGAAGCGCAGGATGCGGGCAGCCGAGGCTCGAAAAGCCGCAGGAGCCGTGCAGGAACCCCTGCTCGCGCAACAGATCGTCTACGGTAACGGATTCGCAAGTTTTCGTTCGTATTTTACCGAAATGGGCACCTGGAGGCGCGATGGGGCGACGAGGACCCTTGAAACGGTAAGATATCCGAAAAGACTCTCCGATATTTTGCCGAAACCTCGCGGAAACCCTTTCCCAAAGAGCCTTTTGAAGGTGGTGCGGTAAAATATTGCAGAAAATTCCACAATGTCTTACCGAAAAGGCTGGGCAAGGTCGTTTGCGGCGGACGGCAAGCGCTGGACGGCGGGAGCGGATGGCAAGCAGCGGGCAGCGGACGGCGCCGAGCCTGATCGGCGCCGTCCGCGCCGACGAGAAACGCTTCCCGCCGCGCGGCAGTCGCGCCCTATCGGTTCTCGGCCTCGAACCTCTCCATGAAGCGCACGAGCGCCTCGACGCCCTCGCGGGGCATGGCGTTGTAGATGCTCGCGCGCATGCCGCCCACGCTGCGGTGTCCTTTGAGGCTCTCGAGGCCCGCCGCCTTGGCCTCGGCGACGAAGCGCGCGTCGAGCTCGTCGCTGCCGGTGACGAACGGCACGTTCATAAGCGAGCGGTCCTCCTTGCGGGCCGTGCCCTTGAACAGCTTCGACTGGTCCAGGTAGTCGTAGAGCACGCGCGCCTTCTCCTCGTTGCGCTCGCGCGCGGCCGCAAGCCCCCCGCGCTCCTTGAGCCACTTGAACACAAGCCCGCACACGTAGATGCCCCAGGCGGGAGGCGTGTTGGAGAGGCTGCCCGCGTCGGCTTGCGTCTTGTAGCGCATGATGGTGGGCGTGAAGGGGAGCACGTCGTCGCGCACCAGGTCGTCGCGCACGACGACGATGGTCACGCCGGCCGGCCCGATGTTCTTCTGCGCGCCGCCGTAGATAAGGCCGTAGCGGGACACGTCCATGGGTTCGGAGAGGAACATCGACGACGCGTCGGAGACAAGCGGCACGTTCCCCGTGTCGGGCAGCTTCGGATAGCGGGTGCCGTAGATGGTCTCGTTCTGGCAGATGTAGACGTAGTCGGCGTCGGGCGAGAGGTCGAGGGAGTCCGCGTCGGGCACGTAGGAGAAGCCGCCGTCCTCCGACGAGGCCGCGCAGCGCGCCTCGCCGTAGAGCTTGGCCTCCTTGAACGCCTTTTTCGACCAGGAGCCGCTCACGATGTAGTCGGCCGTCCCGGAGGAGCCGTCGGGCCTGGGGCGCATGAGGTTCATGGGGATGGCGGCGAACTGCAAGGTGGCGCCGCCCTGCAAAAACAGCACGCGATAGCTCTCCGGAACGCCCAAAAGCTCGCGCAGGTCGGCTTCGGCCTCCTCGATGATGCCCTTGAACGCCGCTGAGCGGTGGCTCATCTCCATGACCGACATGCCGCAGCCCCGGTAGTCGAGCATTTCAGACGCCGCCTGACGCAGCACTTCTTCAGGCAGCACGGCAGGACCGGCAGAGAAGTTGTAGACGCGGGCCATAGGCGACCTCCTTGGTTTCGCGCGGACGATGCCCCCACTATACGTCGGAAGAGCGCGTTGTCGCCCGAAACACACGTTTTCGGACGGAAAACCGAGTTTTTCGGGCGACAACGCGTTCGCGACGGCGGCGTCGTCGGGCAACGCGTCCCGGTCCCGCAGTCCTACCCGAGGCCCGGCCAGCCTTGCTGGCGCAGGGCCTCGTAGGCGGCTATGGCGACGGCGTTCGAGAGGTTGAGGCTGCGCAGTCCCGCGCGCATGGGGATGCGCACGCAGCGCGCGGCGTGCGCGTCGATGAGGTCCCGGTCGAGGCCGCGGCTCTCGCGGCCGAACACGAGGAAGGCGCCCTCGCCGTACGAGGCGTCCGCAAACGAGCGCGCGGCGCACCCGGTGAACAGGTGCAGCTCGCCCTCGCCGTGCGCCTCGAAGAACGCCGCGGCGCAGGGCCAGCGCACGACGTCCACCTCGTCCCAGTAGTCGCACCCGGCGCGCGCGAGCTGCTTCTGCGTCAGGCGAAAGCCCATCGGCTCCACAAGATGCAGCCGTGCGCCCGTGCACGCGCAGGTGCGCGCGACGTTGCCCGCGTTCTGCGGGATCTCCGGCTCCACGAGCACGACGTTGAGCGGCGCGCCCACGCTAGCGCGCCTCGGCCTGCCGCGCCATCTCGGCCTCCAACTCCTCGTTGAGCGCAAGCCACTCCTCCTCGGCGGCCGCCAAGCGCTGCTTGAGCTGGGCGTACTCGGCGATGGCGTCGGAGGAGGCGTCCTCGTTGATGTAGAAATCCGGATCGGCCATGAGCGATAGCAGCTCGGCCATGCGCGCGTTGTCGCGCTCCATCTGCGCGTCGAGCTGGGCTATCCGCTTGCGATGGTTCTTGAGCGCGGCGTAGGCGCGGTTGCGCGCCTCGGCTTCGCGGCGCTTCTGCTCCTTGGTCTTGGGCGCGCTCGAGCGCGGCGCGGTGAGCTCGGGCTTCGCCCCCGAATCGGCGGTGCGACCGGCGGCGCCTCCCCCCGTCCGAAGGCCCGTCCCCTTCGCGGTCGGCTTCGCGCCCTTGCGCCCCTTCGATCCGCCCGGCGCGCCCTCGCCCATGACCTCGTCCACAAGCGAGCGCTCCTCGGGCGCCGGGCCGTCCAGCTGGCCGCTCTTGAACAGGTAGTAGTCGTAGTCGCCGTCGTAGCTCGTCACCCGCCCGGGCACGACCTCCACGATGCGGTTCGCCACGCCGCGGATGAGGTGCCGATCGTGCGTGATGAAGAGGATCGTGCCCTCGAAGGCGCGCAGGGCCTGCTCGAGGATGTCGGCGCTCGCGATGTCGAGGTGGTTCGTCGGCTCGTCCAGGCACAGAAGCGGCCGCGGCGCCACGAGCATCTTCGCGAGCGCAAGCCGGCTCTTCTCGCCGCCGGAGAGCACGCTCACCTTCTTGTCCACCGCGTCGCCCGTGAACAGGAAGGCCCCCAGAAGCGTGCGCACCTGGCTGATGGTCCAGCCGGGCGCCGCGTGGTCGAGCTCCTCGAACACCGTGTTGCCGGGATGCAGCTCCTCCAACTGGTGCTGCGCGTAGTAGGTCTTGGTCACGTGCACGCCGTAGTCGATCGTGCCCGCATCGGGGGCGAGCGCGCCGGCCACCATCTTCAGAAGCGTCGACTTGCCCGCGCCGTTCGGCCCCACGAGCGCGATCTTGTCGCCGCGGTACATGGTGAAGTCGAAGCCGTCGTAGACGGTCTTGTCGCCGAAGCGCTTCACGAGACCGCGAGCGCGCACCACTTCGTCGCCCGTGCGCGGCGGTTGCTTGAAGTTGAAATGAACGGTCTTCTTCTCCTCGGGCAGCTCGATGCGCTTGATCTTCTCGAGCTTCTTCACGCGGTCCTGCACCTGCTTGGCCTTCGTGGGCTTGTAGCGGAACTTCTCGATGAACGCCTCCATGTGGGCGATCTCCTCGTCCTGCTTGGCCTTCTCGGCGCGCAGGCGCTCGAGGCGCTCCTCGCGGGCCTTGAGGTACGCGGAGTAGTTGCCTTTGTACAGGTTCACCTGGCCGTTGTCCACCTCGGCCACGCGGTCCACCATGTTGTCCATGAACGCCCGGTCGTGGCTGACCACCACGACGGTGCCGGCGTAGCCGCGCAGAAAGCCCTCGAGCCACTTCACGCTCTCGAGGTCGAGGTGGTTCGTCGGCTCGTCGAGCAAAAGCACCTCGGGGTTGCGGATGAGCAGCTTCGCGAGCGCGATGCGCATCTGCCAGCCGCCGGAGAACTCGGTGGTCAGACGGCGCAGGTCCTCTTCCTTGAACCCGAGGCCGAACATGACGCCGCGCACCTTGGCCTCGATGGTGTAGCCGCCCAGCGCCTCGTAGGCGTCGCGGGCGCGCCCCGCCGCGGCCAGCTGCTGCTCGGTGGGGCTCTCGCCCAGCTCGCACTCCAGCTTGTAGAGGCGCCGCTCGGCTTCGAGCACCTCCACCTGCGAGGACATGACCTCCTCGAAGATGGGCTGCTCGGCCATCTCGATGGCCTCTTGCTCCAGGTAGCCCACGCGGGCGCCTTTCGCGAACAGCACCCGGCCCTCGTCGGCGTCCTCCTGGCCGGAGATGATGTTGAGCATGGTGGTCTTGCCCGCGCCGTTCGGGCCGACGAGCGCGAGGCGGTCGTACTCCTCGAGGCGAAACGTCACGTCGTGGAAGAGCTGGCGGCCTCCGAACGACTTCGCGATATGTTCGAGCTGCATGATCATGGTGCGTGCGTGCTTTCTGGTCGCATCCTGCCTTCGCTGCGCGCCCCGCATCCGTCGCGGCGTCCTGCGCGCAGCCCGTCCATGATACCGGAAGAGGCCGCCTGCGGAAAAGCGGGGGCGACGACACCAGAAGCACACCAGAAAGCGCCTACAATGAGCGTCGAGCCGAAACAGCCAAGCGGAAGGCCGGCCGCGCGCGACGAGCCAAGGAGGCGAGGAGCCATGACCAGAAACCCCAACGCGAGCATCGCCGATCTGCGCGCGCACCCGCGTCGAAGGAAGACCCCCGGTGCGGCCTCGCTCGCAGCAGCGGCTTTCGCGCTGGCCGTATCGTTCATCGCCCGCCGCCTCTACCGGTAGCGCCTACGAAAGCGCGGCGTACTCCTCATCGCCCACCGGCTCGAGCCATTCGTTCCACGCGCCCTCGGCCGGCACGGAGATCGCCACATGCGAAAACCAGCTGTCGGGCGCGGCGCCGTGCCAGTGCTTCGTCTCCGGCGGGATGCCCACCGCATCGCCCGGAGCAAGCTCGCGCGCAGGCCCGCCCCACTCCTGGTAGTACCCGCGTCCACCGGTGACCAGCAAGATCTGGCCTCCCCCGTGGTGGACGTGCCAGTTGTTGCGGCATCCCGGCTCGAACGTCACGTTGCTCGCGCTCACGCCGCCCACCTCCGCGAGCGGCGCAAGATGGCTTCGCCCTGAGAAGTACGCCGCGTAGGCGTCGTTCGGCTCCCCGAGCGGAAACACCGCCGCGGGCCCCAAGCTCTCCTTCATGTCCATGATCGCTCCCATCTGACTCTGTTCGGACGAACGCTTCCCCTTCATCATATTCCTTCGAGCGCACTCGAAGTCAAGAGGCGCTCGGCCCGCCCGAAGCGCCCCGAAGTCGCCCCGCCCGGGAAACCGCACGCGTCGCCGAACCGCTTGACTTGGAGCGCGCTCCATGTGCTTCAATGGGAAGGGCGAGGAAAGGAGCGGCTGCATGAAGATCGCCGAAGTGAGCAAGGAGTACGGGCTTTCCGCCGACACGCTGCGCTACTACGAGCGCATCGGCCTTTTGCCGAACGTCACGCGCACCCCGAGCGGTATCCGCGACTACAGCGAGCAGGACTGCGCGCGCGTGCAGTTCGTGAAGTGCATGCGCGCCGCGAACGTGTCCATCGAGGCGCTCATCGAGTACATGGCCCTGTTCGAGCAGGGGGACTCGACGATCGAGGCCCGCAAGGCCATCCTCGAAGAGCAGCGCGACCTCGTGCGGGAGCGCATAGCCGAGATGCAGGCCGGCCTCGACCGCCTGAACTACAAGATAGACAACTACGAGACGATGCTCGCGAAGGAGCGAGAGATGCGCGGCGAGGCGCGCGCCTAGGCTCCCCCGGCGGCAAGGACGCGCTCGTAGTCCTCGCGATTCTTCCGCAGCAGGGACGGGACGTCCAGATCGTAGGGGCATCTCGCCGTGCAAGCGCGGCATTCGGTGCAGCGCCTCGTGTCCCCCATGGCCCGCTGCCACTGCTCGGTGAGCCACGCGCTCGACGGGGCGCGGCGCAGCATGAGCGCCATGCGCGCGCACTGGTTGATGACGATGCCCTGGGGGCACGGCATGCAGTAGCCGCACCCGCGGCAGAAATCGCCCGCCAGCTCGACGCGCTCGCGCTCGACGAACGTGCGCAGCCCTTCGTCCATCGAGGGCGTGTCATCCATGTACGACAGCCATTCGGCAAGCTCGCTCTCGCGCTGGACGCCCCAGATGGGCAGCACGTTGTCGAACTGGGACATGAACGCCATGGCGGCGCGGCTGTCGGCGATGAGGCCGCCCGCGAGGCCCTTCATGGCCACGAAGCCCACGTTCGCCCGTCGGCACTCCTCGACGAGCTCGCGCTCGCGGGGGCCCGACAGGTAGCTCAGCGGGAACTGCAGCACCTCGTACAGGCCGCTGCGCACGCAGTCGAACGCCACCTCCAGCTTGTGCGCCGTCACGCCGATGTGGCGCACCTTGCCCTGGGCCTTCGCCTCTTGCATGCACTCGTACATGCCCGTTCCGTCACCGGGAGCGTACGCCTGGTCGACGCAGTGGAACTGATGGACGTCGATGTAGTCTGTGCGCAGCTCGGCCAGCGACTTCTCAAGGTCGGCCCAGAACGCCTCGGGGGTGCGCGCCATGGTCTTGGTGGCGACGAACGCCCGCTCGCGCACACCCTCCAAGGCCAGCCCCACGCGATGCTCGCTGTTCGAATAGGCGCGCGCCGTGTCGAAGTAGCGCATGCCGCCCGAAAACGCCGCCCGCACGAGCGCCACGGCCTCGTCCTCTCCGATGCGCTGCAAAGGCAGCGCGCCGAACCCGTTCTGCGGCACGGTGATCCCCGTGCTTCCCAAGGTCACATCGCGCATGGCTCCCTCTTTCTTCGACGTCCCCCGACGGCGGCTGCTCCCCTCGGCCCGGCCGGCCGGCGCGCCGCTCTCCCGCCTGCCCCCGCATGAACGAGCGAACCCGCCCGATGATGAATCGGACGGGTTCGCATACGTTACAAATGGCTCCCCGGGTAGGATTCGAACCTACAACCCTCCGGTTAACAGCCGGATGCTCTGCCGTTGAGCTACCGAGGAATACGGTGCGCTTGAGCGCGCAAGTGAGAATTATACCGGAACCTTCCCATTGCGCAAGACCGAATTTCAAAGAATTCCGGCGTCTTTGCAAAAGCGCCCCTTTCGGCACCCTTCGGACATCGGCCGAGCATGCGAGCAGATGAAGCAGAGGCGCCCGGCGCGCTTCCGAGCCCCCTGCCCCGGACGGATCGGAACGCGCCGACGCCGACCCGACGGAGGGAAGACGGGCCTCGACCGATCCGGCCAACCGTCGCTCAGCCAACGGAAAGGGCGTTTCTTGGATGGTTTTGACGAAAAACCCGCCTCCGCTCGGGCTCCGCCAGGGAAAGTCGGCGAAAAGGGAGGGAGCCGACCAGGGGATATTCCGGATCAAGGCCGCGCAGGCATCCGAGTCCTCGGAGACAAAGGCGTATTTCCGTCAAAACCCGCCGGAAAACCCGCGCCGAGTGCCGCCGACGGACTCGAAAGGCCGATGACCAGCATGGACGTCAGGCCTTCCGGCAGGACGCGAGACGAAGCGCCCTACGAGCCGAGCAGGACTGCTCAAACGCAAAGAGCCGGGAAGGGCCAACGGCAAGAAGGCCGCGGCCCCATCACGTCCGGCCCTGCAACATGGCCCAAGTCCGGCGGCTGAGAGCCGGCCTCCGCCCGCCAGGCACGACCCGAGGCAGCTTCCGCAAACGCCGACGCAGAAGCCCGACCGCCTCCGAAGGAAAGGCCCTTCCCGCGAGAGCGCAGGTTGCGCACCCCTCCTTTGCCCGCAAGACCAAGCGTCCGCAAGGCGCTCAGTACACCATCCCCATGGCCGCGCGCACCTCGTCGAGCGTCGCGTTCGCGATCTCGTTGGCGCGGCGGTTGCCCTCGCGCAGCACGTCCTCGATGTAGCCGAGGTCGCCCTCCAAAGCGCGCCGGCGCTCGCGGATGGGGGCCAGAAAGCCGTTCACGCTCTCCGTCACGTACTTCTTGAGCGCGCCCGCGCCCGCCTCGCCGATCTCGGCGGCGATATCGGCCTCCGCGCGCCCGGTGCACAGCGCCGCCGTGGTGAGCAGCGCCGACACGCCGGGGCGGTTCTCCTTGTCGAAGGTGATGGCGCGTTCGGAATCGGTCTTGGACTTCTTGATGAGCTTGGCCGTCTCCTCCTCGGTGGCGGAGAGGCTGATGGCGTTGCCGTAGCTCTTCGACATCTTGCGCCCGTCGAGGCCGGGGATCTCCACCGCGTCGGTGAGCAGGCCCGCGGGTTCGGGGAACACGCGCCCGTAGCGCTCGTTGAAGCGGCGCGCGATGAGGCGTGTCTGCTCGATGTGGGGCAGCTGGTCTTTGCCCACCGGCACGACGTTGCCCTTGCAGAACAGGATGTCGCACGCCTGATGCACGGGATAGGTGAGCAAAAGCCCCGTGAGCGCGTGCCCCGACGCCTCCATCTCGGACTTCACCGTGGGGTTGCGCTGCAGCTCGGCCTCGGTGACAAGCGACAAAAACGGCAGCATGAGCTGGTTTAGGGCCGGCACGGCCGAGTGCGTGAAGATCATCGTCTTCTCGGGGTCCACGCCGCACGCCAGATAGTCGATCACCATGTTGCGCACGTTGTCCTGGATATGCTCGGTGGTGTCGCGGTCGGTGATCACCTGGTAGTCGGCGATGATGATGTTCGTGCGCACACCGAGGCCCTGCAGCGCCACGCGCTCGCGGATGGTGCCGAAGTAGTGGCCGAGGTGCAGCCGCCCGGTGGGGCGGTCGCCGGTCAGCATGAGGTAGTTCTCGGGATGGGCGGAAAGGTCGGCGCGGATCTCGTCGCTGCGCCTCTTGCTCGCTTCAAAGCTGTCGATGCTCATACAGGGTCTCCATCGTCGTCGTGCACGGTTGGTCGGCAACGCAACAGTATAGCGGTTTTGCGCGTCGCGCGGACCCGTCTGGCAAAGCTATACTGAAACGAGGCGCACGAAACGCCTTGCGGCGGGCGACGAACGCCCGCAGCCCGAAGAGAGGAGCGACATGAACGACGCTTTGCGCGCGCTTTCCCGAGACGAGCTCGAAAAGCTGCTCGTCATCTACGCCAAGAACCTCGTCGCGCTCGACGGCACGTGGTTCCAGTCCCTTGAGCGGCGCGAGGGCATGGACGCCGCCATGCGCCACGACGTGGAGGCGTGGCGGCGCTTCAGCAGGGTCGAGGCGCGCCGCATCAAGGCGTTCCTCGACTTGGAAGAGCATCCGGGGCTCGCAGGCCTCGCTCGCGCGCTGCCCTTGCGCTGCCAGTCGGCGGCCAACGCCGACGAGCTCCGCTTCGACGAAGACGGCGCGCTCGTCTACCGCATCACCGACTGCCGCGTGCAGAACGCGCGCGAGCGCAAGGGCATGGGGTTCCATCCCTGCAAGAGCGTCGGCGAGGTGGAGTACGGAGAGTTCGCCCGCGGCATCGACGAGCGCATCGGATGCGAATGCCTCAGCTGCTTCCCCGAGGCGACGGACGCGACGTGCAACTGCGCGTGGCGCTTCGCGTTGGACGCATGAGAACGGCCGCGCCCTTTGGGACGCGGCCGATGGAATGCTTGGTGGGCCCAGCAGGACTCGAACCTGCAACCAAGGGATTATGAGTCCCCTGCTCCGCCATTGAGCTATAGGCCCGAAGCGCTCCGCTATTCTATCCCAAAACCGACCGGATGCAAAGGCCGGGAAAGCCGATGCGTCGGCCAAGTCGGAAAATCTCGAAACAAGCAAGGAAAAGCGCCTCGCTTGCCTCGGCTTGGAAAGAGATATTCGTGCCCGGATCTGCACCAATCGGAGCAAAACTCAATAGTGGTACCTCCTGCGGAAGCCAGCCAAAAGACCGGCCGTCAAAAGAAGCGCGCACGATTCGGCAACGATGATCGCGCTCCAAACGCCGTCGATGCCGAACCAAATGGGCAGCAGCATGACGGTGGATGTCTCGAGCACAAGCGTGCGCACGAACGAGATCAGCGCCGACACGGGGCCGTTGTTGAGCGCCGTGAAGAATGCCGAGCCGTAGATGCTGAACCCCATCAGGAGAAAAGCCACGGAATAGATACGGAAGCCGTGGAGGGTCATCTCCGCCAAGGACGCGTCGTAGCCCACGAACAGGTTCACCAGGGGAACCGCCGCGAAATGGGACAGCCCGAACATCGCGATGCCGAACACCCCCACGATCACTAGGCTTTTCCTAAGCAGCCCCTTGAGTTCGAGATGCCGTCCGGCCCCGTAGTTGTAGCTGACGATCGGCCCCGTTCCCATGGAGAAGCCGAAGAAGACGGCCGTGAACACGAAGTTCACGTACATGATGATGCCGTACGCAGCCACACCGTCGGCGCCGGCGAGCCCCATGAGCTGGAAATTGTAGAGCATGGCCACGACAGACGCCGCGATCTCGGTCATAAGCTCCGAAGAGCCGTTCACGCACGCCTTGCCAAGAGAGCGGAGCTCGAACGCGGGCTTCGCCAAACGCAACCGCGACGTCCTGCTCGTTGCGAAGTAGACGATCGGCACGATCGCCGCGAGGGCCTGTCCTGCGGCAGTCGCAAGCGCGGCCCCGACGACGCCCCAGCCAAACACGCCGATGAACGCGTAATCGAGCGCGATGTTGGTCAGACCGCCCGCCACGATAACGGCCAATCCGACATGCGGCTTCTCGGCCGCCACGAAAAAGCTCTGGAAGACGTTTTGGAGGATGAAGAACGGCAGCGCAAAGAAGAGGATCCTCCCGTATTGGACGGAGAGGTCGACAAGACCGCCTTCGGCTCCCATGAACCCCAAAAACGGCCCCATGAATGCAGACCCCACGAGCGAGAGCGCGATTCCGAACGCCACCGCCGAAAGGAAGACGAACGTGAACAACCGGTTCGCGCGCTCGCCATCACCCTCCCCCATGATCTTCGCCACGAGCGCAGCGCCGCCGGTGCCCAGCATGTAACCGATGCAGCCTAATGCCGTCACCAGCGGAAACACCAGATTGACGGCGGCCAGCGCGTCCTTGCCGGCAAAGTTCGACACGAAAAGCCCGTCAACGACGCTGTAGACGGACGCGAACACCATCATCACGATGGACGGCGCGGCGAACAAAGCGAGCCGCCCGTAGGTGAACGAATCCGATAGTTTGATAGCCACGTTTTCCTTCCTTCCCAAGCGCGGACGCTCCGCATCCGCGCTTCTCCATTCGTCAGGCAACCAAAGCCGACGCCTGGCTTTTCTGAAGCTCGGCGTAGCGGCCGCCTCGCGCCATCAAGTCCTCGTGCGTCCCCTGCTCCACGATATCCCCCGCCTCCATCACCAAGATGAGGTCGGCGTCGCGGATCGTCGAAAGCCGATGCGCGATCACGAAGCTCGTGCGCCCCTCCATGAGGTTCGCCATGGCCTCCTGGATGGCGGCTTCGGTGCGCGTGTCCACATTGGACGTGGCTTCATCGAGGATGAGGATGGGGGGATCGGCCAGAAGTGCCCGCGCGATGGTGATGAGCTGCTTCTGCCCTGCCGACATCGGCAGCAGCTCGTCGTCGACGACGGTGTCGTAACCGCGCGGCAGCGTTTTGATGAAGTGGTCGATGCGCGCCGCCTTCGCCGCCCGCTCGATTTCTTCGCGGGAGGCATTCGGTTTCCCGTAGGCGATGTTCTCGGCGATGCTCCCATTGAAGAGCCACGTGTCCTGAAGCACCATTCCCAAAACCCCGTGAAGCTCGTCGCGACTCATGTTGCGGATGTCCATCCCGTCCACGAGGATGCGCCCGCGTTGCGGGTCGTAGAACCTCATGAGAAGGTTCACGAACGTCGTCTTGCCCGCGCCGGTGGGTCCGACGATGGCAACCATCGTGCCCGGCTCAACGGCCACGTTCACGTCCTTGAAGAGGCGGGCATCGGGATCGTAGCCGAACTCCACCCGTTCGAATTCCACCTTGCCGCATGGCTTGGGAAGCACCTTGGCATTGGTGCGCAGGTCGAGCTCGTCCTCTTCGTCAAGCAGCTGGTAGATGCGCTCCGCCGAGGCGAGAGCGCCTTGCGCGCTCGTGATGGTGAAGGCGAATTCGGACACCGGTTCCGAAATGCGATCGACATACTGCAGCATGGCCTGGATGTCGCCGAGCGTGATGGTGCCGCTTACGGCCATCATCGCGCCGCGCACGGCGATGGCCGCATAACCGAACTGACTCGCGAAGCGCACGATCGGCATGACGCCGTAAGTGAGGAACTGTGCCCTAAGCCCCGCCTTGCGATAGGCGTCTGCCGCCGCGCGCACCTTTTGCGTCGACTCCTCCTGCAAGCCGAACGCGCGGATGGTCGCATGCCCCGTAAGCCCCTCTTCGATCTGGGCGTTCAAACGACCGAGCGTCTCTTGGTTTTTCGCATACGCTTTGTAGGTGGCAGACGATATGATCATGGTGAGCGCTATTCCGGCAACGACGGTGCCGAACGCCCAGAACGTAAGCTCCACGCTAACGCCCACCATAACGACGAAGGAGCCGACGATGGTCGCAGTAGCGGTGATGAACTGGGCGATGCCCTCCTGCAGCGTATCGGCAACCCGCTTCGCGTCATTGGTCATGCGGCTTAGGATGTCGCCCCGTCGATGAGCGTCGTAATAGCTCACGGGCAAACGCTCCAATTTGGCCGCCATCTCGCGCCTGAGCTTCAATGCGAAGTTCTGGGCGACGCTTGCCATCAAGTACTCCTCGACAAACGTGAGAGCGGCGCTCAGGAGGTAGAGCGCGATAAGCTCAACCAGCACCGTGCCCATGGTTTCAAAGCTCACCTGAAACGCCGTTTCGTGTTCGACCGCCCGCCTCACGCCATCGAACACCTCGTCTATGGCCGCGCCGAGGGTGATGGGGATGAACACGCTGCACGCCGCCGCCCCCAGCAAGCAGAGCGTGATCGCCAGCAACCGCCCTTTCTGCACCATGAGGTCGCGGAAGAAGCGCTTGGCCGTTCCGCGCGGATCCCGCGCCTTCTCGGCGCTCATCTCGTCCGCTCCGAACCCTACGGCCTCCGTTGTCTCCGACATAGTGCCACCTACCCTTCCTGGGATTGGACGATGGCGCGGTATTCGGGGCAGGTTTCAAGCAGTTCGGAATGGGTTCCCACCCCGACAGCCCTTCCCTCATCGAGCACCACGATGCGCTCGGCATCGATGATGCTCGACACCCGTTGCGCAATCACGATCTTCGCGCTGTTCGTGGCGTCCCTTTTGAGGGCCCTGCGAAGCGCGAGGTCGGTCGTCGCGTCAAGCGCCGAGAACGAATCGTCAAGCAAAAGCACGTCAGGCTGGCGCACGACCGCGCGGGCGATGGCGAGCCGCTGGCGCTGACCTCCCGAGAAATTCCCACCGCCTTGAGAAACCGGCGAATCAAGCCCTTTTTCCAAGCCTTCCACGAAATCGGCTATTTGGGCGGTCGAGAGCGCCGACCACATCTGCCGCACGGTCGCGCGAGCAAAGCCGTGGCGCAGGTTGTCCGCGATCGTCCCGCTGAAGAGAAAGGGTTTCTGCGGCACGAAGCCTATCCGCTCATGCGGATCGTCCGAACCATACGAGCCGAGAGGCTTTCCAAAAAGGAGGATGTCGCCTTGGCCCGCTTCGAGAAAGCCCATGAGGAGGTTCGCCACCGTGGATTTCCCCGAACCCGTCGCGCCGACGATCGCCGTGGTCTCGCCGAGGTTGGCCGTGAAACTCACGTTCTCGAGGACGGGCTTTTCGGCCCCCTCGTAGGAAAAGCCAACGCCTTTGAACTCCACGGCCGGGCCGGAAACAGGCCGTTTGCCATCGATGCCCGAACTGCGGGAAAGCCCCTCGCCGACGGCCTTTCCGGCCTCCTCGGCCCCTTCGGCAGACGACGCCCCTTCGCCCTCAAGCACTTCGCTTATACGGCGCGCGCTCACCTGGGCTTGAGGGATGAACACCAGCATGGCAACGCCCATCAGCAGATAGCCGAGGATGAGCATGGCGTACTCCACGAGCGCCATGATGTCGCCGATCTCCAACGCCCCCTCGGCCACTTGGTTGCCGCCCACGAAAAGTATCATGAACGTCGCCACGTTGAAGAGCAGCATGACAAACGGCACGGCGACGGCGAATATCCTGTTCGTCTTGATGGCCGTTGCCGCATAGTCCTCCGCAACGCCCTCCATTCGAAGCCCGTCCCACTTGGTGCGCCGAAACGCGCGGACGATGCGCACGCCGGCAACGCTTTCCCTCACCGTACGGTTCATGGTGTCAAGCTGCCTTTGCAGCTTCTCGAAGGAGGGGATGACGACACGCGAGAGAACGAGGAAGACGACGATGATGGCGATCATGATGCCGACGATGCCATCGGCAAGCACGGCATCTTTCGAGAACATGAGCGCCATGCCGACGACGACCATGAACGGCACCGGCAAGAGCATTCCGATGAAGATGAGAAGCGCCTGCTGAATCTGGTTCACATCGCTTGTGCATCTCGTGATGAGGGAGGCGACGCCGAAGCGGCCCACTTCAAGATACGGAAGGCGATGAATCTTCTCGTAGAGCGCGCATGCTAGGTCGAGGGAAACACCAGTCGCAATAAAGGAAGAGGCATAGGTGGCGGCAAGCGCCGCCGCAGCCGAGACGGCGGCGGCACCGAGCATCGCAAAACCCATCGTCCACACGTGATCCATATCCCCCACCACGATGCCGTCGTTGACGATGCTTGCGACGAGCGTCGGAATGAGCAGCGCGGCCACCACCTGAACGAGCATGAACACGCCCACGCCAACGCAGGCGAGCTTGTAGTTCTTAAGAAATCGCGCGAGAATTATCATCTCTCCTCGATTCCGCAAGCCGCTTCTTCGCGCAGATCCCCTTGCGCAAGCGCCCATTCTATCGAATCGGCTTCCTGCTCAAGGAGGGCGATCAGCCTCTCGTAAGATTCCTCACCCATATCGGACAGCACCCGCTTTTCGAACAGCAACATGGGCGTAAGCACGTGATCGGCGAACGCGACTCCGTCTTCGGTAAGCGCGATCGGCTTGTTCTTGTGGTTGGTATCGCCGCATCGTATTTCGGCCAAGCCTTTCTCGATAAGACGTTTCGCGATGTTGTTGACTGTCTGCTTGGGCATCTCATAGGCATCGCATATCTCGCTTTGCGTGATGCTGCCCTCAAACGAAAGCGCATACAGCACCTTCGTCAAATATGGATTGAGACCCATGAGCTTTTCGGCTTTCGCATACGTGCCGCTCACCCGACTCACCGCACGCCCCATGCGTATGATCAATGCCTCACGGCGCTTTTCCGCCATTTCGCATTCCATATGACTCCCTTGCCAATTTAGTCCTTACAGAGACTTACAAACGGACATTTTAGTCCTTTGAGAGACTATTTAACGAACGACCGGACGGGTACACGACAACGACATCAATTCAAGTGCTCGACCGCACCAACAAAATCTTTGAAGGCAGAGCGCACATGCCGCGCAGCATCCAGCATGACAGGCAGAACGCCTATCTGCAAAGAGGCTTTCTGCACGAAAAGACACTTCTCGGCGTTTTCGAAACTTTCAGAGCGCTTCCAACACTTCCAGACCCCACTTCCAGACCTCGTCGAGATTAAGAAAAAATAGCAAAAGAGGGCTTGCAATCCGTCGGACAAGCCGCTAGAATACTTATTCGCGCTACGGCGCACTTTGAAATGGTCGCTTGGCTCAGCGGGAGAGCATCGCCTTCACACGGCGGGGGTCACAGGTTCAAATCCTGTAGCGACCACCATGAAACTAGCAGGTCGCCGGTTTTTGGCGACCTTTTGTTTTCTCGCCCCAAAAGCCCTTCAAGACACAACCAGGGCACAGCGGCGCGAAGCCATGCCGCCCCAAGAAAGCGCTGCCGTCTGAGGGATGCTGCCGCCGGAAGGATGAAATAGCGCCGAAATTACCGGCTTGCTGCCGAAGCTCGGCCTTTTTGGGAGGCATCGGGCCGGATTCTGCGATCCGAGACGGTTCACCCGGAGAAAACGCCTGATCGCCTGGAAGGGGGCAGCTTCTCGAGAGGCGCAAGCGGCAGCAATCAGGAGAGCATCGCGTCTCGAGATCCTTGCCCTATGCAGCGAAGGGGCCGAACTTGCGGGCGGGTTCGCCCTCGCCTGCTCTCTCGCCCTCTTCGCCTCTGAGCGCCTTCGGCCTCTCGCACCAACTCCCGTCGGCCAAACCGCCTCGCCGCCCTCCGGCACCGCATGCGCGCCCGCCTTCCACCCGCCCTTCCGCACCCTCTGACCGCCCGCCGAAGCCGCCCGCCCGAGCGTCCTGCGGATCACCCACCGTGTTTCCTCAGCAGGTCGGCGCGCTGCCTGACCTGCAGGACGACCACGACGACAACCGTTGCGCCCGCCACAGCGCCCGCAACGCGAACCGCGATGCGAACGGCGTCGTCCAGGCAGGCGTACGCGCTCGCCGTCGCGCACCACATGATCGCCACGATCATCCACACCGCCACCGCCGAGCGACGTGCGCTCTTCCTGAACTCCGCGTCGCTCGGACAAAGCGCGAGGAAGTCTTCGCCTCCGCATACAACGCGGAAGCACGCCTTGCTGCCCGCGAACAGAAACGCCCCGTACACGATGCCGACGATCGAGACGGCGGCCAAAGCGACGATGCCGACGACAATCTCCACGAAGCGCTCCTTCCCGCCCGCCATGCGAAGCGAAGCCGGCCCTTCCGCACGCTTCGCCCCGACGGCCTCTGCCCCCCCCTGCCGATTCCACGACACCACGATACCACACCCCGCAAGCGGCGGGCGCAGCTTGCGGGAGCCGACTCGCAGGGATACAATCAAAGCCAGAAAGCGCGTCAGGCGATCGCCTGCGATCCCGCTTCCCCGCACAACAGACGACAAGGAACCTATGAGACAGCTCGCTGCACGATGCTGCCTGCTCGCCTTCGGCATCGTTGCCATGGCGGCGGGCATCGTCCTCATCACGAAGACAGGCCTGGGCACCTCGCCCATCTCGTCGCTCGGCTACGTGTTGAGCCTGTCGTTTCCGAACGTGTCGTACGGCGCGTTCATGCTCGGTTGGAACGCCGCCCTCCTGATCGGGCAGATCGCCATCCTCAGACGGCGCTTCAAGGCGGCGGCGCTTCTGCAGGTGCCCATCTCCGTCTTGTTCAGCATCGGCATCGACGCCTTCGGAAGCCTGCTCTCGTTCGTCCAGCCGCACAGCTACCCCGCGTCGCTTGCCGTGCTGGCCGCAGGCGTCGCGGCGCTCGCGTTCGGCGTGGCATGCACCGTGGTTGCGAACGTGGTCATGAACAGCGGCGAGGCGTTCGTATGCGCCGTCACGAGCATCACGGGATGGAGCTTCGGCCGCACGAAGGTGGGCTTCGACCTCGGCTGCGTCGGGTTGGCCGTCGTCGCGTCGATCGCGCTCATGGGCACCGTCGCGGGCGTGCGTGAAGGCACCGTCATCGCAGCGGCGGCCACCGGCTTCGTCGTCAACGTTTTCATCAAGCTCATGGGCGGCGTGAAGCCTGCTTTGGGAGAAGCGCGAAAGCGCGGGGATGAAAGCCCCCTCCCCCATGGCGCGGAGTGCAACCGCGCAGATTAAACGCGGCACGCAGCGCCCTTGCAGCCAGGACGCTGCGTGCGATAGACGAGGCGGGGGCAGCGCGTGCCGATGCGCCGACGACGCACCAAGAGGAGGGGGGCTCCCTTCGCGCCAGGACCCCTACCCCCTCCTCACCAGGTAGCACTTATGGATGCGGGGATTGCGCTCGAAATCGTGCGGGATGGTCTGCGCGGTGATGTCCTCGAGGGCCACGCCGTAGCGCGCAAGCGCCTCCTCGTCGGGCTTGAACGAGCGCAGGTTGCACGAGAACACGGCCTCGCCCTCCTCCGACAAAAGGCGCGACACGCCGATGAGCAGCTCCACGTGGTCGCGCTGCACGTCCCAGGTGCGCCGCCCCATGGCCTTCGAGTTGGAGAACGTGGGCGGGTCGACGAACACGAGGTCGAAGCGACGGCCCGCACGGCGCGCCTCGGTGATCCAGGCCATGACGTCGCCGCGCTCGAACGTGTGCTCGGGACCCTCGAACCCATTCGCGGCCATGTTGCGCCGCGCCCAGTCGAGGTAGGTCTGCGACAGGTCCACCGTGGCAGTCGATCGCGCCCCGCCCGCAGCCGCATGGACCGTCGCCGTGCCCGTGTAGGCGAACAGGTTGAGGAAGCGCCTGCCCTGCGCCTTCGCGCCCACGAGCGCGCGCGTGAGGCGATGGTCGAGGAACAGGCCGGTGTCCAGATAGCCCGCCAAGTCCACTTCGAATTCGAAGCCTGCCTCCTGCACCTGCGTCACGTAGGAGCGCCGGCGGGCCTCGCGGTACTGCCCGCCGCCCTTCTCGCGGCGGCGCACCTTGGAGAACACGTGGTCGGACCGCACTCCCAGCACGACGGGCACGAGCGCAAGGACGTCGTCGAAGCGGCGCCGCGCCTTCACGGGATCGACGCTGCGCGGCGGCGCGTACTCCGCTACGTGGACGTAGGTGTTGCCAGCCGCCTGGCCCGCCCCTTCGTACACATCGACGGCCACGGCATAGTCGGGCAGGTCGGCATCGTAGATGCGGTAGCAGGTGACGCCTTCGCGGCGCGCCCACTTTCGCCGTTCCCTGGCCGTCTTGCGCAAGCGGGCGGCGAACTGCCCGGAAGCCTCCTCGAACACCTCGACGAGGTGCTCGGCGCCCCCGGCAGGATCCGGCACGCTCACCTCGGTCGTGCCGACGGGCGGCGCATCGAACACGAGGGCCTTCGTCGCCACGCGCCCCTTCCCGATCTCGACCCCAAGGGCGGGCGCGACGCCGAAGCGCTCCTCCACGCCCTCGCCGCCGACCGCCGCGAACACCGATCCCTCCGGCGCGGATGCCGACGCGGCCGCGAACGCCGCGGCATCGGCCCGGGCGCGCGCCTCGGACATAGCGCGATCCCCCGTCGGCAGGATGCACGCCACCAAGCAGCGCGCGGCCCCGTCGGACGCGTCGCGCGAGGCCGCCGCGCACGCGCGCGCAACCTGCCCGTCCGCTGACTGCGCGTCGGCAAGCTCCACGGTGAGCGCCTGACGCAGTCCGGCGCGGCGCGCGAGCAGACGCGCCCGGGCGATGGCCGGGGAGGACGACGAGGCTCCCGCAATGCGCACGCGCGCCCGGTCGGGCGGCGCGGACGAGGGGGCCTCGAGCGCGTCCGCGCCCGCGATGCGCGCCAGACCGCGCTCGAAACGCTCGTCGGCTTCTCGGACGAGATCGTTCCACACCTCGGGCTCGGATTTTCCCCAGCCGAAGAACCCCCAGCGCTCGCGCACGAGCCCGGGCGCGAGGTCGCATGCCCACGCCGCGGCCTCCACCACGAGCGCTCCGTCGCCGCACGCGGGATCGACGAGCGCCGCGCCGGCCTCACAGAGCCTCTGCCAATCCGCGAGCGCGAGCAGCCCGGCTGCTTGGGCGCAAGAAAGCGGCGCGTCGGCACCGTCGTCGGCAGAAAGCCACGTGCGCCGGTAGAGCGGCCCACCCGACAAATCGAGCGACAACGTGGCACGCGCACCGCGCACCCGCACGTCGATGAGCGCGTCCGGCTCCTCGGGATCGACCTCGGGCCTACGCCCCGTCTGCCCGAGCATCCTGTCGCACACCGCGTCCTTCACCTTGAGCGCGGTGAAGCGGGTGTTGCGCAGCTCGTCGTTCGCGCCGTGCGTCTGCACGGCGATGCTCGCCCCGCAAGCAAGGACGTCCTCCCACGGAAGGCCCCGCACGCCCTCGTGCAAGCGCTCGGCGTCCGACGCGTCAACGCGCCCCACCACCGCGAGCACGCGCGAGGCGAGCCGCGACCACAGGCACGCGGACAGCGCGCCGCGCACGTCGCAGAACGCGGCCACGCCCCCGGCAAGCGGGCGCACGCGCCTCACGCCCATGCGCCTGAGCTCATCGGCGAGCGGCGCTTCCAAACCGGCGAGGCAGCTCGCGAACAGTTCGATGTCTTCGTTTTCCATGGCGCAGGTCCAATCATCCGATAGCGCAGGTTGGCGCCAGCAAGTCAGCGAGAAGCCCCCTCGTGCCGACAATCGGCCCGTTTCGCGGCTGTCGAACAAGCCAGCGGTTTGTTCGATTCCCCACCATGCGCCCGCGAGGGCGCGCCCTGCACGGGTGCCGGGCAGGGCCACGTGAGGGCAAGCGAGAAAGGGGCGGGGATCGGTGCGAGGGGGCTTCGCAGCGTCGGGCAGTTCCACCGGCAGGCAGGCCGGTGGAACGTCAGTCCTCCAGATAGTCCTTCAGCTTCGAGGAGCGCGACGGATGGCGCAGCTTCGCGAGCGTCTTGCTCTCGATCTGGCGGATTCTCTCGCGTGTGACGCCGAACTCGCGCCCCACCTCCTCGAGCGTGCGCGGATGGCCGTCCTCCAAGCCGAAGCGCAGGCTGATCACCTTGCGCTCGCGCTCGGCCAGGCCGTCGAGCACCTTGCTCAGCTGCTCTTGGAGCATGCTGAAGCTGGCGGCGTCGGGCGGCACCACGGCGGCGTCGTCCTCGATGAAGTCGCCCAGCTGGCTGTCCTCCTCTTCGCCGATGGGCGTCTCAAGCGACACTGGCTCCTGGCTGATCTTCTGGATCTCGCGCACGCGCTCCGGCGGCAGACCCATCTCCTTGCCGATCTCCTCCGGCGTTGGCTCGCGGCCCAGCTCTTGCAGAAGCTGGCGCTGGATGCGCACGAGCTTGTTGATCGTCTCCACCATGTGCACGGGAATGCGGATGGTGCGGGCCTGGTCGGCGATGGCGCGCGTGATGGCCTGGCGGATCCACCACGTGGCGTACGTGGAGAACTTGAAGCCCTTCGTGTAGTCGAACTTCTCCACCGCGCGGATGAGGCCGAGGTTGCCTTCCTGGATGAGGTCGAGGAAGAGCATGCCGCGGCCCACGTAGCGCTTGGCGATGGACACGACGAGGCGCAGGTTCGCCTCGATGAGCTGCTGCTTCGCGTCCAAGCCCACCTGTTCGATGCGGCCGAGGCGTCGCTTCTCGCGGCGGTCGAGCTCGATGCCCTCGTCTTCGGCCTTGTCGAGCTCCTCCATGGCGGCCACGCCGGCCTCGATCTTCATGGCCAGGTCGATCTCCTCGGCGGCCGTGAGCAAGGGGACTTTGCCGATCTCTTTGAGGTACATGCGCACCGGGTCGCCCGTGAGCATGGTCACGCCCGCGTCGGCGCCGCGCTTGCGCGCCGCCGAGCGCACCTTGCTCTTGGTCACCTTCGGCAGTTGGACGTCGACGGTTGCCTTGAGCTCCTCCTCGGGGATGCCTTCGAGCAGGTCTTCCTCGTCGCCGTCGCCGCCAAGGCCGGTGTCGAGCTTGTCGTCGTCGAGGGAATCCGCGGCGACCACGTCGGGGTCGGCGTCGAGCGCCTCGTCGTCAAGTATCTCCTCGGCATCGATCGGGGCTTTGGCCGAGACGTTCTTCGTCTGCGCGGATGCTTGCTTCTTGGAGGCTTGGGCCACGTGATCTTCCTTTCCAACAGGACGGCGTGCGCGCATGCGCGCATGCGCTCGGGGCGCAAAGATACAGCCAAACAGTGTATCACAAAAAGCGGATACCCGAACCGCGAATCTCGTCCCCGCGCAATCCCCTTCCGCATCCTCGCCAAAGCGTCGAAGCCGACCGGGTGCGAGCGCGCCTTCGCAAGGATCGTCCGCGAGAGCGGAGCCGGCGGGCGGCGCGTCACAGCAGGTCATCGGGATCCACGTCCACGGCCACGTTGACCAGCTTGTCGGGCTTGCGGCGCCGGAACAGCGGCAGGAGCGCGCGCGAAAGGTCGGCGTCGGAGGGGCACTTCGCCACCACGTGCCAGCGGTACGTGCCGCGCAGCTTCGCGAGCGCGCACGGCACGGCGGGAAGCACGCTCCATCCGTCCCCGCCGAAGTCGCGCACCGCGCGCTCGAGGTCGCGCTGGAGCTCGAGGGCGGCGGCGCGCACCGCGGGCTCGTCCGTTCCCCACAGAAGGACGTTCGCCATGCGCACGTAGGGGGGGTAACCCAGAAGACGGCGCTTGGGCAGCTCGTCGCGCAGGAAGAGCGCCCGGTCGTGGGCCGCCGCGGCGCGGATGGGAGCGGCGGCGGCCTCGTAGGTTTGCACGAGCACGCGCCCCGGCAGCGCGGCGCGCCCGGCGCGGCCGGCCACCTGCTCCACGAGCGCGAACGTGCGCTCGGCGGCGCGGTAGTCGGGAAGCTTCAGCATGGTGTCGGCGTTGATGACGCCCACGAGCGTGACGTCCTCGAAGTCGAGGCCCTTCGCGATCATCTGCGTGCCGAGGAGCACCGCCGCGTCGGCCTCCGCGAATGTTTCGAGCAGCCGCTGGTGGGCGCCTTTGGCAGACGTGGTGTCGGCGTCCATGCGCACGATGGGCACGTCCGGCCCCACGCTGGGCATCGCGTCGAGGAGCACCCGCAGATCGGCCTCCACCCGCTGGGTGCCCGCGCCGAACTTCTTCAGATAGGGGCTGCCGCACTCCGGGCACGTAGGCGGCGCGGGGACGCGGTGGCCGCAGTGGTGGCACACGAGCAGATTCCCTCGTTCATGGAACGTGAGCGAGGTGGAGCACGACGGGCACTCGGGCACAAACCCGCATTCGCGGCACAAAAGGAACTTCGCGAAGCCGCGCTGGTTGAGCAGAAGCACCGCCTTGCGACCCGCGGAAAGCTCCTCGGCGAGCGCGCGCGAAAGCGCGCCGGAGAACATGGAGCGCGACCCGCCGGAGAACTCCTTGGCCATGTCGACGACGCGCACCTCGGGAAGCGGCCGGCCGTTGGCGCGCTCGGGCAGCTCGACGCGATGCCACGCGGCGTCCTTCGCGCAGGCGTGCAGCGTCTCGATGGAAGGCGTCGCGCTGCCCAGCACCACCGCCGCGCCCGCGCGCCGCGCCATCCACACGGCAACATCGCGGGCATGGTAGCGCGGCGCGCTGTCCTGCTTGTAGGAGCCCTCGTGCTCCTCGTCGATGACGATGAGGCCCACGTTGGCCAGCGGCGTGAACAGCGCGCTGCGGGCGCCGACGACGACGCGCGCCTGCCCGCTGCGGATGAAGTCCCACTGGTCGAAGCGCTCGCCTTGGCTCATGCGCGAGTGCATGACGGCCACCGTGTCGCCGAAGCGGCCGCGGAAGCGCCCCACGGTTTGCGGCGTGAGCGAGATCTCGGGCACGAGCACGCACGCCGTGCGCCCCGCCGAAAGCGCGCCCTCGATGGCCTGAAGGTACACCTCGGTCTTGCCCGAGCCCGTGACGCCGTCCACGACCACGACCTCGCCCGCCGCCCGCTCGCGCGCCGCGTCGATGGCGGCGAGCGCCGCCGCCTGCCCGGCGGTGAGCGGCGGCTTGGGGCTGGGCGAGAACCCGCCGCCTCCCTCGAAGCGCCCGCGCCCGCCGCCGGGCACCCCTCGCAGGCGGCGGCGGCGCTCCACGCGCACCACGCCCTTGCGCTCAAGCGCCCTCACCGCGTCGGACACCGCGCCGAACTCGGCGGCGAGCTCCGCCACGCGCAGCTCTCCCGCACGCAGCGCCTCGGCGATGGAGGCCTGCTTCACCGCGTTTCCGCGCGGCTCGAACGCGGCGAGCGCGGGGCCGGGCACCACCCAGCGGTCGTCCACTTCCCCCACCGCCGGCTCCTCGAGCCGCCAGCGGCCTTCGCGCGAGCGCACCATGCGCGGCACGCCCCCCGGCGGCGTGAACAGGCGCACGCACGACGACAGGGGCGCGATGTAGCGCTCCGAGAGCCAACGCGCGCACGCCGCGCCCTCCTCGTCGAAGTAAGGGCGGCTCACCGCGCGCACGATGCCCTTGAGCTTGGCGGGGTCGATCCCGTCAAGCCAGTCGCACTCGTCGTCCTGCGCCAGCTCGATGACGAAGCCCACCGCGCGCCGCCCGCCGAACGGGACGAGCACGGCGCAGCCCACCTCGATGGGCGCGTCGCCCTCGCCGCCGTCCTCGGGCACGGCGTAGGTGTAGGGCGCGTCGAGCGCCTGCGTGGGTATGTCGAGGATGACCGATGCGAGTTTCATGGCTTCCAGTATATTCCAAGCCCGGGCCGTGGAAGGCGCGCCCGACAAGGCCGCACGAAAACCGCGCGGCTCGGGCGCGCTCGGAAACTTCGGCGAAGACGCGGCTCGGGCGCACGACCCCCCCGGTGAAGGAGCCTCGCGTGCCGAACAGAACGGGGACGACGGCAAGATCGCTCTCGCAAACGGAAGGCAGGAGGCGGCAAGCAGCGCGCGCCGCCGCATGCGTGGCGCGGGCCGTTTTTTGGCCACGAAACCGCGTTCTGGCACGGAATCGCAGCCAAAATCCCCCTTTCCCTCCTAGCTCTCGCCGAAACCCCAGGTCGCAGAAAAGAGCAAGGGGGAAAGCAGGGGAATCTGTGCCAGAACGCGGTTTGGTGGCCATTTCGACGGCGAAATCGCGCACGGCGATCCCGCCCGCCGCCTGCCGACCGGCTTTCGGGAGCTCGGAGCCCGCGAAGGGCGATCGGGGCGATGCAGAAAGACGGCGACGCCCGTCCGACCGCGCCGGGCCGGACGGGCGCGCCCGCAAGCGGCCTTACGCCAAACCGCACGCCGCCCGCAACTCGTCCACCTTGTCGGTGCGCTCCCAGGTGAACTCGGGCAACTCGCGACCGAAGTGGCCGTAGGCGGCCGTCTTGCGGTAGATGGGGCGGCGCAAATCCAGCGCGTCGATGATGGCGCCGGGGCGCAGGTCGAACACCTCGGCCACCGCGCGCTCGATGGTCGAGGCGTCCACGGCGGCCGTGCCGAACGTGTCCACCATCACGCTCACGGGGCGCGCCATGCCGATGGCGTAGGCCACCTGCACCTCGCAGCGGCGCGCGAGCCCCGCGGCCACCACGTTCTTCGCCACCCAGCGCGCCGCGTAGGCCGCCGAGCGGTCCACCTTCGTGCAGTCCTTGCCGGAGAAGGCCCCGCCACCGTGGCGGCCCATGCCGCCGTAGGTGTCCACGATGACCTTGCGGCCCGTGAGGCCGCAGTCGCCCATCGGCCCACCGATGACGAAGCGGCCCGTGGGGTTCACGTGAATCTCCATGCCCGGCATGATCGATGTCCCCTCGTCGGAGAACACCGGGCCCACGACGTGGTTGATGATGGCCTCGCGCAGCTCGTCCGGCGAGACGTCCTCGGCGTGCTGCGTGGACACGACCACCTTCTCCACCCACTTCGGCGCACCGTCCTCGTAGCGCACGCTCACCTGGGTCTTGCCGTCGGGGCGCAGGTAGTCGAGCGTGCCGTCCTTGCGCACGGCGGCGAGGCGCTCGCTCATGCGCTGGGCCAGGTAGATGGGCATGGGCATGAGGGTCTTCGTCTCGTCGCAGGCGTAGCCGAACATCATGCCCTGGTCGCCCGCGCCGATGCGTTCGTAGGGATCGTCCGCGGCCCCGCCGTGGACCGCCTCCCAGCTCTCGTCCACGCCCTGCGCGATGTCGGGGCTCTGCTCGTGGATGGCGTTCACCACGCCGCAGGTGGTGCCGTCGAAGCCGTACTTGGCGCGGTCGTAGCCGATGCCGCACACCACCTCGCGCACGATGGCCGGCACGTCCACGTACGCCTGCGTGCGGATCTCGCCCGCCACGACCACGAGCCCCGTGGTCGCCATCGTCTCGCACGCGCAGCGCATCCGCGACACGTCGGCGGGCTGCCCGCTGGGGGCGATGTAGCCCTCGCGCTCGAGCTCTATCTCCTTGGAGATGATGGCGTCCAAGATGGCATCCGATATCTGGTCGCACATCTTGTCGGGGTGCCCCTCGGTGACGGATTCGGACGTGAACAGGTACGACGATGCTTCGGCCATGAGTTTCCTCCTTCATCGCTGTAGGCCGGACCACCTTGGCGCGCACGCCAGGTTGGTGTCGGGATCCCAGAGCCAACTCTCTCCCCCGACTCTCGATAAAAAACAGAGGACGCCGCGAAGCGGCCGAAAGCCCCTGCGAAACCTTGCCGATGGTACCCTGAAACCCTCCCCCGCGCAATACCGCGCCCATTGCGCGCGCACAACCCCCACGAGCGGTCGCGCAACCGCGCGCAGAGGGGCGTGCAGACGGCCCCTGGGACGAACCGCCCGCTAACGGGCCTCCCCGGTCCGCTCAACCTCGCCCCTGATGTCCGCGAAGTCCACGTAATGCATGCCGCAGACGGAGCGGATCTCCTTCGCGACGAGGCCCGACGTGGCAATGACCTTGAACTTCTTCCCGCGCGCCCGCAAAAGCTCCAGCGCCCGCTCGAAGTCGCCGTCCCCGCTCACCAAAACCGCCATGTCGTAGGTGTCGACGGTGTTGAACATGTCGAGCACGATCTCGACGTCGAGGTTCGCCTTCTGCTTCGACTCGCCGGTATGGGGATCGAAGATCGTCTTGATCTGCTTGGTGACGAGCGAGTAGCCGATGCGCGCGAGCGCGCCCAGATACGCCTGCTGCTGCGCCTCGGGAGGGGCGCCCGTCCCGACGTAGTAATAGGCATCCTGCACGTCCCCGAAGCTCCGGCAGAAATCCAGCAGCTTGCGGGCATCGATATGCCAGCCCAGCTTCCTTTGCATGTAGAAGTAGTTCGCCCCGTCGACGAAAACGGCCACCCTCATCGTCGCCCTCCGCTCCTGTCCGCGCACCTTGTCTCGAACAGGATACCACAGGCCGCCGGCCAAGAGCCGAGCGGGAAGCGTGGGCGCCGGCCCGATCGCCCTGCCGCGCAGGCGCACCCGCACGGTTGAAGGCAGGTTCCGGGGCTTCGCCGTTCGTATGGCGATACCGCAACCCCGCCCGCGGCGCGAGGCGCGCCGTGATACACTTTCCGGAAAAACCGCCCCTCGGCCGGCCCGCGCCGCCGAAGGGCGCGACAGCACCCGAAAGGACCACGCCATGACCGCAAACGCCGATTACACCCGCGAATACTTCGCCATCATGGACTCCCTCGACGGCGACGTCGCCGGACGGCGCGCCGCCTACGACTACATGCAAGGATCGACCGCCATCGTGCACCACCAGGTGGTGGCCAGCACCTTCGTCCCCCGCCTGTTCGACCGCGAAACGCGCGAGGCCATGAAGCGGACCGCCGAGACGGCCCACCGCATCCTCGTCAAGGTGATCGAGCGCTACCTGGCCGACCCCGCCTACCGCCGCGTGTTCGACTTCGACCCGCGCCTCGAAGAGCTCATCCTGCTGCCGCGCGGCTACGATTCGGTGCTGCCGTTCGCGCGCGTGGACACGTTTTTCGACGAGGACGACCTGCGCGTGAGGTTCTGCGAGTTCAACGCTGACGGCTCGTCGGGCATGAACGAGAACCGCGAGATCACCGCGTCGGTGGCTCGGTCGGAGACGTTCAAGGAGTTCGCGCGCCGCCACCGCGTGGAGGGCTGCGAGCTGTTCGAGCCGTGGGTCGAGGCGTTTCTCGGCATCTACGCCACCTACGACCGCCGCGTCGAGAACCCGCGCATCGCCATCTGCGACTACCTGGAAAACGGCGTGGTGGACGAGTTCCACGTGTTCGCGGAGTTGTTCCGCGAGCGCGGCGCGGAGTGCGTCGTCGCCGACGTGCGCGACCTCTCCTTCGACGGCGAGACGCTGCGCGACGGCGAGGGCGAGCGCATCGACGCCGTCTGGCGGCGCTGCGTCACCAACGACGTCATCGACCATTGGGACGAGTCCCAGCAGCTCATCGAAGCCGTGCGGGCCGAGAAAGTGGCGCTCATCGGCAGCTTCGCAGGGCACATCGCGCACGACAAGCAGATATTCAAGGCGCTGTTCGACGAGCGCACGACCGCCTTCCTCGACGCCGACGAGGTGTCGTTCATCGAGCAGACCGTGCCCCTGACCGCGTTTCTGGACGAGAACCACGTCAACCTGCCGCAGATCCGCGAGAACCGCTGCGAATGGATCATCAAGCCGACCGACCACTACGGCGCCGAGGACGTGTACGCGGGGGTCGCGGTCACGCAAGCGGAATGGGAGGAGCTCGTCGACCGGTTCGCGAACGGGCGCGCGGGCCATCCGTTCATCGTGCAGCGCTACATCCGCCCCTTCCAGACCGAGACGCTGCCGCCCGACACGGGCATCGACGCGCTGGCCGACGGCGAGGTGCGCCGCGAGCCGGCGCTTTACAACAACCTGAACGGGCTGTACCTGTACGACGGCGCGTTCGCGGGCGTGTTCAGCCGCCTGGGGCCACTGCCGACGATCTCCAAGGACATGCAGGGCATGACCGCCGCCACGATCTGGGTGGATTAGGGAGCGGCGGGCGGCACCGCAAGTGGTGCGGCCCTTTTTGGCGCGGCGGGCGGCGCGCTCGGTCGGCGGCGCCTCGCACGCCGACTAAAGGACTTGGGGATCGTTTGGTCTGCTCGTGCGAGCGCCACTGACCTGCGCGCCAAAAAGCGCGCCATGAGAGCCAGGGAGAGGAAGCTATGTCCAACCTGATCAACAAGGCAGCGGCCGTCGTGGCCGTCGCGTCGCTGGCGGTCACGCTCGTGGCGGCCGGGTTCGCGGCGTGCGCGGCGCTCCCGCAGACCACGGAGCTGCTCGCGAACGCGTTCTCGGGCGACGGCAACCCGGACACGCCGTTCTCGCACGACGAGCTCGTGCGGGCGGCGGTGGCGACCCGCGATTACACGGTGGGCTCGAACGACCGCGAGGCCGTGTTCGCCACGCTCTGCGACATCAACAACAGCGCGAACACGCGCTACGCCGAAGCGAGCCCTGACGAGCTGGCCGCCGCTCCCGAGCAGTACACGCTCACCTCCGACGCGCTGTCGCACCTCGACGACGTCTACCGCGTCGTGGCAGCCGCGCGCATCGCGCTCGCCGCCGTCGCCCTGCTGGCCGTCGCGGCTTGCGCCCACGTGGCCATCCGCGTGGGGCGCCGCGCGCTCGGCGGCGTGCTTTCAGCTGCGGGCGCCGTCGTGGTGGCGGCCTTCGCGCTGCTGGCCGCATGGGTGGTCGCGGACTTCAACGGCTTCTTCGCCGCCTTCCATTCGCTATTCTTCGCGAGCGGCACCTGGACCTTCTCCTACGATTCGCTGCTCATCACCATGTACCCTCCCGAATTTTGGATGGGGATGGGGGCCG
The DNA here is from genome assembly GCF_002899695.1 of Rubneribacter badeniensis. Taxonomy (GTDB): domain Bacteria; phylum Actinomycetota; class Coriobacteriia; order Coriobacteriales; family Eggerthellaceae; genus Rubneribacter; species Rubneribacter badeniensis. The sequence goes on from NZ_PPEL01000016.1 coordinate 40,014, forward strand.
TGTGGCTTGCGGCCACCGGCTTGTCATCTATACTGGCAATCGTGGTCGGCGCCCTGCTGCGCCGCCGCACGCCCGCCCACTAGGCGCGGGCCCACGCACGACGAACGACGAGACGTAAAGGATCCTCTCCATGACCAACGCAACCGGCGCGCGCGTGCGCGTGCGCTTCGCACCCTCCCCGACCGGCCGCCTCCACGTGGGCGGCGCGCGCACGGCCATCTACAACTGGGCGTTCGCCCGCGCGATGGGCGGCGACTTCATCCTGCGCATCGAAGACACCGACCCCGAGCGCTCCACCGAGGAGAACGTGCAGGTCATCCTCAACGCCATGAAGTGGCTCGGGCTGGATTGGGACGAGGGCCCCGAGGTGGGCGGCGAGGCCGGCCCCTACTTCCAGACGCAGCGCACGGACACGTACGCCGCGGCGCTCGAGCTTATGAAGGAGCGCGGGAGCGCGTACCCCTGCTTCTGCACGAAGGAGGAGCTCGACGCCAAGCGCGCCGCCGCCGAGGCGAACGAAGGCGGCTACGCGGGCTACGACCGCACGTGCCGCGGCCTCGATGCCGCCGAGGCCGCCCGCCGCATCGAGGCCGGCGAGCCGCACGTGTGGCGCCTGCGCGTGCCCGAGGATCACGGGCCCATCGAGTTCGACGACGCCGTGTACGGCCACGTGAGCTTCCCCGCCGAGGTGATGGACGACATGATAGTCGTGCGCACCGACGGAAGCCCCACCTACAACTTCGCCGTGGTGTGCGACGACGCGAACATGGGCATCACGCACGTCATCCGCGGCGACGACCACCTGTCCAACACCCCGCGCCAGATACTCATCTACGAGGCGCTGGGGCTGCCCGTGCCCACGTTCGCGCACCTGTCGATGATCCTCGGCCCCGACGGCAAGAAGCTCTCGAAGCGCCACGGCGCGGCGAGCGTGGAGGAGTTCTGCGAGCGCGGTTATGTGCCCGACGCGATGGTGAACTTCCTCGCGCTTCTGGGCTGGTCGCTCGACGGCGAGACGACGATCATCGACCGCGCCACGCTCTGCCGCGAGTTCAGCCTCGACCGCGTGACGAAGAAGGACGCCGTGTTCGACGAGACGAAGCTCGAATGGATGAACGGCCAGTACATCAAGGAGATGGGCGCGAGCGCATGGGTGCGCGCGTCGCTGCCGTGGCTCTGGCGCGCGCATGCGGGCCTCGCCGCCGACGAAGAGCTGTCCGAGGACGCGATTTCGCGCGCCGCGGCCGACCTCGACGCGCGCCCCGAATGGTATCGCAAGCTCTACCCGCTCGTGGCCGAGCGCCTCGCGCGCCTCGACGAGATACCCGCCAAGCTGGGGTTCCTGTTCTGGGGGCCTGAGGTGCGCGAGCTGGACGAGAAGAGCGTCGCCAAGGTGCTGAAAAAGGAGGGCGCGCGGGCCGACGAGGCGCTGGCCGCGTGCCGCGCCGTGCTGGCCGACGAGGGCCGGCCGTGGGAGGCCGCGCCGCTCGAGGAGGCGTGCCGGGCGCTTGCCGATAAACTCGACCTGAAGCTCAAGCTCGTGCTGCAGCCTTTGCGCGTGGCCGTGTGCGGCAACATGGTGTCGCCGCCGCTCTTCGAGAGCATAGAGCTTCTGGAGCGCGCCGACGTGCTGGCGCGCATCGACCAGGTGGCAAAAGAGGCGTTCGGTGCCTGAGGCCGCCGACGTCCGATCGGAACGCGCCTCCGATCGGACGGACGGCGTGCAGGAGCGAGGCGGTTCCGGGCAGATCGTCGTGCTGCGCGACTTCTGCGTCCGCGTCCGCGGCGCGGACTGCGCGCGGTGCGCGCTCGCCTGCCCGCACGACGCCGTCTCCTTCCAGCAAGACGGGCGCCCCACCATCGACGAGGACGCCTGCACGCGCTGCGGCATCTGCCTCGGCATCTGCGACGCGTTCTCGTCCACGCGCGTGACGATGATCGACGTGCACGCGCGCATCCGCCGCATCGCCTTGCGCGGCGAGGACGTGGTGCTCACCTGCAAGGAGAACGTCTTCCCCGGCCTCGAGCCGGCGGCAAACGTCGTGGTGCTGCCCTGCCTCGCCGCGCTCTCGCCCGAGTTCTGGACGCTCGTGCTGTCCGAGAACGTGCCGGTGAAAGTGGCGGCCGATCTGTCCTACTGCGCCGACTGCGACCGTGCGGGCGAGATGGGCGAGGCCCTGTACTCGCACGCCATCGCGACAGCCGAGGAGTGGAGCGGCGGCAAGGTGGGCTTCACCGACGTCATCCCTGAAAAGGAGAACCTCGTGCGCGACCTGGCGAGCCCCGAGGGCCTCGACCGGCGAAGCGCCTTCGCGAACCTCGTCGGCGACGTGGGCGACATCGCCACGGGCAAGCGCCGTCTGCGCAACTCCGAAGTGCTCCAGCAGTTCTACGAGCGCAAGGAGCGCGCGCGGGCACGCGCGCGGCTCAACCTCGCCGACGGCGTGCAGTTCAACGACTTCGTGCCCGACGGGCTCACGCGCAAGACCATGCAGCCGAAGCGCCAGCTTCTGCTCGAAGCCATCGACCGCGATCCGTCCATCGCCCCGCGCGTTCCCGTGGCGGTGTCCGCCACCGACTGCGCGCTCTGCGAAAACACGCTCGATTGCGCGTCAGCCTGCCCCACCGGCGCGCGATTCCCCGACCCCGCCGACGGACGGCTCGCGTTCGACGCGCGCTACTGCATCGGATGCGGGCTGTGCGTGCCCGCCTGCACCTTCGGCGCCGTCGCGCTCGTGGAGGCGACAGCCGAGCTGTTCCTGCCGGACGCGGACGGCCAAGGCGACGAAAACGTCGAAACGCAGCGCCAAGAGACGCATGAGGAAAGGAAGGCCCTATGACTGATCGCGAGCAGCCGAAAGGCTCCGAGCAGCCGCAAGCCCCCACCCCGCCGCCGGCCCCCAGCCAGCAGCCGCAGCAGCCCCAGGT
>NZ_PPEL01000017.1 GCF_002899695.1 Rubneribacter badeniensis
TGGTACCGGGAGGGGAGGCTGAAGGCGTTCGACGAGGGAGGGCGCAAGGTGTACGATACGATAGCCGGCCGCAGGAGGCGGCTGGGGCTGGCCGCCTAGGCCGTCCGGAAAAACGTCCGCACCCCCCAACTGAAGCCGCAACCGAAGCCAAAGCCAAACCGTGATCACGAAAAGAGAAACAGCAGCGGCGTGAGAAAACCACCAAGACCATAGTCTACGATATGGGGGGACACGGGTGGATGTCGTGCTCGGCGAGAGAAACGGCAAAGTCAGTCTTGCGGCAAATTGGAACACCACTCCCTCCATCAAGCGAGTGCAAAAGGATACCTTCCGGCAATACCCGAATCCTACGCAAGACTGCAATGCAGATTCGGATGGAAGGATCCGGGTTTGCATTGCAGTCTTGCACTTTCTAGTTTTGTCGAACCTCATAAAAAGGGTCGGGGCTCAAGCTGAGTAAACCTCTCACGGCAATGCTGCATGAACCACCACTCGAACAATCTTAAGCGTCCAAAGATGAACCCAGCGTACGTCAGCCCCGTTGCATGTCGGCATTCTTTTCAGCCTTCGCAGTTCGAGGCAATCCGACAAGATGCCCGCAATGGCGATGCCCCGATCCTCGAGTCTCGCAGCATCGAGCCCGTCGAGGTTCCGAAGAGGGCTGCGGCACCCCGCATCACAGCCCCGCGTCGAAATAGTCCCTGTCGAGCCCTTTTATCTCGTAGCGGCGGCGAACGGAGACGCCCACGTCGTGCGCGATCATCAGCTGGGCGAGCTCCCCTCCGTCCACGAGGACGAGCGACACCGCGTGCTGCTTCTCGGCGTACTCGCGCGCCTTGGACGAGAACGACGCCGTGGTGATGAACAGCCCCTTGCTCGCCCCCGCCCCCGTGAGCGCCCCCACGAACGCCCGGAGCTCGGGGCGGCCGACGCTCCTATCGACGGCCCACCTCTTCGCCTGAACGTAGATGCTGCTGAACCCGAGCTTGTCCTCGCGGACGACGCCGTCGATCCCCTCGTCGTCGGTCCGCTTCGTCGTCGTGCCCGATCCCGCCTTCGCGTCCCCGTAGCCCATCGCCAGCAGCAGGTCGACCACGAGCCTCTCGAAAAACTCCGGGGTCTGCTGGACCACCGCGTCGAGGAGCTCGCTCGCGAGCGCCGCGTTGATGCTGCCGAAGGACGCCTCCAAGGCGTCTTCGGGGGCCACCCCGCCGTCCGCGTCCGCAGCACCGCCCTTCAGGGGCTCCCGGCTTGCCGCATCGCCCTTCCTGCCGCCCCTGCTCAAGAACTCCCGGAACTCGGGATAGCGGAGGAGCATCTGCCTGTCGATCTTCCCGACGCCCTCCGCCAGCAAAGAGCGCCCTCGCTCCGTGATGCGAAACGAACCCCGTTTGGGGGACGCTATCAAACCCGCCTGCTTGAGGTACGTGCACGCCCATTGCGCGTTGTTGGCGTAGCGCGCGAAGCCGCTCGGGATCTGCTCCGCGCGCTCGTCCTCCCCCAAGGCGAAGTGCAAGGCGACGTGCTCCCTGATCTGCTTGCTCGTCAGAGGCTCGAAATCCCTCTCGTCGCCAAGCCGCTTCAACACGGGAAGCATCATCTCGTCATATTTGGGAACCGCCATGCCGCACTCCTCGAAATCGCCGACAGCGATCATTATCGCACGTTTCTCGAAGCACGGCCAACTTCTACCCCCTCCTCGCAACCGAGCCGAACGCCTCCCTCACAACCACGTCAAGAGTTGCGCTGACGGCGTCGAAGTCTCCCGCGAGATCCAGCGTGCGGCATCCGAGCCGGTACCCGTTGTCCGTCCAGCGCTCCCACATGTCCGCTTCGCCGGTACCGGCATGCACCAGCAAGCCGAAAGCATGCTTGACATCGCCCACATACGATGCGTAATAACAGGTCGGGCACGCACGATCGGCAGCAAGGTGCCTCTTGCCAAAGCTCATGGAGATCCCCCCCCCCACGTAGCACTTCGCATCGATGACGAGGGTCCTCCCTCCATGCGAGAGGGACACGTCCGTGAGCATGCGGGTGGGGGAGGCGAACGGCGGAGCCGCCTTGTCGGCGCAAACCCTCCGCAACAACGCCCCCAGCTGGGGAAAGCGCCTTCGATAGCGCTGCCCACTCCATCGCTCCACCCCACCGCCACCGAACACAAGCAGCAGTCCATCGCGCGACATGGAATCGCCCATTCGCGCGCAAAAGGGCGCCCTCTGCCCAAGCAGATGGCGCCCCGCAAAACAACGGCCTGCGCAAGAAGCGAAGATCGACCGTTCGACCCGGGCGCAGCAAGCCCGTTGCCCTATGAGCCCAACTTCGAGCCGTCTATCGCAACCGCTTCCCCTCCCGCTTTGCCGCAATTAATCGGAAGGGACATCGCACCATGCTCGCAACTACTCGGCCTGGCTCGATTCGCCGCCTCCCTCCACATTGGAGAACCCGCCGATTCCCCTGTTCACCAGCAGAAGCTTTCCCAAGACGTAATAAGCAGCAAAAGAGAATACACAGGTGGCAACCGTAGCATTGCAGTACCTGAAGATCGGCTGGGGAATGCACATAAAGGGATCGAAGATCAACAGGTAGAGCACGATCGAAGCGACGAACACGCCAATCGCAACCCAATTGAAACCACCCCAGAAATAATACTTCGAGCTGCTCGAGTTGTTGTACGCATCACGGAGGGAAATATGCTGCTTCCTGAAGATGTAGTAATCGACAAGATGCATCATGGCGATGGGAGCGCACGTCATGCTGGAAATGCCAAGGATGATGTAGAAACGAGCGTACAGCGGCTCTGCCCAGATCATGCCGATAAACGCAATGATCGTAATCAAGCCGGTCACCTTGCCCCAAGACAGCTTGACGAAGCTCTTCACCTGCTTGACCCCGATGCCCAAGTTGTAGAGCATGACAGAGCAAGCGGTGATATCGGCCCCGATCACCAAAACCAAGGCGACCGTGCCGAGAGCCAGCCCGCCCATCGGAATCATCCATGCCGTCGGATCGGAATCGCCGATCAGCAAGGCCGCGGCAACACCCATCACGGTTCCCAACGTAGCTGCGAACACCAATCCGATAACGTTGGGCCAGAACGCCGCTCGAGTAGTCTTGCACAACTTCGCCACGCCACCCATGTTGGGCCACCACGAAAAACCGGCGCCCATGCTCAACTCGAATGCGATGAGGAAGTTCATCCATTCATCTTCGAACGGCGCAAGCGGCTGCGCGCTCAAAACGGTGTCCCAGCCGTAATTTCCGGTAATGGCAACAACGAGAAAAATGAGGATGATGACGAACACGGGGGCGACGATGGTGTTCAGCTTCTTGATGAGCCCCGGTCCCTTCCAGGCAGCGAACCAGCACACCGCACCCGCAACAAGCGACAGAACGATCACCGGAACGCCCGTGGTGATGTCGATCCCCGTAAAGCCCAGCACGATATGGCCCACGGCTTTCGCCACCATCATGCAAAGGATGATGAGCCAGGCGATGACGAAAACCGACATAAGGATCAGAAAGACTTTCGTGCCCTTACCGCCCAACACGCCCCGAACGCCTGTGTAGGCGTCGACGCCGTACTTGGTGTTGAGCACTTGAGTGGTAAGCGACATGAGCAGTACCGCTACGATGTTGCCCGCAATGGAAGCGACCAGCGCGGTTTGCACACCGACGTACAGCGCGAGCGATCCACCGGTGATGAAGCACCATGCCGCACAAGCAAAACCCGTGATGACAACCGTATAGTCTTTGAAAGCATACGGACGCTCGTCTTTGAGAACCGGCATCGACTCGCTCTGAGCCTCGCTGTTGATATCTTCGTTTGCCATAGCACACCTCCCTAGAAATACCTGACCGCATACCAGATCACGGGCAGCACGCCGAACACCGCAAGCATGGCGACAACAAGCCAGCAGTCGCCCCTGCTCAACCCCTGCACAAGATCGCCAGCGCGCTCTTGTCGTTCGACCTCCGAAATGCGTTCGAAGAGCTCGCCTTCGTGCTCTTCGTCAAAGTTCGTCTTACCGCTCAGTTCCAACTTGACCTCATCGATGTCGCTCATCGATTCCCTCCTTACGAAGTCGCAAGACGTTCTCCAGCCCCTTTGGAAACCCGGTCTCATTTCTTGCCGAGAAGACGATTACGATTGTCTCTGTCACACGCACGCAAACAGCCGGCATGTCGCTTCGGCCTCTCAACGAACGTGGCGTGAGCTCAACGTTCATCCGAAGAACTCACGCCACACGAATGCTCTGACCGGGAAGCCGCTCGGCAACCCAAGACAAAACTTGAAGGTATCGAGCAAAATATGTTTGCGAAGCCTCTTCGTTTAGGCGCTGGGCTCTTGCTGGGTGATGCAGTGAATATTGCCCCCGCCATACACGACCTGGCGAGAATCGACGCCGATGCACCGATACACTCCCGCACCCCACGTCTCGTCATAGATCTTCTGAAGCGTTTCGACCGCCAGAGCATCGTTTTTGTCGCCGTATTGGGGAACGATGCAGCCATGATTAGTCACGAGGTAGTTCATGTACGAAGCGATCTGGGGCTCGTCTTGCGCGGTGCGCGGGTTCACAAGGTCGATCGAGTTCGCCTCCTCCTCCGACATGAAGCACGGCTTTTCAGGCATGGGGAGCTTGTGCACCTTGAGCTTGCGGCCCTTGGCGTCCGTCGCGTTGGACAACGTCTCGTAGATCTCATGGCACTGGCGGTAGAAGGGATAGTCGGGATCGTCGGTCCAAATGCAAGCCACCACGCCCGGCGCGATGAACGTAGCGCAGTCGTCGATATGCCCATTGGTCACCTCAGGGTCTATCCCCTCCTTGACCCAGATGACCTTCTCGACGCCCAGGTACTTCTTAAGTTCCTCGGTCATGTACGCGCGCAGCTCCTCGCTAAACGGAGCATACTTGCGCGCATAGTGCGGCCAGTCCCCAGCATCCGGCTCATCGGCAATCAGCGCCGACGCGGTGCGGCCGGCAGACAGCAAGCAAGAATCGGTGACGATGACGGTTCCCTCGCCGTCAACGGTGATGGAGCCACCCTCGAGGATCACGTGGTCGGGACGGTACGTGCGCACGCCAACGTAGTCAGCCATCTTCCGCGCAATCTCGGCGTCCTTGTCCCAAGGGAAGTACAGGCCGTCGACCAACCCGCCGTACGCGTTGAAATTCCAGTCCGTCGCAGCCTTGCCGCCCTTGCCGTCCACAAGGAACGTCGCCCCCGTATCGCGGAACCACGCATCGTTGATGCTCATCTCCATCACGGTAACGCGCTCGTTGTCCTTGAACACTGACTGGCAGTTCGCATAATCTTCCTCATTGCAGCACATGACAACGGGAGTGAATCGAGAGATGGCGTTCGCAATGCCCGCGTAGGTGCGCTGGGCGGGCACGGCGCCGAAGGCAAACGTATCGGGCCGATTGGGCCAGCCCATATACACGCGATCCTGAGGGGCGAACTCAGCAGGCATGTAGAATCCATCTGCTTGAGGCGTGGATTCCGATTCGGTGATTTGACGCATTTCGAAGCCTCCAAACGAAATCGAAGGAATAGAAGAACCCCAAACGGCTCTTTCGACGCACAATGAGAAGGGCGCTCCGAAACGAACCGGAAGCCGATCAGGGCGCCCTCCGGGCACATTAGAAATCGTAGTTATGGAGACGAGGAGTGAGCAGATCTTCGACCTTGCCCTGATAGTAGTGCTCAAGCGCCGGACTCGTATTGCGACGCAACGGCCAGAGGATGTACACGAGAATGCCGCGCTGCGCATACAGACGGTTCTCGCCGAGAGGCAGCAGGGCAGATTGCGGGCCGTCCCACACCGCGTCGGTCATCTCCCAGTTGCGGTTGCCGGGCAGGTAGTGCAGCACCCAGGCGGTCTTCGGAGCATGGGCCATAAGCTCTTCGTTGATCTGGTACTTCGGATAGAACACCTGGAAGGCCTCTTCTTCGCTCACGCCGAACTTGTGATAGTTCACGACGCCGGTGTAGAAGAAATCGGTTTCCGAAGCGTATTGCAGCGGATCGTCGGTGCAGATGATCTCGCCATTGCCATCCTCGGCAGCCTGAGCACGGCACTTGGCAAGCATCTCGTCGCTCGGCCAGTACTTCTTCGGAGCAGCGCAAATGACGCGGATGCCCAAGCGCGGGAACAAGGACAGGTGATCCATGAACACGCAGTCGAACCCGTCGGCGCCATCGCCCAGCCACATGAACGTCAGATCGGAGAGCTGCTTGTCCTTCGGCTTGCGCTCGATCATGGTGATCAGGTCGGCTATGACCTGGGTGGGATGATGCTGTTCCTGACTGCCGAAACCGTCTGAGCGGAATTCGGCGCAGCTCATGCCGCTGATGACCGGCACGGTCGACGCAGCGACGAACTCGTCGATGACCTGCTGGCTCAGACTGCGAATCATGACGGCGTCCGCCATGCTGGAGATGATGGCGGCGGTCTCATGGATGGTCTCCTGGCCAGTGCCGGCATGCAACGACTTGCCGTCGAGGAACATCGCATGGCCGCCAAGCTGCTCCATGGCGGTCTCGAAGCTGACGCGCGTGCGGGTGGACTGCTGGTCGAACATCATTGCGAGTGAAACGTTCTTAAGAAGCGGGAGGCGAACGCCCTTCTCCTCCATCTCCTTAAGCAACAGACATACGTCAAGCAGCTCGTTGATCTGATCGACGCTCCAATCACTCAGGCGGTTCATGTCCATGTAGTGCTCGTGCTTCATGACAATCACTCCTTCGAGTTTGCGGCAAACCCCGCACCTCCGAATCCCGCCTTTCGGGATTCCTTGTGCGAGATTATGCAAACCGAAGGGGATAACCCTCAATCACCCCCTCGCGCCATCTTCCAGATAGGGTACCTTGGCATGATTGCGTACAGACGACGCGTTTTCGATGTTTTGGGACGAGGCGAAGCGCATGGCGCAGCCACCGTGCAACCATCGAACGAAGGAGCGAGGCGAACGGGAGCGCGTCGGCAGCCGGCATCAACGCAATGCCGCAGAATCGCTCGGATCCGCATCGCAAAGCGGGCAGACGCGCATTCACCGCACGTCTGCCCGTTTCCGTGGGCACATGTCCGTGGGCACATGCCGAATGCGCTCCTTGAGCGCTACGCGGCTTCGACTTTCCTGCAACAGCCGCTACGCAGCATGCCGACGCAAGGAGGCGCGCTCAAAGAGCATGCTACCGACCTGATCCAAGGTTTCCTCTTTGAAAGAGCACCCCCCCCCCTTCCCCGAGGCGCCGCCCTCGCGTGCCGCAGCGGCATCGGCATGGCTCAGCGCCGCGAAGAGCCGTTGCACATTCGATACGCCGACCTTACGGTAGATGTTCGCCACATGCCGCTTCAAGGTATTCGTGCTGATGCAGAGTTTTCCGGCAATCTCAGCACGCGACAAACCGTGCATGAGCAAGCACGTCACTTCCCACTCGCGCGGCGTGAGCGAAAACCGCTCCGCAATGGGGTCAACGCTTGCGTCCATCATGAAACGGTTCACTCCGTTGGGATAGGTCAGGTGAAACCGATTGCACAAGTGCTGATTCACGTCGTCCAAGATGCCCACCTCAGCGTCCGTGAAGTCACCGTGGGATTTCGAACGCATAAGCGAGATGGTCCCATACAGAATGTCATCCGAGGCAATGCACACCGTCACGGTATAGAAGACGCCCATACGGCTTTCCCACTCGCGATGGATGCGCGATCGCTCGATCACTTCCGGATACACGAGGTCTGTTGCTCGAAAGACCATCGGCTGCCTTTGGTTGTAACACCATGAGAGAAAGTCGATCGTATGGTAGTAGTCGGCATACTGAGCCAGCATTTCTTCATCAGTGTCTTCGCTTTGGTAATTGAAGATCGATTTGAACCGATTCGATCGATCGTTGAGGTTGGTGAACGATCGGTCGAAAGGAACGATCTCGCGAAGCCCACGACAGCAGTCCACGAGAAGGTTCTCTATGGGCAAGCTATAGACGCCGAGGATCAAATCGCTTTTCTTTGATCGCTTGATTTCCGGTTCTTCTTGCATCGGCAACCACCACCTATGATCACAGCGCCCTCTTCGATGCCTTTTTGTCGACGCATGGACCAAATCGCCCGCGCCCATGAGTCGAAACGAAGCAGAACATGATGCCGCCAATCTGCATGCAGAACGGTCGCTATTGCCCTATTGTACAGCAAGCGCACCATGCTTCCTTGAGAATATTCGAGACGAAGCGCATCGTCTCGAAGCCATCGGCCGCTTGTGAATCCCAATCATATCTGCGAGGACGGACGCTTGAGGGAAGCCGACCGCCAATAGCGGCATCATCATGGGAGGCACGCGCTCGACCATGATGGATCGAAAGGCGTTTGCGGTCTATCTGCGACTCCTGCGCCCCGAGTCGATCTCGGCAAGGCCTTCCTCGACCGCCGAAAGGGCGATCCGCTCCGGAAGTCGCAGACGCACCGCATGAAGCCCCGACGTCAACGCGCTCCGACCGCGCACCGCCAACCGCCGCTCGAAGCCCCTTGGCCTCCCCTACACGCGCGCGTGGGCGCCGCGGGTTCGGTAGGTGCGCTTCGCCTCGGCGAAGAGGTCGTAATGCTCGACGCGGTGCGCGTCGCTTGCGATGTAGCTGTAGAGGTTCTCGTCGAACAGCCGCTTCGCCGGACGCTTCTCCTTGCCCAAACGGCCACCGGCCACGAAGTCAGCCGAAGCTTGCAGCTTGCAGCCCATCCGCACGAGATCGCGCGCAAGTCCGACGTCCTCCTGGATGGCCCGGTAGCGCTCGGGATGCGCGATGATCACCGTGTACCCTTTGCCTTGCAGCTCGAAGATCGTGCGCTCGTACACCTCGAAGTCGTGCTTGTGGCAACGGCTGGAAAGCTCGAGCAAAAACTCGTTCGTGCCGTCGAAATGCAATCTATCGGCCCATTCCATGCCCAGCTCCATGAGCTTGGCATGGTTGACCTCCCACCCCATGGTAAGCGGAAACCCGCCGGCATGCGCACGCAGCAGATCGAACGCCTCGAGCATGGCCTCGTAGTCGAAGTAGGGGTCGCGCACATGCGGCGTGCACACGATGGACGTGATGCCCACACGCTTGGCCGCCTCGAGCATCGCAAGCGATGCCTCGAGGTCGGGGGCGCCGTCGTCCACGCCGGGCAGGATATGGCAGTGCAGGTCGCGCACTATCGCCTCGCTCCTCGCTGGGACATGCCGCCGTACGGCGTCTGCGAACGCGCAGAAGGCTCGGGCGAACCACCGCGCCCGCCACGAGAACCGGAAGCCATTGCAGCCGCCGGAACGCCCGAACCGCCCGCAGCGCTTTCGGGTTTCACCCGCTCACCCGAGTTCGTGTAGTACGCATAGTAGTACTCGGAACCCGAACCCTCCACGAACGTGGCGCACACGCCGATGACGTTGGCGTTCGCCTTCTGAAGCTGCTCGTAGGCCCCAGTAAGCTCGGCGCGCTTCGTCAGATTGGGCCGCACCACCATGACTGTCGCGTCCACGAGCGTGGACAGGATGGCCGCGTCGACGAACGTGCCCACAGGCGGCATGTCGAAGATCACGTAGTCGTAGCGCTCCTCGAGCGTGCGCACAAGGCGTCCGAACCGCTTCGAGGAGATAAGATCGGCTGGATTGGGGATGTTCGGCTCGGTGTCGAGGAAGTGCAGGTTCGGCGTCGCAGTGCCGGTGACGGCCACATTGAGCGGCGCCGCATCCGTGAGCACGGCGTACAGGCCGGCAGATGGCCTCACACCCAGCATGGTCGCCAAGCTGCGACGGCGCATGTCGGCCTCCACGAGCAGCACCTGCTTGCCCGACGTGGCGATGGCCTGGGCCAGGTTCACCGACACGGTGGACTTGCCCTCGTTGGGCACCGAGCTCGTGATGACGATGGACTTGATGGGGTCGTCCACCGACATGAAGCGGATGTTCGCGAACAGCGTCTTCGCGGCGTTCTGGATCTCAAGCTGGTTCGACGATTGCTTTTTCTTCTTGGCCATGGCTCTTCCCTCCTAACCCTTGATGGTGGGGATACGGCCGATGACCGGCAATCCCAGCAGCTCTTCGGCTTCCTCGGCGCTGCGCACGCGCGTGTTCACCATGTCGATGACCACCACGATGGCAACGGCCAAGAAGATGCCCGCCAGAAACGCCACGGCGGTGTACATGGCCCGGGGCGGCCCGGAGGGCGCGGCGGGCTCCTTCGCCTCGTTGATGGCGTTGATGGCCTGCACGTCCATGACCTCCTGCGCCACGCTGTCGGTGGTGGCGGCCAGCTGGTTGGCGATGATGGCCACGGACTGAGCGGACTCGCCGGTCACAGTGAGCGTGACGATGCGCGTGGTGGACTCGCTGGCCACGGAGATCTTGTAGCCCTTGAGCGAATCCATTTGAAGGGCGCTCGCCGTGTCCTCCGCGACGCGCTCGTCGGTGATGAGGGTGGCCACGTCGTTGGCAAGCTGCTGGCTGGCCGAGAGGTCCGTGCTCGCAAGGGAGCCTTCAGCACTTGCCTTGGTCAGCACGTACATCGAGACGCTTGACGAATACTGGTTCGGCAGCGCGAGCCACGCGAAGGCGGCCGTCGCCACGGCGCACACGATGGGCAGCGCCACGACGAGCGCCAGGTGCTTGCGTATGAGCTTGATGAGTTCGAGCAGGGTCATGAATGTCCTTTGCGCATGTCGAATCGGTCACTTGGGTGGAGATTCGGGTCGGCTACGCCGAATCCGCTTCCGCACCGGGAGACTCCCCCTCTGTCGAGGCCTCGTTGGAAGCGGCCGCTTCGCCCCCGGCAGCGTTGGGATCCTCGCCGGCGTCAACGCGCTCCATCATGGCCGCCCAACCGGAGGGGTCGACCACGACGTAGCTCACGCCATCGAGCGTCGTCGTGGACGACGGCGCGAGCGCCGAGTAGAAGGTCGCCGACGTGGACTGGAATTGCTGTGCCAGGTCGATGATATCCGTCAAACCGTAGTCGGTGCTCACGCAGCTTGCCAACTGCTGGACGGTTCCGGGAAGGTCGATCGGCGAGGAGTCGAGCACTTTCTTGACGATGGCTTCCGCGAGGATGCGCTGATTGTCGGCGCGCTGGAAGTCGCCTCGGATGTAGCCGTAGCGCTCGCGGGCGAACGCAAGCGCCTGCTCGCCGTTGAGCAGCTGCTCGCCGGCCTCGATGCGCACACCCGAGTTGCTCGAACCCGTCTCGTCGTTGGTGACGGGCACGTCCACCCACACGCCTCCCAGCATGTCGACGAGCGTTTCAAGCTCTTCGAAATGGATTTCAGCATAATGGCTGATGGGAACCCCGGCGAACGACGAGACCGCCTCGACGGCGCCCGCCGCGCCCCCATAGGCGTACGCCGCGTTGATCTTCTGGCGGCCATGCCCTTCGATTTCGACCATGGTATCGCGGGGAATGGACACCATGGTGATGAGGCCGTCGCTCGGATCGACCCTCGTGAGGATGATGACGTCGGAGCGCGACGCCGTGTCGCCCTCGCGCGCGTCCGAGCCGAGCACGAGCACGTAGTAGGGTTGCTCGCCTCTCTCGTCATCGACAACCACCGGCTCGAGAACGGACTTCAGGCTTTCGATCGTCTCCTTGTCGTCGAACGACAGCGCCTGGTTGATGGAATTGAAGTACAGCGCAGCGGCCCCTCCAACCACGCCGAACACGCAAACGATCACCGCAAGGACGATGAGCAGCGCCTTGCGGCCCGAATGCTTCTTGCGCTTCTTGCGAACGCGGATGATGTCCTGGGACTTGGCGAGATCGGGGCCCACGGGCCGGTAAGCGGACGCTCCCGCTGCGCGCGCTTGGCCGGATGCGGGCGCGCGATGAGCGCCGGAAGGAGTTTGCCGGCGGCGCGCGTCAGCGCCGTGCGAAGCGGCGGCGCGATTCACCCGAACAGGCTGCTCGCCAGCCTTACCGGGCTCGTTGTGGGGACGATCCTGCATGCAAACGCTCTCCTGAACGCGCCGTGGGCGCGAAGACGTCTCGTATTCTGTCAGAATAGCAAAAGCCATCATACGCACTCCCCAACGATTTGGCAACAAGACGGCATTTGAGCACCCCCCCCCCCCTTACGACATTTTCTCCATGAGGGCAGGTCAGGAAATCCCCGCTTCGCTGTTCCGATGCGAAAAAATTCCACCGTATCGGCAAGTTGGTCGAGCAGATGAAGGGGAGGAACCTCCACCACATCCGCAGAAAGGCGATCCATAGGGAACCTTCGCAGACGCATCGGGAGGACGAAGCGAAAGCCTGTTTCCGCGCCCACAAGAGGGCGCCACGCCGAAAGCGACTGCGGGGACGGGAGCTTCCCGCTGCGCCCGCAAGAAAGCGGTTCGCAACAAGAAGGGGCTGCGCAGTCGCGGAGGGAGGGGGCTCCACTTCGTCTGCAGCGAGGTCATCCGCGAAGAAAGGGGTCGCTCAGGCACAAGACCGTGCAAGTGCAAGAAAAGGCGCGCGGCGAAAGGAACCGAGCCGGAAAGAGCCCTCGCGCCCTAAGAACCTCGTGATAGAATTCTTCGAACCATATGCCACCCACCTTTCGAGCCGCGCGAGAGCGGCCCGCATCGACAAGGAGCGACCATGATCAAAGAACTCGTGAAGGACGAAGCCCTCCTCTCGAAGCCCTGCGAGGCGGCCACCGCCGACGACGTCGACGTGGCGCAGGATCTGCTCGACACGCTGGCGTCCCTCGAAGACGCGGCGTGTTTGGCCGCCAACCAGATCGGCGTGACGAAGAGCATCGTCGCCTACCTCGACGAGAACGACGAGGCGCACGTGATGTACAACCCCGTCCTCAAGCTCGCCCTCGGCGCGTTCAAGACGACCGAAGGGTGCCTCACGCGCGACGAGGAGTCGAAGGTGACCCGCTTCGACCGCATCAAAGTGGCCTACGACGAACTGGCAGACGGCGCGCTCAAGCCGCGCAAGCGCGATTTCACCGGCTGGACGGCGCAGATCGTCCAGCACATGATCGACCACTGCAAAGGCAAGCTGGTGTAGCGAGGCGGCCTGAGGCAAGCGGAGGCGACAGTAAGCCGAAAAAGGACTCGAAGGGACGAAGGAGGTCGACCGATGGACGCATCGCACAACGGTGCGCACGGCGCGTACGACACGCGAAACGGGCGCTGGCAGCGCGCGCTGGCCGCAAAAAACGCCTCGAGGCCCCTGCCGATGCCTGCATCCGGCCGATCCCGCGCGGGCATCGGGCCGAACAAGGCGGCGGGCCGCAAGGGCGGCATGCGTCGCCAAGGCTCGAAACGAGGATAGACGTGCGAGAAGAACCGGTGCACACGACAAACGACCGACAATCCGAGGCGCAAACAGACACGCTGGCCCCGTCCGACGACCCGGTTTTCCGCGAGGAGCAGCTGCACCTTTCAGACACCTACGCGAAGCTGCAGGAGATCGGGCGCGAACTCGTGCGAAAGATGGAGCGCACGCGCGCGGCAGCAGCTGCGGACAAGCGATCCATGTCCGAGGAGCTTGCGCCCAACTTCGCCACGTACGCCGACGCGATGGAGACGTACGCGGACTTCGCCGCCATGAACCGCGTGATCGACGCTTACAACCTCGCGCAGGACGCCGATGCGGAGAGGCTTGCGAACGTCGAGCTTTTGCTCAAGCAGCCTTACTTCGCGAAGGTGGCCCTCCAGTTCAAGCCCGGTCAGAAGCCCAAAGAGCTCTACATCGGCACGGCGGGCATCGCAGACGAGGCGTACCACCGCCTCGTCGTGGACTGGCGCTCCCCTGTCGCGGAGGTGTACTACAACCAGGACACCGGCCCCACGTCGTACGTGGCCGACGGGCGCACCATCGACGTGGACCTCAAGCTGCGCCGCCAGTTCGACATCGACGAGGACCGCCTGAACGCCTACTTCGACACCACCGTGGCCATCCAGGACTCGCTTCTGCTCGCGTCGCTCTCGAAGCGCCGCACGGCGCAGATGCAGGCCATCACAGCAACTATCCAGAAGGAGCAGAACCAGGTCGTGCGCCATGAGGACGTGCCCGTGCTTTTGGTGAGCGGCATCGCGGGCAGCGGCAAGACGTCCGTGCTGCTGCAGCGCATCGCGTATTTGTTCTACCAGATGCGCGGCAGCCTCGACGCGCGCGAGGTCTTCCTCATCACGCCGAACCCCGTGTTCCGCGACTACATCGCCGGCGTGCTGCCCGACCTCGGCGAGCGCAATCCGGAAAGCCTCACCTGGAACGAGTTCGCACGCGGCCTCCTGCCGCCCGACCGCGGCGTCGGCGAGGCGAACGTACCGCTCGCGGCGCTCGCGCGCATCGACGCGGCCGTGAGGGACTTCGAGTTCGACGCGTTCGACTTCCGCGACATCCGCGTGCGCGACGTACGCCTCGTCTCGGCCGATTCCATCCGCAAGCTCTCCGACAAGCTGCGCCGCATCCCCGCCGGACCGCATCGCGTCACGCTCATGCGCGAAGAGCTGCACGCGCGCCTGGAGGCCCGGCTTGCGCAGATGGCCGGGGCCGACGAGACGCTCGACGCGCTTTCCACCCTCAGCCTGGACGAGCAGCTGCGCATCTTCCACGAGGCCATCGCGCCGGCCGACGAGCAGGAGGAGCGCGCGCTTGCGCTGCGCTACCTGCGCGATCGGTACGCCGACGCGTTCGCCGCCGTGGACAACGACGACTGGCTGCGCATCGACCGCGTCGGCATGCGCCTGCTCAACGCGGACGGCCTTTCGCCCCTCGAGTGGCTCTACCTGAAGATGGCGCTCACGGGCCTTGGCAACCCGGATGCGAAGTACGTGATGATCGACGAGGTGCAGGACTACACCGCCGCCCAGCTGGCCGTGCTCGCGCGCTACTTCCGGCGCGCGCATTTCCTGTTGCTCGGCGATCCGAACCAGGCCATCGCGCCGGGCACGGCCACGTTCGACGAGGTGCGCGCCGTGTTCGAGGCTGCGCGCGGGCCGGTGGAGGAATGCCGTCTCATGACGAGCTACCGCTCGACGCCCGAGATCACCGAGCTGTTCGCAAGCCTGCTCGGCGAGGACGAGCGCGCGAACATCTCAGCCGTCCAGCGGGCTGACGAGCCGCCAGCCATCGTTTCCTGCCCCGACGAGGCGGCCTATGCTGCCGCGCTGCGCGAAGCCGTGGCCGCAGCGCGCGATGACGAGGGCCTTTCCGCCGTCATCGCCCCCTGGAAGCACGAGGCGAAGCGCCTGCAGAAGCTGCTCGGCGACGACGCGCCCCCGCTCGCGGACGACACGGCGTCGCTTCCCGCGCAAGGCGTCGTGCTCATCACGCTCAAGCTGGCGAAGGGCCTCGAGTTCGACCGGGTCATCGTGCCGGACGCGTCCGAGCGCGTCTTCCCCGCCGACGACCCGCTCTCGCGCCGGCGCCTCTACACCACGCTCTCGCGCGCCACCCGCTCCCTCGTCGTCCTCGCGCACGGCGAGTTGACGCCGCTTTTGCGCAAAGGCTGAAGACGGAGAGGGGACACCGGCGAAAGCCCGGCCTCTTCGGCGCGATCGGGGTCGCCTACGCCCGCAGAATCTCCTCCATCTGCGCAGCAAGGCAATCGCGCGCTTCCCGAGAGTACTCCGGGCAGACGTACGGCCCGTCCGCGCTCCGACCGTGGAACGAGGTCATGCCGATGCCCCTTCCCCGTTCGGTGGGGATGCGCCGACGGAAATCCCCGCCTTCGAGAACCTGGTATCCCGCCCGCACCAGATGCGCGTTCAGATCGGCGGCGCTCACCCCTTCCAGCAGCTCGGCGAGCCGCGCGTCTTTTCTCCACTCTTCCAAGCACGCCGTGATCTTCATCGGACGATCATCCGAAACGACGGAGACGGCTTCGCGACGATCGCCGGCAACCGACTCCTTCGCACGCCTCGCGTCCTCGGCAATGCACACGGCCGAAGCCTCGCCCTTCTCGAAAACCCCCTGCTGCACCCTGATGTACTCCTCGATGGTCGGGGGCTCGAAGGAACTGGCTACGAGCTCGCCCGCACCAACGCTGCGCGCCTTTTGGCGCAATGCGTCGGTCTCCCAGAACGTGCTGCCATCCGACGGAATGCGCAGGAACACGAACGACGACGATGCCCCTATCCGGCTCGGGAAGCACGTCCAATCGTCCCGACCCGTCCTCAGCCCTTCGACGCCTCGAGGCAAAGACCCGTCGCGAATGGGACCCAACCACGCGAGCGTCGCATGGCAGACGTCCCGCACCACGACGTTTTTGGTGTCGTCCGCAAGTATCTGGGAGCAGTCGATACGCCCCTTCTTCCTTTTAAAGCGGTGATTGCACCCATCGACCTCGATGGCCATCACCACCCGACCGGTCGCAGCCTCGAAGACCACGAAATCGAAATGCGCCTCGGACGGGCACTCGTATCCGCCCCCGCAGCAGTCGCTCAACCGGACGCGGCCTCCTTCAAGCAGCACCCGGTCGAACGTCACCCGTTTCGCAACCGCCAACCCGGGAAGGCGCATCGCCTTCAACGCCTTCTCGACGCATCGCTCAGGGGCGTAATCCCCGTCCTTTCTCTTCGGACGCTGCTCGAAGGGGATGTCGTCGAACACCGACGCGATGGCCGTTCGGCAGAATCCGAAGGTCCGGTCGGCCCGCTGGCGCTCGGCATCCTCCCCTGAAAGCCCGTCAATCGTTCGGCGCGTGTACTCTACGAGCTTGCGCACGAACATCTCCTGGTTTTCCGGATCGTCCTCGCGCTTCGCCGGCTTCTTGACATACGCCTGCCGTCCGGCAAGCCATTCTTGGGTGTCCCCGTCGAGGATTTTCGCGGACAGGATCACCCGCAGCTCCTCTTTCGCACGAGACGCCGCCACGTTCACCAGCCGTCGGCCCTGCGACCACGGCCATTCCCAATTGCCGTCCTCGACTGGAAGAAGGTACACGACGTCGAACTCCCGCCCTTGCGATTTGTGGACGGTCAGCGCGTACACCCGCTCGGGCTCGACCGCTTCGCGCCCTTCTTCCTCGTCTGTCTCCAGCTCGATCTCGCCTTCGGCGACAACGTCTTTGAGCAGCTGGCGGATGAACGCCCCCAGCAGGTAGATCTGCCCCCTGAACGGCGAGAGGATGCAGATGGATTTCCCGTCAGCCGCAAGGCTGCGCAGCCGCTTGCCCTCCTCTTCCCGAAGAATCGCCAACTGCTTTCGGTTCACGCAGGTCGCGCGCAGCTTCTTGTTGGGCTCCTCCTCCGGGGGAGCCGTCGGCGGCCAGACGCTCTCGCGATAGTCGCCCTCGTACCAGCATATCCTGATGGGACACGGGACGCCATCTCCCTGCACGGGCGTCTTGACCTGCAGCTTGCGGTCGTACACCGCCTCGTTGCAGAATCCGATGATGGCCGGATGACACCGGTAATGCTCGGTGAGCATCGTGCGCAACTCGGGATTCCTCTCGCTGAAAACCTCGTAGCACGACGAGAGGAAACTGTGCCCCTCGCGCGCCATGTCGTAAGGCGATGCGCGCTTTCCTTTCTTGAACAGCTTGAGGTCGTCGGAGACGCTCTTCACGGCGGCTCGGTAGTCGTCGCTGACCACAGGAGGAAGCTGCTCCTCGTCGCCGACGATCACGATCCTGCGCGCGCAACTCAGAGCGACCATTCCCACGACGAGGTTGGTCTGAGACGCCTCGTCCATAACCAGCAGGTCGTAGCGCTTGGCATCGCCGTCGGCGAAGCACTTTTTCAAAGAATGCACCGTGCTCGTGACGAACGGGAACTTGGCTGTGAAGGAATCGAACTCCTTGTTCAGCTCCCAACCCGCAACGGCCTCGCCGTTGGGAAACACATGCTCTCCCGACTCGAACGCCAGGTGCGCGCCGGTCAGCGGATCGACGGCCCTTTCCCGATTGCCTTTGCTGCCGAGGGCGACGTGCTTGCAGGCAGCCTGGTAGGCAAGGTCGGCTTCGAACAGCTCGCGCGCTTCGGCAGGGCTTTTGCGCCCGTAACGCGCGAGCGCCTTCCCCACTTTCTCCTCGACGTTTCGCACCGCCGCGGAGTTCGTCGACACGACGGCCACCCGCTCGCCGCGCGCCACCGCCATCGCGACGATGCGCAAGATGACCTCGGTCTTGCCCGTGCCCGGCGGCCCTTTGATGATGGACAGCGGGAAATGGAGCGCCTTGTGCATGGCGATGCGCTGGTTGCCGTTGAGAGGGTACGCGCTTTGCGGGAACAAGCGCTCGACCAGCTCCCTTTCGGCGCGCGTCTGCCGCGAATCGAGGGCCGGAGGGTGAAAGACGCCAGCGATGTCGGCTCCGAGGTACGCGTCGAGAAGCGGCGAATAGCGATCCGATCGACTTCGATCCAGATCGTCGTTGATGCAGTTGCGAAAGTACCAAAGCAGGGAGTAGAACGCCTGGCCATCCCGGTAACAGTCGCGCCCGGGCGTCGCATCCGGACCGGCCTCGCCGGCTATCCTCGCGGCCTCTTCGAAGTACGCAAGAAGCCTTTTGCGCGCTTTTCCGTGTTTCTTCCCCATTCGCCCTCTTCTCCAAATTCGAAAAGTCGCGACCGTCCGCACCGCTTCTGCCTTCGATTATAACAGTATGATTGAACTCGTCGAAGACAAGGGACGGTTCAACACTTCGGAGCGCAACGCCGAAGAAGGCGGAGTGGAAGATTACAATAGCTCCAAGCCAAAACGGCTCCGCTGCGAAAGGAGGCTGTCGTGAGGATGTTCACCGCCCTCGAGTTGCCCGAACGCTTCGCCGATGACGTATCGGCGCTCGCCCGCCGGTTGGAGGCAGTCGTGGAGGGGCGCTTCGTGCCGCGCGAGGCGCGCCACCTCACGCTCGCGTTTCTGGGCGACGTGCCCAAGGCCGACGCTCTGGTTGCCGCCGACGCACTCGAAGCTGCGTGCGCGGAAGTTCCCCGTATCCCGCTGCGCGCCGCAGGCCTCGGCACGTTCGGCCGCCAGGACGACGCGACGCTTTGGCTGGGCATCGCGCGATCCCCGGAGCTTGAGCACCTTGCCGCCCGCTTGCGGAAAGAGCTCGCCGCGCGCGAGCTTTCCTTCGACGGCAAGCCGTTCAAGCCCCACGTCACGCTCGCGCGCCGCGCGCGCATCCCCCGCGGGAACCTGCCGCCTCTGCCCTTCCCGCTCGCCAACCAGGCCGAGACGGCCACGCTGTTCAAGAGCACGCTTCGCCGCGACGGAGCCGCATACGAGCCGCTTCGCTCCGTGCGCCTCGTCGGATAGCGTCTGCGGGAAACGGCCTCACGCCGTCGTGCGGTCGTGGTTCACCACGCGGCCGAACAGCGCGCGCACCTCGTCGGCGTCGCTTGCCTGCCCGCGCGCCCACATGGTCTTCGCCACGAGCGCCTCGGTGGTCATGTCGCCGCCATCGAGGATGCCGGGGTGCTCGGCGAAGGCGCGCCCGACCTCGTAGACGCCCAGATCGCACCCCTCCTCGGGCACCTGCGTGGTCAGTACGAGCGTGCGGCCCGCGTCCACCCAGTCGAACAGCGCCCGCTGAAAGCCGCCGTAGGCGGGAACGCCGCCGACGCCGAACGTCTCGAGGATGAGGGCGTCGTAGTCGCGCGCGAGCAGGGAGAAGAGCTCGGGATTCATGCCCGGCATCAGCTTGAGCACGCACACGCGCTCGTCGAGCCGGTCGTAGACGAGAGGCGCGCTCCCACCGCCTTCGCCCTGCGTACGCGTCGCCATCGGAGCGCCGGCGCGCACGATGCGGTCGTTTCTGATGAGCGCGACTTCGGGGAAGTTCACGCTCGAGAACGCGTTGAAGCTCATAGTGCGCTGCTTGCGCGCGCGAGTGCCCGCGATCACGGCGCCGCCGAACACCACCGACACGTCGCGCGAGCGGTCGTCGGCGGCGTAGAGCAGGCTTTGGTACACGTTGAGCTTCGCGTCGGTGAAAGGGCTGGCCATGGGCTTTTGCGACCCGGTGAGCACGATGGGCTTCGGGCTTTCCTGGATGAGGTAGGACAGCGCGGCGGCCGTGTAGGCCATGGTGTCGGTGCCGTGGAGCACCACGAAGCCGTCGTAGGCATCGTAGGCGCGCACGATCTCGTCGCGGATGCGCATCCAGTCGGCGGGGCGCATGTTCGTGCTGTCGATGTTCATGGGCTGAACCACGTCGAGCTCGCACAGGCCCGCGACCTCGGGCACGTATCGCGCAAGTTCCTCCCCGGCGAGCGCAGGCCGAAGGCCGCCCCCGTCCTCGACCGAGGCGATCGTGCCGCCAGTGGCTATCAGCAGGATGTTCTTCATGACGCCGGCTCCTCGTTGCTCGCTATCGCGCGTGCCGTCGCGCCCGCAAAACGCGCGCGACGAACGCAGCGCCCCAGTATAGAAGCCGGCCGATCGCACGGTCAAGGGCAGCTGCGCAAAACGGCCCCGAAGCGCGCCCTCGCGCGCTGGAGCCCCGGGCCCGCGCCCCTCGCGGATCCGGGTCCTCGCCCCTCGCGTCTCCGGGTCCGCGCTCTCGCGCCTCCGGGGCCGCGCCTATCGCGCCCCTCGCGCCACCGGTTCCGCGCTCTCGTGCCTCCGAGCCTTTGCCCACCGCGTCCAAGGACTCTCGCCCCTCGCGCACCTGGGACCACCCTTGATCGGCCCCTTCAAGCCTCTCTTCCACCCTTTCCGCCATCCCTCCGCTGCGCCTTTCGCCGCCCCTTTCACTGCGCCCGCGAAATCGACCCCGAAACGCGGCACCCCTTACAGACGCGACGGAAGCGACGCGATGCGCCTGCGTCCTTCGCCCTCGCGACGCCCTCGGCACGCACTCCCGCCGCAGCCGCGAAAGCGCTCCGGACCCCGTGCGGCGTTTTCGGCAAAATATGGCCACGAAACCGCGTTCTGGCACGAAAACGCCCCCTTGCGGCGAAGTCGATTTCACGCCACCTGGGCATTCTCGCTCCCCTTTCCGTCCTCAGGGGACGAAAAGCCGCGAATCCGTGCCAGAGCGCGGTTTCGTGGCCAGAAAACGGTCAGAAATCCGCACGAGTCCTCAGCGAGCTCGCAAACGCCGCGAAAGAGGAAGAGGGCCAGCGCAACCGGCAACCTCAGCAGCGTCCCGTTCGCCGCGATTCCGGACGCGCCTCCCCTGCACTCGCCAAGAGGCAGCTCGCCTCGAATGCGCGCCGAGGCGAGCCGCCTTCCGCAAGCGCACGGTGGAGCTCCCCGGCGCCCCGCACGGTCGCGCGCCCGAAGCGCGCCGGGACGTCCCGACAACGCGCGGCGCATCGCAGCCGTTCGCGCAGTCAGTCGTGCAGAAACCGCGAATCGTCGAACGACCTCGACCCATTCGCGCGCGCAGAGCCGTATACTGATGCTCTCGCCGACGCGGCAGCAAAGACGCGGCGCGGCGCAGGAGACGAGGAAAGGCTGGCAATGGGCGGATTCTTCGGGGCGGCGTCCCACAACGACGTGGTGCTTGACGTGTTTTTCGGCGTGGACTACCACTCGCACCTTGGAACGAAATGCGCGGGCATGGTGTTTCACGATGCCGACGAGGGATTCCAGCGCGAGATCCACTCCATCGAGAACACGCCGTTCCGCACGCGCTTCGAAGACGACCTGCCCGGCTTCCACGGCGGCAGCGGCATCGGCTGCATCAGCGACACCGACCCGCAGCCCTTGCTCGTGCGCTCGCACCTCGGAACGTTCGCCGTCACCACGGTCGGCGCCATCAACAACGCCGAGGAGCTTGTCGAGCAGAACTTCGCTAGCGGAGGCCGCCAGTTCATGGCGATGAGCTCTGGCAAGGTGAACACCACCGAGCTCGTCGCGGCGCTCATCAACCAGAAGGACGACTTCGTCTCGGGCATCAAGCACGCCCAAAACGCCATCGAAGGGTCGCTCACGCTGCTCATCATGACGAACGAGGGCAAGATCATCGCCGCACGCGACAGCATGGGCCGCCTGCCGGTGCTCATCGGCAAAAGCGAGGCGGGGCACTGCATCTCGTTCGAGTCGTTCGCATACCACAAGCTGGGATACCGCGACGAGTACGAGCTGGGGCCCGGCGAGATCGTCCTCATCGACGCCGACGGCTACCGCACCATCTCCTCCGCCGGCGACCACATGAAGATCTGCGCGTTTCTCTGGGTGTACTACGGGTATCCGAACTCGAACTACGAAGGCGTGAACGTCGAGGTCATGCGCTATCGCAACGGCTCGATCATGGCCCGCGACGAGGCCGCGCGAACGGGAGTGCCGCAGGTGGACTACGTGGCCGGCGTGCCGGACTCGGGCGTGCCGCACGCCATCGGCTACTCCACGGAGTGTCACACGCCGTTCGGACGGCCGTTCATCAAGTACACGCCCACCTGGGCGCGTTCGTTCATGCCGAGCAACCAAGACGTGCGCAACCGCGTGGCGAAGATGAAGCAGATCCACATACCCGAACTCATCCGCGGGAAGAAGCTTCTGTTCGTGGACGATTCCATCGTGCGCGGCACGCAGCTGCGCGAGACGGTGGACTTCCTTTACGAGTGCGGAGCCTCGGAAGTGCACATGCGCTCGGCCTGCCCGCCCATCATGTTCAGCTGCAAGTACCTGAGCTTCTCCAGCACGAAGTCCGAGATGGATCTGCTCGCGCGGCGCGTCGTGCAAGACCTCGAAGGAGACGAGGGGCAGAGGCACCTGGCCGAATACGCCGACGGCTCCACGAAGCGAGGCGGGTGCATGCTGCGCACCATCTGCGAGCAGATGGGATTCGACTCGCTGGGCTATCAGTCGCTCGACGGCATGCTCGAGGCCATCGGCATCGACCCGGCGAAGGTGTGCACGTACTGCTGGACGGGCGAAGAGTAACCGCAGTTCAAAAGCTTGCCGACCGGTCTGGCGGGACACCTCGCCAGACCTTTTCTTTCGCCTCTTTGCTGTCCCATTATCGGTACTTGCGTCGCCGGAAAAGACAGTATGCTGCACGCGTACTTGAAAACGCGTCGCAAGGAGCCGCCATGAACGCAGTCGCTGTCGCCTTTTCCGAAACGTCCCCCCGTCCCTCGCAAGAACGTCGCGCGGTCGAAGTCCGCGTCATCGCGGGCGGGCGCACCTGCTCTCAGAGGATCCCCCGCCATGCCCGCGCCGAACGCATCGGCAGCCCCAGGCCCCGCCTTGGACGAACCCTGGCGGGAACGCCCTATCCTCTCAGTGCCAAAGATCGCTCCTTCGCCGTGGCGGCCGGCATCGTGTTCGCCGTCGTCTCGTTCGCCAGCGCGCTTGCGTGAGGGCGAACGACAGCGGACGGCCCTGCCGCATGCGGCAGGGCCGTCCGATCGTGCTTCGGATTCTACCTGGAAAAACCCGTTTGCGCGTGTTTACAGCAAGTGGGCGCGCAGCTCCTCGGCGCTTGCCGCGGACAGGTACGCGGGCGGGACGTCGAACAGCGTTTTGCAACCCGTCTGCCCCTCCTGGCTCATACGATGCACGGCGCGGGCGCATGCCGCGAGCACGCTGCCGGTGAACTCGGGGTTCGAGTCGAGCTTGAGAGAGAACTCCACCACATGGCGATGCTCGCCCGCCTCGCCGGTCGCCCCCGAGCGGATGACCGAGCCGCCGTGGGGAATGCCGGCATGATCGCGGTCGAGCTCCTCCTGCGTGACGAACGTCACCGTGGTGTCGTAGTCGGCGAAGTAGTTCGGCATCTCGACGATGGCCTTCTCGATG
Source organism: Rubneribacter badeniensis (assembly GCF_002899695.1). Lineage (GTDB taxonomy): Bacteria > Actinomycetota > Coriobacteriia > Coriobacteriales > Eggerthellaceae > Rubneribacter > Rubneribacter badeniensis. The sequence goes on from NZ_PPEL01000017.1 coordinate 23,659, forward strand.
GCGGCTTTGTCGGCACCCTGCTCGGCCACGACGTAGCACTCGCGCGTGTGCTTCTGGCGGGTCGTCAGCTGAGGGTTCTCGCCCGAGCGCACGGCTTCGAGCGCGGCGGGCACGGGAACCGTGTACTGGCGGGCGTCGGCCACCCCGTCGATGCGCCGGATGGCATCGCTGTGCCCTTGCGAGACGCCGCGGCCCCAAAACGTGTAATCTGCGCCGTCGGGCAGGATGCTCGTGGCGTAAAGGCGCGCGAGCGAGAACATGCCGGGATCCCAACCGGCCGAGATGATGGCCACTTTGCCGCCCTCCCGAGCCGCCGCGTCCACGCGCGCGAAATGATCGGGGATGTTCGCATGCGTGTCGAAGGAGTCCACGACGTTGAACAGCGCGGCGCACGACGGCGTCTGTTCGGGCAGGTCGTTCGCGCTGCCGCCGCACAAGACGAGCACGTCGATGTCGTCCGCATGCGCCGCGAGGTCGTCGGCAGAGCGCACCGCCACGCCTTCGGTGAGCGGCTTCACGCCAGCCGGGTCGCGGCGCGTGAACACCGCCACAAGCTCCATGTCGTCGTTTTGGCGGCAAGCCAGCTCCACGCCCTTGCCGAGATTGCCGTACCCCAAAATGCCGATGCGCGTTTTCGCCATGTCTCGCTCCTTGCCTCTATCTTGTCGCCTGTCTGTCGCAACGATCATCGGCGAACACCGTCTGCCCAGTCAACATGCGCAGGTCAACTCCAAGAAAGCCCCATCGCAACGAAACGAGTTGGAAACGTTGGAAAAGTCCTTGTGCGATCGAGAAGTCGACGCGCCCGCCCGTCGTTCGCGACGGACGCCAAGGTTGGTCACCAGTCTGTCGCCGTTGCTCCAAAACGAAGTCGCAGTCGCCGATTCTGGCGCGGTCGGTTGACTACCAGTCAGTTTGTCACTGCTCCAAAACCGGGCGAGCGCGGCTACTGGCAGAACCCCGGGTTGACTACCAGTCAGTTTGTCACTACTCCAAAACTCGGACTTCTCGATAGAAATAACTGCGTACGGTTGACTACCAGTCAGTTTGTCACTGCTCCAAAACAGCGTCCTCGCAATCCAATCAACGTACCGGGGTTGACTACCAGTCAGTTTGTCACTGCTCCAAAACAAGTCGACGGCTTTATCGGCAAGGCGAGCAGTTTGACTACCAGTCAGTTTGTCACTGCTCCAAAACAGGTGGCCGCCTCTGTGCCCGGAGGCGGCCGTTTGACTACCAGTCAGTTTGTCACTGCTCCAAAACCTACATCCGCGACCACGCGGAAAACCTGCTGTTTGACTACCAGTCAGTTTGTCACTGCTCCAAAACACAGGGTCTACCGGGACGGCGAGCTCGTCGGTTTGACTACCAGTCAGTTTGTCACTGCTCCAAAACACTTCGCGGCACCGAGCGCCCAGGGATTCGGTTTGACTACCAGTCAGTTTGTCACTGCTCCAAAACTCAGATGCCCGTTTCGCCGCCCGGCTCCGTGTTTGACTACCAGTCAGTTTGTCACTGCTCCAAAACGCGCATTGCGGCCAAACGACGTTCACCGCGGTTTGACTACCAGTCAGTTTGTCACTGCTCCAAAACAATGATGTAAAATAGTATGCAAATGGGAGGGTTTGACTACCAGTCAGTTTGTCACTGCTCCAAAACACGCGGACGGGGCCATGAGCGCCGTGCAGGTTTGACTACCAGTCAGTTTGTCACTGCTCCAAAACATGCCGACGGCACGCTGCGCGCCACCAGAGGTTTGACTACCAGTCAGTTTGTCACTGCTCCAAAACGGCGCGTCGGTCGTGTCGTACAGCTTGAGGGTTGACTACCAGTCAGTTTGTCACTGCTCCAAAACGCACCCGGCGCGCCAACACCGTGGAGGGGTGGTTGACTACCAGTCAGTTTGTCACTGCTCCAAAACCCCGAGGACCTGGAGGAGGTCGAGCGCGAGGGTTGACTACCAGTCAGTTTGTCACTGCTCCAAAACTTGCGCCCGGGGATCGAGCCGCCGGTGAACGGTTGACTACCAGTCAGTTTGTCACTGCTCCAAAACTGCGCGACATGCTGGACGCCGGGAAGGCGGGGTTGACTACCAGTCAGTTTGTCACTGCTCCAAAACAGAGAGGAGGCGAGGAATGAGGCGAAACGAGGTTGACTACCAGTTAGTTTGTCACTGCTCCAAAACCAGGACGACGCTGAAAAGGTGCTCGCCATCGGTTGACTACCAGTCAGTTTGTCACTGCTCCAAAACAACTGGTACCTCGACGGCATCAACAGGCAGGTTGACTACCAGTCAGTTTGTCACTGCTCCAAAACAGCGACATCAAAAACGCCATCGATATGATGGTTGACTACCAGTCAGTTTGTCACTGCTCCAAAACGCCTCCTCCATCATCGAGCGGATGTTCTCGGGTTGACTACCAGTCAGTTTGTCACTGCTCCAAAACCCGTGGCGGGCTCGAACGTCGTGGCGAGCGGTTGACTACCAGTCAGTTTGTCACTGCTCCAAAACACCACTGGCACATCGTGTCTAGGATCGATCGGTTGACTACCAGTCAGTTTGTCACTGCTCCAAAACCCGCCCTTGGACACGCTCTGCTCGACGTTCGGTTGACTACCAGTCAGTTTGTCACTGCTCCAAAACCTTGGACACTGCGAAGGCCGAGGCCAGACGGTTGACTACCAGTCAGTTTGTCACTGCTCCAAAACCGACAGGCCGCTGGGGCACGACAGAGGGCCGGTTGACTACCAGTCAGTTTGTCACTGCTCCAAAACTGTCGACCGACCTTGAGCGCATCGTCCAGAGGTTGACTACCAGTCAGTTTGTCACTGCTCCAAAACACCTTCGACGTCATGCGTATGGTGGACTACGGTTGACTACCAGTCAGTTTGTCACTGCTCCAAAACGATGGGCATCACGGGCACGACCGCCGCCGAGGTTGACTACCAGTCAGTTTGTCACTGCTCCAAAACTCCGCGCGTCGAAGGCAGACGACCTCGCGGGGTTGACTACCAGTCAGTTTGTCACTGCTCCAAAACACGTCACGGTGACGAACGGCACCCAGGGCAGGTTGACTACCAGTCAGTTTGTCACTGCTCCAAAACCAGGCCGCGTGGCACTCCGAGTAGGGCAGGGTTGACTACCAGTCAGTTTGTCACTGCTCCAAAACGTCCTCAACGACGGGCTCCACCAGTGGCCGGGTTGACTACCAGTCAGTTTGTCACTGCTCCAAAACGCCGAGGACGTGGACCCGCAGGCTGTGCTCGGTTGACTACCAGTCAGTTTGTCACTGCTCCAAAACGGCACTGCGCCATGGTGAGCTACGGTCTGCGGTTGACTACCAGTCAGTTTGTCACTGCTCCAAAACAAGTTCTCGTCCCTGATCTTTTGGTACAAGGTTGACTACCAGTCAGTTTGTCACTGCTCCAAAACCGGTCGCCACACGTGATGAAGGACTTGTAAGGTTGACTACCAGTCAGTTTGTCACTGCTCCAAAACCCGCATGGACACCGATAACTACACGCAGCCGGTTGACTACCAGTCAGTTTGTCACTGCTCCAAAACGCAAGTAGCATGGGTGGCAAGTACGAGGTTGGTTGACTACCAGTCAGTTTGTCACTGCTCCAAAACTGGTGCGCCGCCACTCCAAGGTGATGGGCAGGTTGACTACCAGTCAGTTTGTCACTGCTCCAAAACTCGGTGTACTGCATTCAGACTCCTTTACGGGTTGACTACCAGTCAGTTTGTCACTGCTCCAAAACTGTACTCGGTTCCATGCGTCAGAGTGACGGGGTTGACTACCAGTCAGTTTGTCACTGCTCCAAAACACACACATGGGATTCAACAAGGAGGTTTTCGGTTGACTACCAGTCAGTTTGTCACTGCTCCAAAACACACACATGGGATTCAACAAGGAGGTTTTCGGTTGACTACCAGTCAGTTTGTCACTGCTCCAAAACACACCCTGCTTGAAGATGACGCGAAGCCCGGTTGACTACCAGTCAGTTTGTCACTGCTCCAAAACCGGTCCGTCCACCACCCGGCAGTCGCCGGAGGTTGACTACCAGTCAGTTTGTCACTGCTCCAAAACCTCACCTTGAAGTTGCTGGTGATGACCGTGGTTGACTACCAGTCAGTTTGTCACTGCTCCAAAACCCGCCGCCGCGCTGTCCGGCGTCCTGGCGGGGTTGACTACCAGTCAGTTTGTCACTGCTCCAAAACCGTTGGGGCAAAATCCTCTCTGCGGGAGGACGGACAGCCGACTGGCACATAGCTTCATGATTGAAGAAAGTCCTTGTCAATACACATTTTTCTCTCGTATTCGAAAACCGCATCGTCGGGAACGTTCTCAAGCAGCAGCACGTTCAATTCCAGAAAAACCGCCTGTCGATAGAACTCTTGGACCTCATCTGGCTCCAAAAAATTCTTCAAATTGACGAAAACCAGCTGCTTTTCAAACGCGGCATCCGATGCGAATTTCAAAAACTTTATCAGGTTGTCAAGGAGCGCATCGAAGGGATCGACCTCAACGCCGAAATCAAAAGCCTTCAGGTATTTCCGCATCTCCCATTGTACTTCAAAGGCATAGTCCGATTGAAGCCGCAACCCCAGCGACGCCACCCGCTCCGACAACGCCCGTCCCGCCGTCTCTATTTCTTGGCGCACGTCATCCTCGGCCAGAAACATATCCTCGACACGTTCAAGCACCTCGCCCATCAGCGCCCTTTCCGACCAAGGAAGCTCGAAAGGGTTGAACACGAACAGGAAATAGTTTCTGGAACTGCGCCGATCCTCGCCGTTCCACAAAGCGTACGGCTCTAATGCCTCACTATCAAGCTCGGACGCCAACGACTGGCATATCCGCGCGAACAACCGACGATTGTGAACCTCCAACACCGACACCCTGTCGCTTCCCAAGGTCAGCGCTTCGGAAAACCCAGACAGAACAAGGTTCATAGCACCACAAACCCCTCCAACGTATCAAGCTCATCATGCGACTGCCTCGCCCCCGTGATGAACTCCATCGTGGCGAACTGCTTCTCCGTCACCTTGAGCGCTTGCACCAATCCAGCCGGCGGGCGGTGCTGCCGCAAGCGGTTGATGGCTGCGCCCGCCTGTGCGTCGTTCACCACCAGCTTCGCATACACCGATTCTTGCAACATGAGGTACCCCTCTTTGATAAGATACTTGCGGAACAGCCGGTACTCTTTCCGCTGCGCCGCCGTGTCGATCGGCAGATCGAAGAACACGAACACCCTCATGTACCGGATCCTCTCTCGAGCGCCCGTCACTGCTCAAAGCCCTCGATCTTGGATGGTGCCACGTTCTTATTGAGTGCCGCAAGGCAATCCTGCACGAAAAGGGACACCACCGAATGCAGCCGATACGACCCACCCTTGTACGTCACGACGCGATTTCCTAAATCGCCCAGCAAGCGCCGCACATCCTGATCGAAAAGCTCTTGCGCATACTCGTACGCCAAGCGGTCAACGATAGGGCGGAAGGGCTCCATCAGATCGCACGAGAAATTGAACTGGTTGTACTCGCTGCGATGGCAGATGCCACATTGCGTCAAGTACCCGCGCGAAACCACTTCCCGGTTCACCATAGAGAGCAGCACGGCATACCCATAGTTCAGAGCCGCATTGACCGGAATATCCTCATCGCGAGAGAAATCGCGACCGAACAGCGTTGCGAAGTACGCACGCGCCGCATGGGCTTCCCGGTTGGTCGTGTCGCCGGACTTCACCTCATCGCGACTCGCATAGAGCCGCCTCGCAGCTTCCACAAGTCCCTTCTCCTCAAGCACGCGCGCTTGCTGGCGAATCTTCTCCTTGACCACCTGCTGCCACACGCGCTTCTTGATTGGCTCGCCCCACGACAGCTGCTCCGCCACGCGCTTACTGGCGTTATGGGCACCGTACAGCGGAAGGTATTGCCCGATGGGGTTGCATTTCTCGTCGGCAACGACCAGCGATATCTTGCACTTCGCCAACTCCGCGAGCAGATAGGCGCTCAAATACACCTGCGTGTTCTGCAGGATAATGGACGATATTTCAGACAGGTGGATCTTCTTCGTATCGTCTGTCTTTCGCACCACGAGATAACCGCCTTGGTAGCTGCATCGGCATCGGCTCTCGATGAAGACGGTCCTAAAGGCCAATCGTCTCACGCCTTTCGAACATGCCGGTGACCGAGGTGTCGGCGAACACCACATCCTCTATTTTAGCGTGCAGGAAGCTGTTGGTTATCTTCCCCGCATTAGGAGAACCCCCGATAAGGGACAGAGACACTCGCTGTTTTTTCCCAGCATAGAACTCGATCAAGCCGACAAGCAGCAACCGTTTCTCGCTCTTCGTCAGAGCAAGGAATGAATCGCGACCCTTATCTAGCACATCCCGAACAGTCTTAAATCTTGAGCACAGATAGAGAGCCTTATCCCTCAGCTCATCGAAAAGCCGACCCATAGCAGCTTCGTCTAAACGCTCTGCATCGATCCTCTTGTCGCAAACATCCGCCGCCACCTTGAGCAGCTCCCCCGTCAACGCTAGCTGACGAGCGGAATACACCACATCCAACGCGGAGAGGTAGAATTCGTCGCCACCGTAATACACCTTGGAATACTTAAGGATACGACCCCTCAAAATCCTCTCGAATCGCAAACCCTCGGCATCCGCAACGCTCATCGCATACTGCTCGACGGTCAACTTGCCGCAAGCTATCTCGCGTGCAACTGGCAAAGGAACCCCCACGAACTTGGCACAGGGCTTCCCCTTGGCATCCAACGCACGATACAGCATGAAATACGAGAATTGCTCGCCCGAATAGCCGCCGTACTTTTTCGGAGAAAGGCCCTTCTTCAAAGGCAGCTTCTTTTCTTTACCGTGAGCAGGAAGCGGCTGCTGGTTCCAAAACGCCCCCCTCGTCTCCTCGGGCATGCGCGAGATGAAGCAATCCCTGTAGTCGAAGCAGCGTTTGATACGATCGACCTCGAAGTCCGCATCCCACGCATCGCGGAACACCTCGCCCGTCTCCACGTCGAAGCCTGGCGTCAGGAAGCTCGACACGATGAATCCCGCAGAACCCGGCATCTCGCGCGTCCGGCGATAGTCGTCCGCCTGCTTTTTGATGAACTGCCGCACCACCGCCGCCATCTTCACCGGCTCGTCGTATACAGCGCTATGACGATATTGAATGAACCGCCCCACTTGGCATGCCAGATAAGCATCGTGCGCATGGTGGAAGTCGTTGATCTCGCGGCTCTTCACAAGCCCGCACTGCTCGCGCAGCTGATGCGAGACGCCCGCTTTCACCGGTCGCACATCGCTTTCGGGATAGCGCGCCTGAAGCAGCTGCTGCACCTGCTTCACGATCTGGCTCGTCTCCACCAGCTGGCGGCTGACGAACTTCCTCATCAGCTCGTCTCCCACGCTCGTACGCGTCAGGTTGTTGAACTTCTTGTCACCGATGAGCCCCGCATCGCGCAGCGTGCGCCAAAACCCCTGCATGCGCGCGATGAGCTTCTGGTCCAGCAGCAGCGAATCGAGCTTGCGCTCGTTCTCATCCGCGTACACCAGCACCTTGTTCTCGAAGCTGTCGTCTTTGGTGTAGGACTGCGGCAGGATATGATCCACGTGATACGTCTGCAACTTGTTGATGTCCAGCGGCTTGCCCGAGTACATGCACTTGCCGCACTGCATGAAGTAGAGTGTAAGCCGCTCGTCGTCGAGCGCGTGCGAGTCGCGCTCCTTCAGTTCGGCGTACACGTCGGCATGCTGGCTTTTCAAGCTGGAGAGCGCCGCGTCCAAAGCCCGATAGCGGCTCGTGGTTCGCCGGCCCTTGTTGCGGGAATCCTCGTCGCGCGTCACCTCGACGTAGATATGCGCCGGAGGCTTTCCGGCGATTCGCGCGACTTCCTCCACGATGCGAAGCGCCTGGTTGATGCCGCGGCGCAAAGCCGGCGAGCCCGTCACCTCGTCGACCGACATCCCGCCCGCCTCGTGCGCGCGCTCGAGATTGCGCTCGTCTATCTTCGCTTGGAATTCCAGCAGGTCGTCGTGGAGTATCTCCATGAGGTTCATGGCAGCCCCCATGCGGCGCGCATGGTTCGGATCGCCTTCCAGCAAGATGTCCATGATGGTCTTGGGGCCGTTGTCGGTGGCGCTGCGCAACCCGCACAGAAGCTCGCTCGACAACCTTCCCCATCCGGTGTAGCGCCTCTTGCAAAGCCTGCCTATCTGCGCATCGCTCAAACGGTCGCCGTAAGCAAGTTTGATCTTGCGCTTCAAAATGGAGCGATCCTCGAACACAGTGTTCCACAGAACAACATCCTCGGCCATAGCCGCATCGGCTTCGGACAGCTCGTCGACCTCGAGGATCTTGCAGAAGTCGTAGTGCGAGGAGAGCTGCGACTCGAACGCGTCCTCACCCTGCCCGCCGGACACGTGGTACGCGCCGCCGACAGACTTGCCGCCCTCCGGCCCGTGCCTCTTCGCCAGCCATTTCTCCACCGCCTCGTAGGTCACGCGCTTGCGCTTCTTGAAGAGTTCCTCCACGATGCCCAGGCGATCAGCCGCATCGAAGCGATAACTCTTGTCGCCGTCCTGCGTCCACTTCGCGCCATTCAGCTCGTTCAGCACGCAGAACATCTCGTAGGCAAGCGAGCAGCGCGGCAGCACCGGCTCGCCTTTCAAGTAGGTGCAGGTGCCCGTCATGCGCCGGATGAAGTCCTCCGCGCTTTGATCTTTGTCGATGACGTCTTCCCAGTTCCACGGGTAGACGCGCTCGTTTTCCATTCCCTGCTTGCGCGACGACCACGCAAAGCGCGCCTCCCCCTTGCCGTCAACCGCAGCGTTTTTCGTCGTCAGAGGCCCCACGTAATAGGGGATGCGGAACGACACGAGGGATTTCAGCTTGCCTTTTTCCTGTGCGAGGAAGGGATAGTGCCGCGCTTGCCGCTCGATGATGGCCTCCAACTCTTCCAAATGCAGCTGGTAGGGAATGGAGCCGTTGTCGCTCGTTTTAAGGCGCCGCAAAAACGTGCCCGCCTCGATCGCGCGCTCAACGGCTGCGTACCGCTCGTCTTCTTGCGCGCCGATATCCGCAAGCAGCTTCCGCACCTCTTTGAGGAAGTCCTCGTGCGAGAGTTTGCTCGTGCCCAAGTTGTATTTGGTGTAGCCCTTCGCCTTGTCCGGGTTGTAGTCGTGCGTCCCCTCGTAAAACGGACCGCGGAAGAACTCGTCGTAGCGCTCGGGCCCGTAGGCACGCACCAGGCCCTTGAGCGTCTCAAGGTCGCGGGCGTAGCGCTCGTACTCCCCCACCTTGCAAAACGAGAGCGTCTTGCCTTGCGCCTCGCTCAAAATGCCCATCAGCACGTAGGACGAGTACACCTTCTGCATCGCCTCGAACAGGTCGCGCCCCTCGTCGGGGCACGCGTACGCTTCGACCTTCTCATCGTTGGAGAGCGCGAACTTGCTGCCCTCGGCTTCAACGAAGAAGACGTGCGAGAACTCGGCCGCATATCCCACCACGGCGGAAGACACCGCTTTGGCCAGCTTCTTGTACGCTTTCTCGACGCCGAGCGCCGCTTCGGCCCTCTCGCGCTTCTCGGCCGCCCTCAAAGAAGCGTCGCTGAGCGCCCGAACCAAAGCATCCTCGTCGAAAGCGCACTCGATGTCATGTTCCTCGCACCAGTCTTCAAGCGCTTCGCGCAGCCGTTTCACCGCTTCTTTCATATTGGCGTTTCTGGCGCTGAGCGCAGGGTTGTCCTCATGCAGGAAATTGCCCCGATGCTTCACGATGTTGTGAAATGCGAGGTAGATGAGGCGGATGTCCGCTTTCTCGTCCGCCTCGGTCAACCATGCGCGCAGATGGTAGATGGTGGGAAAGCGCTTGTAGTAGTCGGCCTCGGTGAAGCCCGCGTCGTTGAACAACGGCCAGCGGTAATCGCGATGCCCCTCGGCCCGATCCTCCGGATGAAGCCGCGCTTGGTTCATGCGAACGAAGAACTCCGGATCGACCTTGGCCATTTCGGGGGCGAATATTTCCTGGAGCCAGTCAAGGCGCTGCCGCCGGCGGTCGTAGCGTCTGCGCTGCCCACGGTGCATCCGCGCATCGGCCGCCGTTTGAGCCGACGGGAAAATGCGGCTTCCCCACGTGGGCTTCCCTTTGAAGCGGCACAGATCCCCGTTCTCATCGAGGACGGCCCACCCCACCGATCCGGTGCCGATATCCAATCCGATCTGGTACGACTCGACATTGCGCAAATTCATGGGTTTCCCTTTCTCGAGGCACCTGCTAGAATGGGGCATATCTTGATACCAGTCAAGATGTCACTGCGAGTCAAAATAAAGGCTGAGCCTTACTTGCCTTCGGGCGCCGCGGAGGCGGCACATTGACTCCGAACGCGAAGGATCCCCTGCGGGATCCTTCGCTTTTCAGGCTAGCCGATCTTCTCCACCTTCACGGCGCACACCTTGTACTCGGGAGCCTTCGACACGCGGTCGAGGGCGGCATTCGTGAGCCAGTTGCTGTTGCCGTCCTGGAAATGGAAGGGCATCCAGGTTTGGCCGGGATTCGTCTTGCCGGACACGCGGGCCGTGGACTGGATGGTGCCGCGACGCGACGAGACGCGCACGCGGTCGCCGTCGGAAACGCCGAGGGCCGCAGCGTCGCGTTCGTTGATCTCGATGAACGAGTGATCGATGATCTCGTTCACGCCGTCCGTCCTGCCGGTCATGGCGCAGGCGTTGTACTGGTAAAGGACGCGCCCCGTCGTCAGCATAAGCGGGTACTCCGCATCGGGCAGCTCGGCCGAAGGCCGGTACTCGGGAGTCGAGAACGCGCCGAGCCCCAAGGCGAACTCGCCCATGTGCAGGATGGGCGTGCCGGGATGGGCCTCGCTCGGACAGGGCCACTGCAAACCGCGGCCGGCAAGCGCCGAGCCGTCAAGGCGCTCATGGCTCATCCCGCCGTAAGAAGGCGTGAGCGAGGCGACCTCGTCCATGATCTCAGCTGCGCTCAGAGACGGCTGAGCATAGCCCATGCGGTTCATGACCTCGGTGAACATCTCCGTGTCCAATCGCGCGCCCGTCGGCCCCGCGACCGCCTTGCGCACGCGCTGCACGCGCCGCTCGGTGTTCGTGAACGTGCCCTCCTTCTCGGCGTAGCTGCGACCGGGCAAAACGACGTCGGCGTACTTCGCCGTCTCGGTGAGGAACAGGTCGTCCACCACGAGGAATTCGAGCGCCTCGAGCGCCCGGATGACGTGCGCCGTGTCGGGATCGGTGCGCACGGGATCCTCCCCGAAGAGGAACAGCCCCTTGATGCCGCCCTCGATCATGGCCGGGAAGCACTCGGTCGCCTTGAGGCCGCGCGTGCGGGGCAGCGGCACGCCCCACGCCTTCTCGAAGCGACGCGCCACCTCGGGATCGGCCACTTTCTGGTATCCGGGCAGATCGTCCGGGCCCGCGCCCATGTCGCAAGCGCCCTGCACGTTGTTCTGACCGCGCAGCGGGTTCACGCCGCCACCCGGTTTGCCGAGGTTCCCCGTGATCATCGCGATGTTCGACAGCGCCATGACGCCGTCGGTGCCCGTCGAGTGCTCGGTCACGCCAAGGCAGTACATGATGGCCGCAGCATCGGCTGCGGCGTACATCCGCGCCGCCTGCACGAGATCGCGCCGATCGATGCCGCACACCTCCTCCACCCATGTGGGCGTGCAGTCGCGCACGGTGGCGGCAAGTATCTCGAAGCCCTCGGTGCGCTCGCGCACGAAGTCCTCGTCGTAGAGGTCGTTTTGGATGAGGTAGTTCACGACGCCGTTCGCGAACGCGACGTTCGTGCCCGGCCTCAGCTTCAAATGGATGTCGGCTTGCGCCGCCAGCCCGATGTCGCGCGGATCCACCACGATGAGCCGGCATCCCCGCTCGACCGCGGCGCGGATCTGCATGCCGATGACCGGATGCGCCTCTTCGGGGTTCGACCCCACGAGCATGATGACGTCGGCCTTGCGCGTCACGTCTTCGATTGAGTTCGTCATCGCCCCCGAACCAAGCATGGTCGCCAGACCGGCGACCGTGGGGGCGTGTCAAACACGCGCGCAGCAATCCACGTTGTTCGTGTGGAACGCCGCGCGGGCCATCTTCTGAAACAGGTAGATATCCTCATTCGTGGAGCGCGAGCACGCGAACGCGGCAAGCGATTCGCCCCCGTGCGCGTCGCGCAGCTCCGTGAAGCGGCGCGCCACCAGATCGAGGGCGTCGTCCCAAGCGGCGGGCTCGAGCTCTCCCGTGGCGGGATTGCGCACAAGCGGCGTGGAGAGGCGATCGGGCGCATCCACGAAGTCGAAGCTGGCCGAACGCCCCTTCACGCACAGAAGGCCGTGGTTGGACGGGCCGTCGGCCGCCTCGGCGTCCACGATGCGGCCGTCTTTCACCACGAGATCGAGCTGGCAGCCCACGCCGCAATGCGGGCATGTCGTGCGCACGCGCTCCGTCTCCCATAAACGGTAGTCCGTCCGGCGCTTCTCGACGAGCGCTCCGGTCGGGCACGCTTGCGCGCAGTTGCCGCACGACTCGCAGTCAGTGGCGCGCCACCCTTCGCCGAACGGCGCCTCGATGGTCGTGCGCACGCCGCGCTTCCCGGCAACAAGCGTGTGGTTGTGCGCGGCCTCGTTGCACGCCCCCACGCAGCGCTGGCAGCGAATGCACAGATTGGGGTCGTAGGAGAGGAACGGGTTGGCGTCGAGCACCGGCTCGCGCTTCTGCGCCACCTCGTAGGAAGACGCGAGCACGCCGAACTCGCGGCACAGATCCTGCAGCTCGCACGCGCCGTTCTTCTTGCATGAGAAGCAGTAGTTCGTGGAGTCGAGCCCGTGGTCGGCGACGATGAGCTCAAGCGCGATGCGGCGGTAGGCCTCCACGCGCGGAGAGGACGTCGTCACCGCCATGCCTTCGCGCACAGGCGTCGAGCACGCCGGAACCGGATGATCGAGGCCCTCCACGTCCACCACGCACACGCGGCACGAGGCGATGGTGCCGCGCTCTCGCAAGCAGCACAGCGTCGGGATGCGGATATCGGCCCCCTTCGCGGCCTCGAGGATGGTCACGCCCGCTGCGGCCTCCACCGCGACGCCGTCGATGATGATGTTAGGCATACTGCTCCCTGCCTCCCTCGAGCACGCCGCAGCCGAACCGATCGCAGCGCAGACACCGCCCGCATTCCTGCGCAACCTCCTCGCGGCTCATGCCCGTCTCAACGTTCAGAAAATCCCGCTTGCGCTCACGCGCCGGACGCTCCCCCAGCTCCACGCGCCCCATGGGCGTGCGGTCGTTCGGAAGGGCGCTCGGCACCTCCACCTCGTAGGCCAGCTTGTGGTGAAAGCCCAGATGCTCGTCGATATTGCGCGCAGCCACCTTTCCCGCTGCGATGGCGCGGATGACCGTCGCCGGCCCCGTCTGGCAGTCGCCGCCCACGAAGATATGCTCGAATCCCGCGGCGCGCAGACGCTCGTCGGCAACGAGGCGCCCCCGGTCGGCTTGCATGCCGAACCCCTCGAACGGCGCGGTGACGACGTCCTGCCCCACCGCGACGAGGACGATATCGGCGGGAATGAGACGCTCGGGCTTGTCGGCCGCGACGGGCGCGGGTCGGCCGCGCTTCACGGGGCCGATCATCTGCGGGCGCGTGACGAGCGCCGCGCAGCGCCCCTTTCCGTCGCGCTCGATGCGCTCCGGAGCCTCGAGCGTGATGAGCTCCACGCCCTCGGCCACGGCGCTCTCCACCTCGGTGGCGAGCGCCGTCATATCCTCGCGACGGCGGCGGTACACCACCGACACCTCCTCGGCGCCCGCACGGACCGCCGTGCGGGCGCAGTCCATGGCCACGTTGCCGCCGCCCACCACGACCACGCGCTTGCCCGAGAAATCGGGCTGCGCGCCATCGCCGACGGCCCCCAGAAGATCCACCGCCGAAAGCACGCCCTCGGCCTGCGCTCCCGGAAGCGAAAGCCCCTTGCCCGCCTGCGCGCCCACGGCCACGTACACGGCGTGGAACGTTCCCGCTATGTCGCGCAGCGTCTCCGCATCCACCTCGACGCCGCAGCGCACGGTAATGGTTCCGGCCTGCATGATGCTGCGGATGTCCTCGTCGAGGCGCTCGCGCGGAAAGCGGTACGCGGGGATGCCGTAGCGCATCATGCCGCCGAGACGTTCGCGCGCCTCGAACACCGTCACGCGATGGCCCATGAGCGCGCAAAAGTACGCGCAGGTCAAACCGCTCGGGCCGCCGCCGATCACGGCAACCGTGCGCGCGGTGTCCACGCTGCGCGGCGGCGGTGCCACGGTGTCTGCCGAAGCGGCGTCCACCGCGTAGCGCTTGATGCCGCGGATGTTCACGGGCGCGTCGATGAGCGCGCGGCGGCAGCGCGCCTCGCAGGGATGCTCGCACACGAACGCGCAGGCCGTGGGAAACGGATTGTCCTTGCGCACGACGTTCACCGCATCGGCGTAGGCGCCTGCGGCCACGCATGCGATATAGCCCGGCACGTCCACATGCGCAGGGCAAAGCGTCTCGCACGGAACGGTCTGCCCCACCCCCTTCTGGCAACGACCCGCCGTCAGGTGGCTTTCGAGCTCGTCGGAGAACGCGGCGAGGCCATCGAGCAGGGCCCCGGCCGCCTCGTAGCCGATGGCGCAGTCCGAAGTGTCGCGCACCATTTCGGCGAGCGCGCGCATGCGCGCAACATCCCCCTCGTTGGCCTCGCACGACACCACGCGAGAAAGCATCGCCGCAAGCTGCGGCAATCCGTCGCGGCACGGCACGCACTTTCCGCACGTTTGCGCCGCCGACGCCTGCAGAAACGACAGCTCGAACGCAAGGGGGCACGTCCCCGGCGGCACGGTGCGCACGCGCCGGGAAAAGCGCTCGGCCACCGCGGCCACCCCCGCGTCATCGCGCGCCCGCGGCGCGATCGATAGTCTCGTCAACGTCTCCTCCACCCTGATCGAACGAACTCCTCCGTATTCTAGCGCAAGCGCCTGCCCCTTCGCCCGAGCGCTCGGCGAACCGACACGGTCAGCACGAACTGGCAAAACTATCGTACAGATGTTCTTTTTTTCGCAAGTCCCACAGAAGGGACAGGCAAGAAAAATCTCACGCGTATGATGCGTTGCAGGTTCGCAAACGAAGGAGGAGCACCATGTACGAGCCGTCACGCCATCTCGCGACCTTCCACCTCGCCGGCTTCCAGCATTGGGACGGGGCGCTCGTCCTCGACCGGCTCAAACCCGGCATCGCACTCGGCCTCGCGCCCGAGCCCGACAACCCGCACGACCCCGACGCGGTGGCCGTGCGCCTCGACGGAACCAAGATCGGGTACCTGCCCGCCGACGAAAGCCCTCTCGTCGCGCTCATGAGCCGCTTCGGACACGCCGACGCGTTCGAGCTGCGCGCCCTCCAGGTGGATCCCGAGGCGGCACCGTGGAGGCAGGTGCGCGCGGGGCTTTTCGTGAGGGACGCCCGATGAACCGGGGCGTCGGCGCCGCGACGGCGTTCGCACGGCTCTACCATCGATGGTTCGACGATCCGCTGGCCCTCGCCGACGAAAGCGCCCGGCAGGCGCACGCGGTCGTCGGCGAGCAGGTGGCCGACGTGCTTGCGCTCTGGGACGAACGCGCACGCTCTTGGCTCCCCGGCACGCCGACCGTCCTGCGCCTCGAAGCATGCGACCTTGCCGCGTTCGCGATGCGCGCGCCGCACATCGCGCTGCTCTTCGGCACCGTCGACACCGCAGCGCCCACGGCGGCGTTGGGATGCGCGCTGCACTGGGAGTGCTTTCGCCCCTGTTCGTACGCCATCGACCACACCGTTGTCGACATCGAACTGGAAACCGACGAGAAAGGTCTGCTCGTGGGAGCGCAGGTCGCGCTCGACGACGGAGGCCGCATCGCGCTGGGCGGGCACGCCGTCCGCGCACTTCCATGCGCGGTATGAGCGCGCCCCGCTCGCGGCGCCTACTCGTCGTACGAGGCCGCGATGGCGGCGAGGTAGTCGCGGTACTCGTCGGCGAGCGCCCGCGGCTTCTCCACGCGCACGCGGTCGCCGAACTGCGCGAGCCAGCCGAAGAACACGGGGCTCTTCATAACGGTCACATGCACGCGCGCCCTGCCCGCGCCCGCCAAAGACGACTTCACCTCGCGCCCGAACCGATCGATGACCGCGCCCATCGCCTCGTCGCTCACCAAAAGCGTCGCCGCGACCGGGCTCCCGCTGTACATGCCGAACGCACGGCTCTCGAGCTTTTGCGCGTCGAACGTGGCGATGCGCTCGTTGCGCACCGCCGGCTCGTCGAGCACGCGGATGCGGTCCATGCGGTCGACGCGGTACGTGGCGAACCCGTCGTGCTTCTCGTTGAACGCCACCAGATAGTAGTACCCTTCGGCGTACACAAGCTGCACGGGCGTCTCGACGTAGCGGTCCCCGCCATGCTGCGCGACCTTCTCCTTCGCCGCGTCGTATTTGAAATAGAGAAATGACACCTTGCGCCGCTTCGCAAGCGCCTCCTGGATGCGGTCGACGCTGTAGTACACCGACTCGTTCTGCATTTTGATGCGGCCCTCCACGTGCACGCGCTTGTCGAGCAGCGCGCGCTGGCGCCGAGACGCGAGGCGCTTCACCCCCTCTACGAGCGCGTCGCTTTTGCGCTGCGTGAGGAAACGCGAGCTTTGCACCGCATCCACGAGCAGCACAAGCTCGGGGAAGGCGAAGTCGCGCTCCTCCACGCCGTACTCCACCGGCGCGCGCTGATAAGCGCGCACGTCCACGCCGAACTCGCGCAGCGCCTCGATGTCGCGGTAGACGGATTTGCGCTCGGCCGAGATGCCCAGCTCCTCCAATCCCTCGAGGATCTGCGCCATCGTCAGCCCCCGTTCGGAGTCCGTCTCCTCCATGAGCATGCGCATGAGGTAGAGCAGCTTGAGTTTCTGGCGGTTCGCGGCCACGGCCCCTCCTTGCATCGAATGCGGCCCTCCAGGAGCGAGTATAGAGCGACCTCCCCTTTCCCGTCGCGAAAAATCGGCAGACGCTCCCGATCCGCGCGCTCGACCTCCGCAGATCCGGCACACCCCCGGATCCGCGAAAAAGCGAGGGGCCGCGCTTGAGGCGAGCGACCGCCCCAAACATGCAAGACCCCTTCCGAAAGGCCCTTACCGTCCGCCCTCCCGCTCCATCCCCTTGATCCCCTGCGCAAGGCGAACGAAAGCTTGCGGATCGTCAGAGAATGCGATGCGCGCGCGACGACGCCACGCACGGGGCGAAAGCCCCGTCCGGCGGCGAAACGCCGCGGAAAAGCTCGTGGGGGATTCGTATCCGCATGCGCGCGCGACGTCCGTCACCGCCATGCTGCCATCAAGCAGCAGCTGGCAAGCGTGCTCGATGCGCGTCTCGGCCACAAAGCCGGCGGCGGTTTTGCCCATGACCGCTTTGAACACGCTTTTGAACTTCGTCTTGCCCATACGCGAAAGCGCAAGAAAATCCTCCTGCCTCAGCGGCTCGTCGAGATGCGCGCGAATGTGCTCCACCACCGCCGCAATGCCGAAAGCATCGTCTCGGCCGACGGATCCGATCCGATCCCCCTCCATCCGCAGCACCTGCCCCATGAGAGCGTCCACCGATCCCCGCAGGATAAGCTCATCCGACGCGCAAGAAGCGCGGGAGAGGCCCGATCGGGATGTCTGGCCCGCATGGGTCCGCGCCGTCTCTTCGAGCGCTTTCAGCAGGCTCACCACCTCGGGTCGCCACGCGCCTCGCTCGCCGGTCGCTTGGAGCACTGCCGCCACCGGCCCCAGAACCTCGGTCAGCCCGCCGCCCAAGTTGGCGCGGCAGTACTCGTCAGCGTACTCCACCTCGGTGTAGGCGAAGCGGATTCCCCGCGGCAGCAGCAACGCCGCCGGACGCGAACGCGTTTCCAGAAAAGCGCGCGCCTCGCAGGGCGGCAGCAGCCCCGCCCTCTCGCGACGCACCGCGAAGTAGCGGTGAAAATCGAAACTGAACTCGCAGCTGCACAGCAGGGTGAAGTCACACGACGCCACCACGGCCTCGCGCCCGAGCGACCACGCCCAGTACCAGCCCGTCGAACGCACGCCGTCGCCCCGGTACAAAACGCCCCCGGCTTCGCCTGTCACAGGCGGCGCGGGCAGCAGCCCGATACGCGCCAAGGCGTCGTCGAACGTCTCGTTGACGAACCTCGCGCCCTCCTCCCGCGCATCGCGCCTGCCACACGTTTTCGCGATCCCCCGCTCATCTTCGGCCCCACGCCCCTCAAACCTATCCGATTCGCCGTTTTTCATATGAGCCCGGTCCTTTCCTTCCCGCCGCCCTCGCGCTCATGTTCTCCAATGGTTACTTTTTTATGGTATCGCAAACGCTTCGTTTGGAAAGAGGGTTTCATGCAGAAGAAAACCGCCGCCACGCGGGCGGATCGGCTCGATGTGCGCACGAAGCTCATCCTGCTCTGCCTCATCGTGTTCACCGGAGCGCTCGTGAAGGACCTTGCATGGGGCAGCGTGCTGTTCGCCGTGGTAGCGGCGCTGTGCTTCGCGATGGGACGCGCCCGCACGGCGCTGTCGTTCATCGGCGGCTACCTCGTCATCGTCGGGCTGTTCGCGCTGGCCGGCCATCTGCCCGCCGGCGCGGCCGGGGCGCTGGGGTCGGCCATGCTGCTGGCGCGCACCGCCATGCCCGTGGCCCTGTTCGCCGTCGTGTTCGCCACCAGCACGAAAACAGGCGACCTCACGGCCGCGCTGTACGCGCTGCGCATGCCGCGCTCGCTCGTGATCCCCTTCGCCATCATGCTGCGCTACTTCCCCACCCTGCGCGAGGAGGCCGCGGCCGTGAGCGCGTCCATGCGTCTGCGCGGGCTGGAGCTTTCCGTCCGCAACCTGCTTACGCGCCCCGCGCCCATGTTCGAGGCGCTGGCCGTGCCGCTCATGCTGCGCTCGGCGAAGATCGCCGAGGAGCTGGCCGCGGCTGCCGTGGCGCGCGGCATCGACCGGCCGGGCCGCAAGACGGCCTACCGCCGCCCCGCGTTCCGCGCGCTCGACGCCGCCGCCTTGGCGGGCACCGCGCTGGCGTGCGGGGCGCTGGTGGCCGTGCGGCTGCATGAGGGCGTCGCGGGGGTGCTGTAGAT